>JAICXK010000283.1 GCA_025980435.1 Bryobacteraceae bacterium
TGAAGCACGATCCAGCGACGGCGCATATTCCGGTCCATGTTATCTCCGGGGACGAGGGATGCCGCCGCGGTTTCGCCTTGGGAGCGATGAGCTGCATCGAAAAGTCAGTTGCCAGGGAGAACCTGGAACAAACGTTCGGCACGATTCAGCGCTCGCTCGAGCCACGAAAGAAAAGATTGCTGCTGATAGCCGAAAGCGACGTGCGCGCCAGCGATATTCGCAATCTGATCGGCGGGTTTGATATCGAGATCGTCGAGTCCTGCAGTCTGGACGCCGCCATGGAACTGATCGAGAGAGACGAGATGGATGCCATTGTGCTCGATAGCGTTCTCCCTGACGGAGCCGCGCTCGAGTTCATCGAGATCTTGCAGGCCAGGATGTCCCATATCCCCCCAATCGTCGTTTCGGGAACGCGCAAACTTTTGGAAGGCCAAATCTCGGAAATTGACAAGTACGCCGGCGCGAGTTTGGTCCGTTACGCACCCACAATCGAGCGCTTGCTGAACGAAACCGTCCTTGCGCTCCACCGGAACCAGGAGTCCCTTTCCGAAGAGCAAAGGAAGGCTTTATCGGAGGTCCGCCAAACAGACCCGCTGCTTGCCGGCCGCAAGGTCCTTGTGATTGACGACGATCTGCGCAACATCTTTGCTCTGACCAGCGTGCTCGAGCAACGGGACATGAAGGTGCTGCACGCCGAAAACGGCCGCGCCGGAATCGAACTGCTCAGGAACGCCCGGGACGTCGATGCCGTCCTACTCGATGTCATGATGCCCGAAATGGATGGTTACGAGACCGCTCGGGCAATCCGGAAGATTCCGGAATTCAGAACGCTTCCGATCATTGCCTTGACTGCGAAAGCTATGAAAGGCGATCGCGAAAAGTGCCTCCAGGCTGGAGCTTCGGACTACGTCGCGAAGCCTGTCGATCTGGATCATCTCTTTTCGGTCATGCGGGTTTGGATGACTCGGGACGCCGGCGAGCGTTTTGAGCACGGCGCTCTGGCGGTTCCGAACTGGCTGGCGGACCGCGATCTGGTAATCGACGATGACCGGAACATTGTTCAGGCTGGTGATCGTCTCCTGCTCATCGTTGAAGATGACGTGGCCTTCGCGCGTATCATGCTCGATATTGCGCATAAGCGGGGATTGAAAGCGCTGATCGCGCTTCGAGGAAGCACTGCGATAAACCTGGCCCGTGAATTTCGGCCTGGAGCCATATCGCTCGACGTGAAATTACCCGACATGAGCGGCTGGACCGTGCTCGATTGCCTGAAGCACAATACGTCAACGCGGCACATTCCCGTACATGTAATCTCGGCGCATGAAAACAGCCGGCAGAGTTTCGTCCTGGGGGCCATGAGCTGCGTGCAGAAAGCGTCCGCCTCCGAAGTTCTGGACAAGGTATTCGGCGTCATTCAACGGTCCATGGAGCCTCGCGCTAAAAAGCTTCTTCTGGTCACGGATAGCTACCCGCTCCGGCAGGAAATTCGTTCGGCTATCGGCGCAGGAGATCTGGAATTTATCGATGCATCGTCGGGCGCTGAAGCGATGCAGGCAATTACAAGCGAGTATTTTGACGGCATCATCGTCGATTGGGTGATTTCCGAGCGGGTAGGCATCGAATTTATTGAGGAAGCACAAAGCAAGCTTGCTCCCTTCGTTCCTCCCTGCATCATCTTCGGCGCGCGCAGGCTGAACCCGGGGCAGGCCGCTGAGTTGCACCGGCTTTCGCGTTCCAGCGTGGTGCGGTACGCTCCTTCGCTCGAGCGGCTGCTCGATGAAACCACACTGCTGCTGCATAGGTCTGATGAAGCGCTAACGGAACAGCAGAAGGAGATTCTTTCCACTGTGCGCCGGGTGGATTCCATTCTCGCGGGCCGTAAAGCCCTGGTGATCGATGACGACCTGCGGAACATATTCGCGTTGACCAGTATTCTCGAGCAGCATGATTTGCAGGTGCTTCACGCGGAAAGCGGCCGTTCGGGCATCGACGTGCTGCGGAGTAACCCCGGCATCGATATCGTCCTCATGGACATCATGATGCCTGGTATCGATGGCTATGAAACGACGCGCATCATCCGGAGCGCTCCGGAATTCGAACTACTGCCCATCATTGCGCTGACCGCAAAGGCCATGAAGGGCGATCGCGAAAAGTGCCTGCAGGCAGGCGCATCGGATTATGTCACCAAACCAGTTGATCTGGACCACCTTCTCTCGGTGATGCGGGTGTGGCTGGCTCGTGTCCCAGAGCGTTCAGAGGCTCCGGTCCGTGGAACGAGTGATCGCAGGTGAACGGAACAGTGAGCTCGGAAATCCCGATTGTGGCCAGCGCGACCGGAGTAACGGAGGTCGGGAACGATCGTGTCAAACTCCTTCTGGTTGACGACGATCGGGACAATCTCCTCGCGCTGCAAGCAGTGCTCGAGCCTTTGAAACAAGAGTTGATGCTTGCGTCATCCGGACTCGATGCGCTACGGCTTTGTCTGGATCATGATTTTGCGGCCATTCTGCTGGATGTTCGCATGCCGGATATGGACGGATTCGAAACCGCGGAGCTGATACGGACCCGGAAACGTTCCCGGCATACGCCCATCCTGTTTTTGACGGGCTACCGCAGCGATGAACAGCTATTTCGCGGCTATGATCTGGGAGCGGTCGACTTTCTGTTTAAGCCGATTGTGCCTGAGATCCTGCAGAGCAAGGTGGCTGTGTTCGTTGAACTGCGCCACAGTGAACAACTTATGCGGCGGCAGGCGGAAAACGTCGCGCGCGCGGAACAGAAGTTTCGCGCGGTTCTGGAGGCCGCTCCCGATGCAATGGTGATTACGGATCAGGACGGAACCATTCACCTGGCGAATTCGCGAACGGATCTTCTCTTCGGCTATCCGCGCGAGCAGCTTATCGGACTGAATATTACCTCGCTGATTCCGGACTGGACGCCGCCGGACCACGGATCGACCGATTTGCCTGCTGCGCCGGCCGAAACACGCCTGACTGCGACCGGTCGAAACAGTACAATCTTCCCGGTGGAGATTACCCGGAGTCCGTCGGAGAACGATGACGGATTGCTGATCATCACGGCCATCCGGGATGCGACCGAGCAGGTTCAATCTGAGGAAAGAGTGCGTCGGATCAACCTCGAGCTCGAGAGGAGGGTTGCAGAGCGGACAGCCGATCTCACCAGATCGAATGAAGCCTTACGGCAGTTTGCCTGGGCTGCGAGTCACGACCTTCAGGAGCCGACTCGAATGGTCCTGACGTACGCGCAGTGGGTGGCCAAAACGGCGGGCTCGAAGCTTGACGAGCAGGAATTGGAGATGCTGAACTGCGTCCGCGAGAATGGTTCTCGGTTGCAAACGCTGCTTGGGGCGCTACGGCAATACATTTACATCAGTGAATCCGGCGATGAGCAGTGGAAGACGGTCGATTGCGGCTCCGCTGTCCATACGGCAATGTCTAACCTGGAAGGCATGATTGCCGATTCTGGCGCGACCATTCTCTTTGACGGTTTGCCCAGCATTGACTCCATAGAGATCCTGATCGTCCAGCTCTTTCAAAATCTGATCAGCAACGCGATCAAGTATCGGTCCGCGGAGCCTCCCAGAGTGCGGATTTCGGCCGAGGCCCGCGATGACGGATGGCAATTTTCCGTTGAGGATAACGGTGTCGGTATCGAGCCCGAGTATCTTCAATATATTTTTGGAGTTTTCAAACGGCTGCACGGACGGCAGTACTCGGGAACTGGAATCGGCCTGGCAATATGCAAGTCCGCTGTAGACCGGCTTGGCGGCAGCATCTGGGTGGAATCGAGACCTGGTCATGGCTCGATATTTCGTTTCGCGCTTCCGGAGAACGGCAGGAAATGAACACAGGGACGTTCCAAATTCTCCTGATCGAAGACAATCCCGGCGATGTGCGGCTGGTAGAAGAGTGTCTTCGATCCCGCGGGATCAAGTATCAGTTAACGCGCTGCGAAACGATTGATGCGGCCATACGGATCGTGAATAGCTATGGCGCGAACGGCGCGCAAGTTCCCGATTTGATGCTGCTGGATTACAATGTTCCCCGCGGGGATGCTTGCGCGGTCCTCGAAGCAGCCACTAACAATCCGGCTTTGACCCGCACACGAAAAGCAGTAATTACCTCTTCAATCGCGCCAAAGGACCAGCAGGACGCTTTACGATCGGGAGCCGACGCGTTCATCTACAAACCGGCCGACCTGGATACATTTCTACGGGAAGTCGGGGAAAGCATTGCACAACTTCTGGAACAGCCCGACCCGCGGAGCTAAGGATTCTTTCCCTTCGCGCGTAGAAGCAGAGGACGTACAGTGTAAGTGAAAGCATGCTGTACGAAATAGAGAGCCCACCCACCGCTCAAAATGCCGCCATTCTGCTGCACCCACGCGACAACGTGGTGGTGGCGCGAGTTTCCTTATCCCGGGACCAGCACCTGGAAGTGAATGGCACGACAATACTTGTGCGCGAGGCGATACCGGCGGGACACAAGCTTGCGGGCAGGTCCATTCGCACCGGTGAAGCCGTCTATCGCTACGGCAACGTAATCGGGTTTGCGACTGCGCCAATCGAACCGGGATATCACGTCCATGTGCAAAATCTCGGCTATAAAGAACTCGATGTTTCGGAGATTGAGCCCGGTGAGGCGTCCGACATCCATCTGCCTCATGTGTCACCGGCAAATTTCCTGGGATTCCAACGGCCCGACGGGCGGGTGGGAACGCGTAATTACATCGCGGTAGTTGCGGCGAGCAACTGCGCGGCGTATACCTCAGAGCTAATTGCCCAGAGTTTCGCCGAAGAACCTCTTCCGGCGAATGTCGATGGCGTGGTGGCGTTCCCGCATGGCGAAGGATGTGGCCAGGCGATCGGACCCGATACGGACCAACTCGAGCGCACGCTGAAAGGCGCGCTAGATCATCCGAATGTCTCTGGCGCACTCATTTTGGGCTTGGGCTGCGAGGTAAACCAGATTGCGCATTACCTGGGCAACGGATCCGCAAAAGATATTCCGGCGACATTGCAGGGGTTGACGCTGCAGGAGTCCGGAGGGACGCTGGGGGCGGTCGAGGCAGCGCGGAAGCAATTACGGCAATATATCGAGCGCGCGGCGGAGGAGAAGCGCATGGAAGTGCCTGCTTCTAAGGTGACGCTGGGACTGAACTGCGGTGGATCGGATTCTTTTTCCGGCATTACCGCGAACCCGGCGTTAGGCTACTGCTGCGATTTGATCGTCGATCAAGGCGGGACAGTGGTGCTCGCGGAAACCACGGAGATCTTCGGGGCCGAGCATCTGCTGGTTCGCAGAGCGCGTAATCCGGAAATCGCCCGCAAGCTTTTGGGCTGTGTCGAAAAATACAAAACGTATCTGCGTCAGTTCGGTGGCAGCTTTAACGACAATCCATCCCCCGGAAATAAAGAGGGCGGCCTGACGAACATTCTGGAGAAATCGCTTGGAGCCGTCGCGAAAGCAGGCACCAGCACTTTGGAAGAAGTGGTGGACTATTCGGAACGGGTAAAGGGCCCCGGTTTTGTTTTCATGAACACGCCCGGGTACGATCCAGTTTCCATTACGGGTCTGGCGGCGGGCGGAGTGAACCTGATCGCGTTCACGACCGGGCGGGGCAGTGCCATCGGATTCCCCAGTATTCCAGTCTTGAAGATCGCGAGCAATTCCAGAACCTACCAGCGGATGCAGGGCAACATGGACGTGAACGCCGGACGGATTGCGGATGGCGAAGCGACGGTCGAGCAAGTTGGTAAAGAGATCTTCGACACTTTGCTGCGGGTGGCATCGGGAGAGAGGACGCATGCCGAGGAGTTGGGGCACCACGAATTTGCTCCTTGGCGCATTGGGCCGGTGCTGTAGGCGTTTTTACCAAACGAACTCGAAAGGCGGCGTGTGCCCGCCCACTACGGTCTACCAAACAGAGTCGTTTTACCAAACGAACTGGCCGGGCATGCCCGGCCAGTTCGGAGCGCCATTGCAGCCTGGGCGTAAAGAAGAGCAGCAAAGGCCATCAGCAATACTGGCGGGGTTACAACTTACATGCGGATGTGGCCGATGGACAGATCCCGCAAACGGCTCCCGTTCACACCCGCCCAGGAGCAGCGCTTTGGGTTGCGCACCATGGTCGAGCGCGTGTACAGCCGCTTGAAAGACGAGTTCGGAGCGCGCTTCATCCGGGTGCGCGGAGCCGGCAAAATCATGGCGCA
>JAICXK010000401.1 GCA_025980435.1 Bryobacteraceae bacterium
ATCGACTTTTGGGGCCGCTACCGCCGCGCGACCGAGGCAGCGCGGGCATCGCTGCGCGCCAGCGAATGGGGACGGCAAGCGGTAATCGGCACGCTGGTCGAAAGCCTGGCCGCCGCCTATTTTCAGTTACGCGAGCTTGACTTGGAACTCGAGATCGCCAAACGTACCCTGCGCTCGCGCCAACAGTCGCTAAAGCTGACAACGACTCTGGAACAGGGTGGCGCCACTTCGATGGTGGATGTACGCCAGGCCCAGCAGTTGGTTGAAGAGGCGGCCGAAACGGTTCCTGATACGGAACGCCGCATCGAGCAGGCCGAAAACCAGATTAGTATTTTGCTGGGCGAGAATCCAACCACTGTTCCGCGCGGGCGCGCTCTCACGGAACAGCCTCTTCCGGAAACCATTCCCGCGGGGGTTCCTTCGCGGCTGCTGGAAAGACGGCCGGACATACGCGAGGCGGAACAGCAACTTGTCGCCGCCAACGCGGAGATCGGCGTTGCGCGCGCTCAACTTTTCCCTCAGATCTCGTTGACCGGATCTGGAGGCGTGGAGAGCATCGGCCTGGGAAACCTTCTTACCTGGGCAGCCCGCTACTGGAACTGGAGCGGAACGGCCACCCAGCCCATATTCAATGCCGGCAGCCTTCGTGCAAACGTTCGGCTGGCGCAAGCGCAGCAGCAACAGCTTGTGCTCACCTATCAGCAGACGATCCAGACCGCCTTTCGAGAAGTGTCCGACGCCCTGATCGGTTATCAGAAATACCGTCAATTTCGCGAGCATCAGCAGGCCCTGACTTCGGCCGCCCAGGATGCTGCGCACCTCTCGGAGGTCCGGTACCAAGGTGGCGTAGCCAGCTATCTGGAAGTGCTTACCAACGAAACCACGTATTTCACGGCCGAGCTCAATCTCGCGCGCGCCCAGTTGAATGAGCGGCTCTCGCTGGTGCAGGTTTACAACGCGCTCGGCGGAGGGTGGGAACAGTGAGTGACTCCCAGCGAAGGCAGCTCGCTTCTACTGTTGAGTGCTCGTCGTGTCGTGCTTGTTGCCGGTAACGGCGTTCTTCACGCCTTTTGCGGCGCTTTTAGCCGCGTGCCCAGTGCCTTCTCCCATCTTTGCAGCGCCATGGCCGACGCCTTTACCCAGATCCTTGCCGGCTTCGACCACATCTCCGTGTTTTATTTCCGACCCAAACTCCTTGCCCCCCTTGCCCACGTCCTTTCCGCCGTTGGAGTACGAATTCTTGAGCTGCGTACCGGCTTTGCTGAAACTGGTGGTAGGGGCTGGCTCCTTCACGCCCAAGCTGCTGAGAGTTTGTGGACCGAGACGCCCATCCGCCGTCAGATTCTGGTCTTTTTGGTAACTCCTCACCGCCTTCCGGGTTAGGGGCCCATAGATCCCGTCCACCGAACCTGAGTAGAATCCCTTATCTTTCAATACTTGCTGCGCGTCGCGAACCGAATCCCCGCTCTGGGCGAGCGCAGGCAAAGCACAGAGTCCGATTGCGAAGGCCGAAATCGCCAAAATCTTCCACATAAATAATAGCCTCCTAGTAAACAATAGGACACCATCCCGGGCCGGTCAGTTACACCTGCGGTCAGGTGGGGCCATTGCGGCCCGCTGCGTGCTGTAACCCGGCGCGGCGGAAGAGCGTCTTTTTTGGCAATTCATTGTTCTTCAGGAGGATGAGGTGTTTTCAGGCCCCAGCAGACGAGCCTTCGTCTGCCGATTGGCTTCAAGCCTGTTCAGTACTTACACGTTCGCCAGAGCGGATGAAACGGCTTCCAAAGAGAAGAAGCCGGTCAAAACGCCCTCCGACCCGGTCTATGAGCCAGGCGGAGACGTAACCCGTCCGAAGCTTGTGCATGCCGTTGAACCGGCTTTCTCGACCAAATCCAACGAAGCGTTTGTTGAGGGCACGGTAACGGTTTCCGCGGTTGTCAACGCCCATGGAGGGCTAATGGATATCCAGGTCTTGAAGGGCCTGAGCGCCGCACAAGATCGAAGCGCGCTGGATGCGCTGAAAGAGTGGCGATTCGAGCCGGGCTTAAAGGCCGGCAAACCGGTAAATGTCAGAGTTAAGATTCAAGTCGACTTTCACCTTCTGTAATTACCGCTAAACCGGCCGGGTTAAGCTCGAATCGGATGGCAGGCCGCACGCGCTCCTCATACGACAGCGTCGCGGGAATGTACCACGCGCTGTGGGCGGACTGGTACTTGCCCGCCGCGCTGCCGGCGCTGGATCGGCTTTTGTTTGCAAAACTGCCAACGGGTTCTCGGGTCCTGGATTTATGCTGTGGCTCGGGGCACGTCACCAAGGAACTCGTGGCGCGCGGATACTGTGTCACAGGGGTGGATAATTCCGCGGAGTTGATCGCGCTCGCCCGAAGAGAACTGCCGAAAGTGGATTTCCGAATCCAGGATGTCACCGAACTATGCCTTGAAAGCCGCTATGACGCGGTGCTTTCCACCTTTGACTCACTAAATCACATCCTCAGCCTGGACGCGCTCCGAAAGGCATTTGCATGTGTTCACCGGGTTATTGAACGCGGCGGCCGGTTTGTCTTCGATATGAATCTGGAAGAGGCGTATTCGATGGACCTGCGGGAATGGGCCGTGGACGTTCAGGAAAGGAGCGTCGGGATGGTCCGAGGCAAATACGATGCAGCTAGCAAGCGGGCCCTTACAGAACTGATCTGGTTTGTGAAGCCAGGCGCCGATAATCTGTGGCAGCAGCACCGGAGCGTTGTGGAACAGCGATGCTATCCGCTGGAAGATATCCTGATTGCGCTGAACGAGGCCGGTTTCCGCGAGATTGAAGCAATCGCCGCCAGGGATGCGGGGATTAAATCCGATCTTGGATTCGGACGGATGTTCTTCGTGGCCCGGCTTCAGGAGTGAGGAAAAACGCGAACGTCGATCCCTTCGGCGGCGCGAATCAACCGGTCCAGGTCGGTGCCGAACGCCCGCTCCCACCAGTTTTCTCGCCCTTTGTGTCCAACGTAGATTTGGGTAATTCCCCGCTGGCGCGCTAGCTGTAGAATTGCGTCGACCGGATCCTCTCCGTCGAGTTCGAGAATTTCCGCGCCCTTCTGCCGGGCCAGAGCCACGCCTTGCTCTATTTTCCGGCGCTCGTCAGCCGACCACTCGGGACGGTTCAGGTGGGTGACGACCAGTTCGCCATGAAAG
>JAICXK010000118.1 GCA_025980435.1 Bryobacteraceae bacterium
CAAGGGTTTATGGGGAGCCGATTCCTCAACGTCCGATTCCGACGTAAACTTCATGGTCAACTAAGCGGCCAAAACCTCGACACGGTTACATAGATCCCGCCGTTCCGGCACGCAGAGGCGCTCCGGGACGGCGGGATTCTTCGCTTCCGAATCAGTCCCGCCGCTCGATCACAGCCCGAACAAATATTCTTATTCCCTTCCGTTTCCTCGCTTTACTGCATTTTTGCCCCCCGCCTCGATCCGTTTTCCGCCTTCGCCATGCTAGCTTCAGGCAGCCTATGTCTACCCAATCTCAAATCGCCGCCAATCAGAAAAACGCGCTGCTCTCTACCGGTCCGACATCCGAAGCCGGCAAAGCCAAATCGTCATTGAATGCTGTCAAGACAGGTCTCACCGGCCGGACCGTCCTGCTCCCCGGTGATGATGCCGCTCTCTATGAGGCGCATATTGCCGAATTCTTCAAAGGTTTCCAGCCGGTCGGCGACGACGAACGCAATCTCGTGCAATCCCTGGCCGATACGGAATGGCGCTTGTTGCGCATCCCGTCGCTCGAAATGGGTATCTACGCGCTCGGCCGCCTCGAATTTGCCGAGCTGTACCCCAACGAGTCCGATTCCGTCCGCCAGCACTTGATCGAAGCCAAGATCTTCCTCACCTATCAGCGCCAGTTGAACAACCTCAGCATTCAGGAAGGCCGCCTGCGCCGCCAACGCGAAAAGGACACCCTTGCGCTCCGCGAACTCCAGGCGATACGCCGGCGCAAAACACAGGCTCGCCTGGACGAAGCAGCCCGCGAATACATCCGGGCCGTTCACGAAGACCGCCAGGATGATTTCGACGATCCGGCCAAACTTGGGTTCGAATTTTCACTCGAACAAATCGAGGTCCGCGCCATCGACCTCCAGCCCGATCTCTTCGCCGATTGGGACCCGGATGCCGATTCCGAAGCCGCTTGAATAACCGATCGGGCACGCCCGATCCTGGGTCCGCGACTTAGTTTGCCTTTTGTTGGACCCCCGGGTGGAGCGGGCCTCTGGCCGGCAAAGCCGGTTTCGAACCGGCTTTACGGGATACGACCGATTCGTAACACAAGTTTGCCGCCGCGAATGGCGGCATGGCAGCGCTGGAGCGCCACTCCACATCGAAAGGTCCGAGCCCGGAGAAAACGAGCTGCCGTGGGCCTCGAAGACCGCTCCACAGGACTGCGTGGACCCGCACGTTACAATGGACAATTCATGCCAGAGTTGCTCGCCGGCAAGACGGCACTGGTCCTTGGCGTCGCTAATAAGTGGAGCATTGCATACGCTATCGCCTCCGCGTTCGTTCGCGAAGGAGCGTCGCTGGTCCTTACTTATCAAGGCGAACGGCAGCAGCAAACCGTGGAAGAATTAGGAGCCGAGCTGAAAGCGGTTCGCGTTCTCAATTGCGACGTGACCAGGCAGGAAGATCTTGATCACCTGGTCGCGGAGTTAAAGCAGCTTGCCCCGATTCATACAGTGGTACACAGTATCGCTTTTGCCAATCGCGAGGATTTGACCCGGCCGTTCGTCGAGACTGGCCGCGAGGGTTACCTGCTGGCGCAGGAAGTAAGCGCGTATTCTCTGATTGCCGTTTCGCGGGCGGTCGCGCCACTTATGAGTGCGGGCGGCTCCATTGCGACGCTCACTTATCTGGGCTCCACGCGAGTGGTTCAGAACTACAACGTGATGGGAGTGGCAAAAGCGGCGCTCGAGGCATGTATGCGCTATTTAGCGAACGACCTGGGGCCCGCGAATATACGGGTGAACGCTATTTCCGCCGGGCCCATTAAAACGGCTTCGGCCCGCGCCGTAAAGGATTTTTCGAAGATGCTCGGCGCGGCGAACATTGCTCCGCTCCGGCGGAATACCGACCCGGCTGAAGTTGCCGACGCCGCCGTTTTTCTGGCGAGTGATCTGGGCCGTGGCGTTACCGGAAATATATTATTTGTCGATGCTGGATTTCATATTATTGGGCTGAGCTCAGTGGACTAGAAACAGTTGTAAGTTGACGGTTTCCTAACAGCCCCGGTGTTCGCTCGTCATAATTGACAGCGATTTTCTCAGTCTCTATTCTGTTGTTTTCAGGCGTTACAGCCGAAGACAGGTTCACCTACCCTGTTGATCTTAGTCTTCTTTGTCTAACCATATGATTCAGGTTGAAGGTCTATCGAAGAGATATGCGCACCATGTGGCCGTGAACGATATCTCGTTCTCGGTCGAGAAGGGCGACATTGTGGGCTTTCTCGGGCCGAACGGCGCGGGCAAGACGACCACAATGCGGATTCTGACGTGCTTTATGCCCCCGACATCAGGCAAGGCGACAGTAGCCGGGTTTGATGTTTTCGAGCAGTCGTTTGAAGTCAAGAAGCACATCGGGTACTTGCCGGAAGCACCGCCGCTCTATCCGGAGATGAACGTTCAGGATTACCTTTCGTTCGTCGCCCGTCTGAAGAACATGCCCGGATCCGAAATCAAAAGCCGGACGGAACAAGTGATGGAGCGATGCGCGGTCGCAGACGTCAAGGACAAGCTGATTTCGAAACTCTCAAAAGGCTATCGCCAGCGGGTAGGTCTCGCCCAGGCCATCATCCACAATCCCGATGTCCTGATCCTGGACGAGCCCACGTCCGGCCTGGATCCGAAGCAGATTAACGAAACACGTGAACTGATTAAGAGCCTTTCCGGAGAGCACACCATCATTCTCAGCACCCACATTCTGCCCGAAGTAGAAGCCGTCTGCCAAAAAGTCATCATCATTGACAAGGGCAAGCTGGTCGCTACCGACTCCGTCGAGAACTTGAAAGCCCGCGGCAGCGTCAGCAGCGCAATCCAGGTTCAAGTCGACGCCTCTGGCGTTGCGGACGCGCTTGCTGTGCGGCAGCGACTGGAACAGGTGCCGGGCGTCAGTAAAGTCCTCGAAAAAGTTGTCGCCGATAACCGGTTCATCTATGAAGTGGAGAGCTTGCAGGGGCAGAATCCGAGGCCCGATGTAGCCCGGGCGATCGTGAACGCCGGGTGGAATCTACTCGAGCTGAAATCCACAACCCTCACCCTGGAAGACATTTTCCTGGAGTTGACGGGCTCGCATGGAGAAGCCCCGGCCGCGGTGATACAGGAAGCTCCGCCTCCGCAGGATGCGATCGCGGGAGGCGCGCAATGAGAAACATCTGGACCATCTGCAGGCGGGAATTGTACGCGTATTTCGTTTCTCCGATCGCCTGGGTACTGCTAACGATCTTCGCATTCCTCAGCGGCGTATTCACATACATCATCAGCGCCAGCTTCGTGCGCTATTCGCTCGAAGGACAGATGAGCGGGCAATCCATGCCGATGAACGTGAATGAACAGGTCATAGCGCCGCTGTTCTCAAACATAGCGGTTGTGGGGTTGTTCCTGATTCCGCTCATCAGCATGCGGCTTTTTGCTGAAGAAAAGCGGCAGGGGACGATCGAATTGCTGGTCACTTCCCCCGTTCATGACCTGGAGATCATTCTGGGCAAGTGGCTGGCGTCTGTCTTGATGTACTGCGCGCTCCTGGCCGTGCTAGCCGCCGACTACTCTTTTCTCTTCTTGTACGGAAATCCGGATTGGAAACCGGTAGCTACGGGATTTCTCGGAATCGTACTGCAAGGCGCTTGCCTGCTTGCCTTCGGAGCGTTCATTTCGACGCTCACGCGCAATCAGATTGTGGCCGGCGCGATTGGATTCGCCCTGGCCCTGGTGCTTTGGATTCTGAACTGGACCACTTCGTTTGGAAATTCCGTGGCGGTTCAAGTCCTGAACTATTTGTCAATCGTTAGCCATATGGACAGCTTCTCAAAAGGCGTGATCGATACCAAAGACCTTGTCTATTACGTTTCCATGATTTTCCTGGGCTTGTTCCTGACGGCCCGGTCGCTCGAATCGATGCGGTGGAGAGCATAAATGGCGGAATTGACGGCTACCAAAACGCGTAGAGAGAGATTGGGCGGAAGGCAGGTACGCTTCGGCGCAACTGCGACGCTTTACACCATTGTGGTGATCGCCATTCTGGTATTGGTGAACTGGCTGGCCAACCGCTACAACAAGACTGTGGACACGACGAGCAATAAACGGTTCACGCTTTCGCAAGAAACCGAGAAGGTTGTGAAGGGCCTGAAGCAGGACGCGACCATCACCTACTTCGACAAATCCTCCAGTTTCGATCAGGCAAAAGGACTTCTGGATCGATACAAGAACCTCTCTCCGAAGGTTCACGTCCAATATATCGATTATCAGAAGCAACCCACGCTCGCGAAAGAATATGGCTTACGTTTTCCCGGAACGGCTTATGTCCAGATCGGACCCAGGCGGGAAGAAGCCAAGGCCGTAACCGAAGAAGGCATCACGGGCGCATTTCTCAAGGATCTGAAAGGAGTTCGCAAGGTCTGCGTAGTGAGTGGAAGCCAGGAGCATTCGTTGGATGAGACGGGAAGCAATGGCCTTTCCCAATTCAAAACCTTGCTCGATCGCGACAACTATCAGTCTCAGGCTGTCACGTTGATTGACAAGACCGCGGTCCCCAGCGAATGCAACGTTCTGCTGGTAGCCGGACCGCAGAACGAGTACACGCCCAACGAAGTAACGGCAATTAAGGACTACGTCGAGAACGGCGGCCGCGTGATGTTCCTGCTGGATCCTCCGCTCGATTTTGGTCATGAACACATCGCTCAGAACGCAGGGTTAAAGAATTTGCTGCAGAGTTGGGGAGTCACACTCGAAAACGATCTGGTTCTCGAAGAGAACCCGATGGGACAACTCTTTGGCTTCGGGCCTGAGATTCCGCTCGTCAGCAGCTACGGTACTCAGCCGATTGTCAGCGATCTGAAGAACAGTTTTACGGGATTCCCCGTCGCCCGGTCCATGCAGATTAAAAGCACGGATAAAAGCGCCGTTGAGCAGCTCTTTTCCACCTCGAACCGCGCGATAGCGACCACGAATCTCACCACGAACGAGGTCAATCCCAACGCTCCATCCAACAAAAAGGGTCCGTTTATACTTGGCGCCGCGGGCAGTTACAACACCGGAAAGGCGAATAGTCAGGGCCGCTTCGTGGTAATTGGCAGCTCGGGTTTCCTGGATAACGCCATGATCGGATTCCAGGCGAACCGGGATTTGGCGCTGAATGCCGTGAACTGGCTTTCCTCCGACGAGGATCTCATTTCCATTCGTCCGAAGGAAGCCGAAGACAGGCGACTGAATGTGAACCAGCGGCAGATGAACGTTTTTGCTTACACGGACCTGATTGCCATTCCGCTGATCATCATCATCGCGGGCGTGGCGATCTTCTTAAAGCGGAGATAGTATGAGGCCGCGTAACTTAATAATCGCGGCCGTCCTTCTGGCTGCTCTTAGCGGAGTCGTGTGGTGGGCGAAGAAGCACCCTCAACCCAGCGCTACCGGCTCGACGGCAAGCACCAGTCCAAAGCTGGCCGATATTCCGGACACTCAGATCCAATCGATCGATCTGAAAAAGAGGGATGGAGCAGCCGTGGATCTGCAGCGCCAGAATGGGAAATGGGTCATCACCGCTCCGGAATCGTACCCTGCCGATCAGGATGCGGTGTCGAGCCTCGCCTCTTCGCTCAGCCCTGTTACGGCCGATAGCGTGGTTGACGATCAGCCGCGCGATCTGGGTAAGTACGGCCTGAAGTCTCCGAGCCTCACCGTCACGGTTCATGAAAAGAACGGCAAATCGGCGGAAATTCTATTTGGCGATGACGTGCCGGCCGGCTCTCTTGTCTATGCGAGCGTGAATTCAGGCCCGAAAGTCTATGCGGTCTCCTCCTCGGTGAAATCATCCTTCGACAAGAGCGCAAACGATCTACGGGACAAGCGTTTGCTTACGTTCGATACAAACAAGCTCACCCGGCTGGACCTCGCTTCCGGAAAGTCCAACATCGAATTCGGTAAGAATAACCAGGGCGATTGGGAGATTTTGAAGCCCCAACCGTATCGGGCCGACAGTTTCCAGGTGGAAGAGCTCCTGCGAAAACTGACGGATGCAAAGATGGATCTCTCGAGCAGCGCCGCTACCGCGAGCAAATCTGCTTCCGCGTTTGCCTCGGGGCGTCCGGTGGCAGCGGTTAAGGTCACGGATGCAAGCGGCGCCCAAACGCTTGATGTCCGCAAGAACAAGGACGATTATTACGCGAAAAGCAGCGTGGTTAAGGGCGTTTACAAGATCTCTTCCGATCTCGGAAAAGAAGTAGAGAAGCCGCTGGACGACTTTCGAAACAAGAAGATCTTTGATTTCGGATTCAGCGATCCGACCAGGATCGAAGTCCGGGAAGGGTCCGGCAATAAGGCCCTCACACGAAGCGGTACCGACTGGAAAATGAGCGGTAAAACCATGGATCCGGGCAGTGTTCAGGCATTCATCGACAAGCTGCGGGATCTGGCGGCAACGAAATTTGTGACCGGCGGATTCACGACGCCGGAGATTACCATCACAGTTACATCCAACGAAGGTAAGCGCGTTGAGAAAGCCGAGTTCGCGAAGAATGCGGACGGCTATATCGCTCGCCGGGAGAACGAAGCCGCTCTCTATCAGCTTGATGCCAAGACCGTGAATGATTTGCTGGATGCAAGCAAGGCCATTAAGCCCTCGGCCACAGCGAAAAAGTAGTGGTGCTCGGGCAATTTTTTGTGGGGCAGGGCCATGCCCTGCGCCGGGCGCGTCGCCCGGCTCTTCGCGCCCGAAGGGCGTCCGAAGCCTTCTTTACTTCTTCGCTTCGGCTTTTGCCTGCTCAATTTTGACCAGCGCCGCTTTGAGCGAATCGGCATTTTTGGCATTTGGGACAAGCGCCAGATAGGCCTTCAGGTGCGCGGCCGCTTCATCGTAATTGGCCTTCTTGAGATAGATCTGGGCCAGCATGCTCTCCGCCTCGGGAAACTGGTGCTTGGTGTCGAGCTTCAGCAACGCCTGGGTACTCTCTTGCGCATCGTCCATTTTTTTCAGGTTATAGTTGGCAACCGCGTTGCACCAGAAGGCAGCCGGGAACTCCACAGGATTCAGGTCAATCACCTTCTTGCTGTAATTTGCCGCCTCGTCCCATTTGCCATCGTGAGCGGCGAGCAACGCGAGCTGGTCATACGGGCTGACAAATTTGCTATCGGCAGTGGCGGCCGCCTGAAAAGATTTCTGCGCGTCGCCGGGTCTATTTTCCTTCTCCTGCACTTGACCGAGCGCAAACCATGCTTCAGCGTATTTGGGATACAAGCTGGTCGCCTCCAGCAGATGCTTTTCTGCTTCCTCAAATTTTCCTTTTTCGGCGAGTTGAAGGCCCTTCTCGTAACCCTTCCGGGCGCGCTTGGGCGCAAGGGCGGAAGTGACGCTGATAGTCGTGCCCTTCACGTTGTTCAAGCGATGAAGAATGATGGTGCCAACGTCCGGATTGTCGAGCGCCCTGCGAGTCCCCAGCTCAACCACATCGGACCGGTATCCGGGATAAGACGCGCGCAGCTCACAGTTCCAATACGGATTCGAGCGGCTCAACGCGCCCAAGCCCCCTCTCTGCGATTCCATCTCTCTGCTGCGAGGACCGAACGTGCCGCCCTGGTCCGCTGCATCGGTATCGACCGCTGCCATAGCGTTGTTGCCTAGCTGGAATGAGAACCGGCCCTTGGAATCGGTGTGGGCCTCAAACCGGGGATTGCCGGCGCACACCCGTTCGATGCGGATCTCATTATTCGCCTGCGTCCCATCGTCGAACATGACGCGGCCCGACAGAAAGATATTGCGTTGCGGAAAATTGATGCCGTTGTCGAATGTTCCGTTGTTGGAGTTGATCCCATTCGGGACATTTCCGACTCCGCGTGAGGGCGTGCCGGGCGATCCCGGAGAAGGCACGTTGCCGTTATTGCCGCCTGGAGCGGGTGCGGGCGCTCCTCCCTTTGCTTGCGGATAGGCGGGTTGAAGCCCAAAGCCCAGGGTGAGGAATGCTGAAACCAGAATGAAACGGCGGCCGGCCCAGAAAGTGCGCATGGAAGCCTCCCAATTTGTTTTGAGTATGGCATAAGCCGCGCGCGTCTGAAACAGCGCCTATGGTTCACGATCCGGAGCCGCTACTTTCCCGCTGCGGAGGCTCGCGACACGACGCGCCGATTTCCCGATTGCCCGCCACAACGCCGGACTCCGTGCGACCAAAGCCGCGGTGGCAAATCCTCCCAATACGTCAAGAATTCCGTGCTGCCCGGTAGTGACGCAACTCATCGCGACCAGCGCAGCCCAGCAAAAGCAGAGCCATCGTAGCCGCGGCCAGCGTCGAGCGAAAACATCCGCGGCTAACAGCGCCCAAATTACGTGGAACGACGGAAAAGCAAGGGCCGGACTATCTGGGATTCGCTCCCAGGTCAGCAGGCGCCCCAGAAAACTATGTGGCGTAAAAGGGCGGAACGGCGATATTAGTGGAAACACCAGGTACAGCGGGAAAGCGACGAACATTGCCCCAATACCACGCAGCGAGAATACTCGGAGATCGCTGCCGGTTTTGGCGAAGAGTGGCGCCAGGCCGGTCACAACGTATGTGCTCGCATAGAACAGTTCGGACCATTCGAGAACAGGAAGATGGTATTCGAACGGCAGCAGGGTGGAAATACCGTGGGGTGGCGTGCGTAACAATACAATCGCTTCGTAAATGATGAGCCAAGGCAGCAGCACCAGGGTGTAGCAGGCCAGGCGGTCGCGGCCGGTTGGCTGTGCAGGACCGGCCCTCGGCAGCAAAGTGCGATTCCCGTTCTGCAGATCCTTGAGCGCAGAACCATGGTTTTTGACAGTTGACATTTCAAAGGATGCTCCCTTACTATCGCAAAGTAGGCAGGTAAGCTGGCTATGACCGAATCTCAACAGCTCATTCCCAAGATTGGAAGCGCGGCGCTGACGCTCTGCACTGTTGTATTCGATCGAATCGCCGCGTAGGCTATCCTTGCTTCTCGACTCCGCTTCACCGTGGTCGGCTAACAAGCGTTAGTACAACCGTTCAAACAATTTAGTCCCGGTTATTTGGAATCGGACCGGGCATGCCCAATCCCTGCAAAACTCCGCGGAGGTGAGTACGTATGCTGTTTAAGCGAATTAACGTTCAAACGAACGAAAGAGTAATCATAACCAGGAATGGCCGGTTCGCCTCGATCCTGACACCGGGCACTTATCGTTTCATGACTTGGTCGACGCTGTCTCTCGGGACGGAATCTCACAATCTAAGTCAAGTCGCGTTCCGGAGCCGGTGGCAAGACTACTTACTGAACAAGCACCGCGACCTTGTGGCGGAGCATTTCATTCTGGTGGAAACGAGCGAATCGGAAATCGCATTGATTTACCTGGAAGGAAGTCTTTACCAGGTTCTGCTGCCAGGCAAGAGCGCCCTGTTCTGGAAAAATGCTGCTCGCGTTTCAACCGAGCTTGTGAGCATCATAGATCCGGAGTTGCCGGAGCTTGCTCCGCTAGAGCGGCCGGAGTATGAGGCTGAGGTCGATTACTTACTTTCTGAGCCATAGCGCAGGGCAGGCGGGAACCAGCGTTCGCCCGCCTGCCCTATGATCTATTTAGAACGCGCGGTAAATCTTAGAAGGCGACGTGAAGACACACGAGGTAACGAATCAGCCGCCTCCGTTGGTGGACTACAACGCCTTCGAGCGGGATCCGGATCTGATCGAAGCCGTAAATCAGGACGGGGCTGCATGGGCGCATTCACAGCTTCTGGAGTTTGGAAAGTTAGTTGGCAGTGAGCAGGTCATTCAGTGGGGATTCGAGGCCAATGAGAATCCGCCCGTTCTGCACACGCACGACCGATTCGGTAATCGGCGCGATGAAGTAACGTTCCACCCCGCGTGGCACGACCTGATGCGGCTCTCAATAGAGCACCAGTTGCATTGCCTTCCCTGGCGCGAACCGCGTCCGGGCGCTCACGTAGCTAGAGCGGCCTTGTTGATGCTTGCAAGCCAAAACGAAGCGGGCCATACCTGCCCGCTTTCCATGACCTATGCGAGCATTCCCGTTATTCGGAAACAGGTCGAAATCGCGCGCGAGTGGCAAGGCCACATCCTGCAACCAAACTATGACATTCGCTTCGTCCCTGTCGCCGAAAAAGCCGGCGCGCTAATCGGGATGGGCATGACCGAAAAACAGGGCGGATCGGATGTTCGCATGAACACGACCTCTGCCCGGCCCTTGGGCAATGGCCAATATCTGCTGACGGGCCACAAGTGGTTTTGCTCGGCCCCGATGAGCGACGCTTTTCTGGTGCTGGCGCAAGCGCCAGGCGGCCTTTCGTGCTTTTTCCTGCCAAGATGGACCCCGCATGGTGAGCGCAACCGTTTTCACCTGCAGCGATTGAAGAACAAGCTGGGCAACCGGTCAAACGCATCGGCCGAGGTGGAATTCGACGCCGCATGGGCGCGGATCATCGGCGACGAAGGCCGGGGCATAGCAACCATTATGGAGATGGTCAATTACACCAGGCTCGATTGCGTCCTCGGCTCGGCGGGATTAATGCGCCAGGCGGTCACACAGGCTATTCATCACGCACGGCACAGGAAGGCGTTTGGCAAGTTCCTGGTTGAGCAACCGGCAATGCAGAACGTCCTCGCAGATTTATATCTGGAATCGGCCGCCGCCACGATACTCGCACTGCGCCTGGCATCCGCCGTCGATCGCAGTAACGCAAGCGAGAAGGAACGCTGCTTCGCGCGACTGGCGATCGCAGCGGCCAAGTATTGGGTTACAAAGCGCTGCCCAGGGCAGGTTGCCGAAGCTCTCGAATGCCTCGGCGGCAACGGCTATGTGGAAGATTGCAGTATGCCGCGCCTTCACCGCGAGTCGCCGCTCAACTCCATTTGGGAAGGTTCGGGCAACGTGAATTGCCTGGATGTTCTGCGTATTCTCGCCAAAGAACCAGAATCGAGAGAGAGTTTCTTCGCCGAGATTCGATTGTGCAAAGGGGCTGATAGCCGGCTGGACGCAACGATCGAAACACTGGAAGCGAGCCTCACTCATGCTCCGACGGAGTGCGATGCGCGCCGGACCTCCGAGCAGCTCGCGTTGATTCTGCAGGCTTCCCTTCTGATCCGGCATGGCCCATCAAATCTAGCTGAGGCGTTTTGCTCATCGCGGATCGCTGGTGATTGGGGCCACAACTTTGGCACTCTCCCCGGCGCGTCCTATTTTCAGGCGCTTCTCGATCGCGCCTGGGCGTGAGAGGTCAACCGGGCGTCAGAGCGCCGCTAAAACTTCCTTGTACAGGTATTGAGCGCCCTCCACTCCATCCCACGGACCGTCCTCATATTCGAGCGCAAAAATGCCCGTGTAATTTGCATTCAGCATGATTCTGACGTTGCGCTGGACGTCGGGATTCTTCCACCGATTCCAGTACTTCGCGTGAACATTTGTGTGAGCGTAGGGCGCGAGATCCTGCAGGGCGTGAAACAGCAAATACTCGTGTTCCCAATTACAGAAATCCGGCGAAGCCTCGCAGAACGGACTATTCACTTCTTCGACGATGATCCTGATGTTCATCGGGTTGGCCGTAAGCCCCCAATGATTTTCGAGCGTGACTTTTACGCCAACTTTTCCGCCGTAATCCGCCATCTCCTTGAACGATTCAATGCAGTTAGTCAGGTATTGGGCCAGCGCATCGTTCTTTGGGTAAGAGCTCGGATCTGCAACCGGCGAGGGAGCAATCCGCGGACCGCCGCTGTTCACGCGCATGGACTTCGCGCCGAGCATCGCCGCTCCGTCCAGCCATTTCTTAGCAACTTCGATGCCGGCCCTGCGGCGCTCAGCATCCAGTTCGCAGATGTCCCGCGGCGCGTTGTTCGAAATATGGTGGCATTTGGTGCCGGTCTCGACCATCGTGTTGGCGAGCTTCTCCAGCCACTTCTTTCCCGATGGACTGGAGGGATCGAACTCATGCATCGTATGGTTCGTTCCGTTCACATTGATAGTGCTCGCGACGTACATGGAATTGTCGGCAACATCGCCGAAGAGTCCGGAGAACAAGTCCATCCGGTAAACGCCCGGGAAGCGCTCTTTCGTGAACGCCGGGAAATCCAGCATGGTGATTTCGCCATACTTTTTCTTCATTTCCTGGACCCGCTCGGAACTGGCCATAGTTCTCCGGCTTTTGAAGATGTAGCGGATCGGCCAGGTGTTGGATGCAATTCTGTCGAGCTTTTCCTTTTCGGTAAGCGGACGGGCAGCGCCGGCATGGTTAATCGGTTCCGGCGCAGAGTCCTGAGGGCCGGCGGCCCGCGCGGTTGAACCAAGAAATAGGCCAGTGGTTAGGCCGGCACCGGCGTTCTTGAGAAAACTTCGTCTTCCTGATTTTGAATTCATAAATCGATCACTCCTAACCCGCATCCGCCGCGATTGCATCGGTCGCTTTTTCACTAACCATATAAACGGCTGAAACGATAAAGTACCCGGGGATGCGAGGGAAAACAGAGGCATCCACCACGCGAAGAGCCTGCGTCCCCCGTACCCGGAAACGGCTATCCAGAACCGCTGATGGGTCGTGGTCCGCGCCGATCTTGTTTGTGCAAGACGCATGATGTCCCCACGCTTCGTTCTGAATGAATTCGCGGACCTTGTCGTCCGACTGATAGTCGGGGCCAGGGACAAGCTCTTTTGAGACGAGACCTACCCTTTGCAGGTGTTTGTTCATTTCACGAACGAAGGCAACCCCCTTGACGACAGATTCCAGATCTTCGCCGGAGGAATCGTTCCCTTCACTAAAGTAGTGGAATTCAATCTTCGGCGTATCCCACGGATTGGCCGAGCGCAGGGTTACCCGGCCGGCGGTGTTATTCGTGTGAGCTTTGAGAATGGCCCAGGTGAAGCGGTTCTGAAAACGCTCAAATTCGGCGGAATAGCCAGGTTTGTATCCCCTGAAGAATCCCGGTAGCCCGAAAATATAAAGATCGGGATCATGCCGCTCCTGGCTGGAACGCTTCACAATGCCGATGAGCGCGCCGTTCGAGCCATAAATTCCTTTCCCCTGCTCCCATTCGGCAAAACAGGGATCCGAGACTCCCGGTTTCGGCAAATTGAAGGTCGCACCCTTCAGTAGTTTGAAATTGCCCGTAAAGTCGGACACAACTCCGATTTCATAGCGATCCTGGAGATTTTCGCCGACTCCGGGCAAATTCACGATCACCGGAATTCCCCAGGCGGACAGTTCTGCTTGCGGACCGATTCCCGAGAGTTTTAATAACTGCGGGCTGTTGAAGGCTCCGCCGGACAAGATCACTTCATGGCGAGCGCGCACTTGCCGGCGTGGCGCGGAAGCCGGGTCGCCGATCTGCTTCGGATCGGCCCGATAGAGATGACGGCCTTCGATATATTCGATTCCGACCGCGCGCGGTCCCTCGAAGAGCACACGCGAGGCGAGCGCACCCGTCAGAATCGTCAGATTATTCGCGAGAGCGGTGCGTGTTCGCAATAAGTACTCGCGCGGTCCGGCACGTCTACCATTCTCGACAGCCAGAGGGGTAAAGGCGATGCCTTCCGGACTCCGGCTGGCATTGCGGGAATCGTTCGGATCAAAGCGCGTCCCAAGCCGCACGAAGGGATCTCCGCCGCAGCCGGCAAGGACAGCCCTGATGGAATTGAGCAGCACCGCAATCAGTTCGGGATCTTTCAGAACGGCAGCGGGATCGGCTTCGCAAGTCGGCAGCCAGCCCGAGAAGCCGTGACCGTGGGACCAATTCCGCCAATCCTTATCACCGCCCAAGAGCCCGCCGATCGAAGACACAATGCCTTCGGCCACTCCCTTCGGCGAATCGGGATTCGGAATATACTTGCAGTTTTCGATGCGCGTAAAGTATTGGCGCATGTTCTCGGAACGCCAGCTCTCATCACCGGTGATGGCGGCGATCCGGTCCCAATCACTCGCCTGGGGCACGACCGTGATCATGGCGTTATGCGCAGTGCAGCCGCCCAATGTTCCAGCGCGCGGGTACCAGACGCCGTCTTGCGCTGCAACGAACTTCGAATCCTTTAACTGCTTTTGATTGTCGGAGTAGTGTCGCACAAAGTAGTCCCAGGCACAGCCGGGATACTCGGTCGACAAGCCGTGAAAAATAGGGACCTCATACATCAGGCGTCCGGTTTCGTCCTCCGAACACGCGTCTCCTCCTGCTTCGAGGAGGAGCACACGAAAGCCCCTGTTTGCAAGATTCGCCGCGAGAGGTCCGCCACCGGCACCCGATCCGACGACAATGTGATCGAAATCAGCCGTATTCATCTCCTAGCGTCTTGATGGTCACGCACGCGAGACATGGTATCAGGCGATATACTCACTGTTTGCAACAATTCCCCATCGCTAGTCCTTTGTCATGGCAGATCGACTGACCGGGCGACGCCAGCCCCGGCGCGGCGGATGCCTGTTTCTGGCCATCCTGCTGATCATTCTGCTGCTGTGCTCGCGCTACATCGCCTCGACCCTCATCGATTACTCGTGGTGG
>JAICXK010000384.1 GCA_025980435.1 Bryobacteraceae bacterium
TCACATCAAAGGACAAGCTGGAAATCTTCGGCACTTCAAATGGAGGGCTGCTGGTGGGGACTGCGATGACACAACGGCCGGATCTGTTCCGCGCGGTCATATGCGGAGCGCCTTTGCTCGACATGGTCCGTTACCAGCGCTTCAAGATTGCGAAATTGTGGGTTCCCGAATATGGTTCTTCCGAAGATGCCGGGCAGTTCAAGTATCTTTTGAAGTATTCTCCCTACCAGCATGTGGAAACAGGGGTTAGTTATCCGGCAGTCCTGTTCTGGAGCGGCGATAACGATACGCGGGTCGATCCGCTGCACGCGCGAAAGATGGCGGCGCTAATGCAGGCAGAAGCCGCGCCGAGGAGACCGATTCTGATCCGTTATGACACGTTAACGGGGCATAGCGGCGGAAGATCCGTGGATCAGCAGTTGGATTTCGATGCGGACTTCCTGGCGTTTAGCAACAGCCAGCTTGATGCGGGATTCTGATTTTCGCCCCTGCGCTACCCTGGAAATTCAAGCATGTCTACAACCGTGATCGGAGCGCGCGAAGTTCGCCCGGCGCGTTTTTGGGCTTCTACAAACGGGAAAAAAGCCGTCATGGGCGTCACCGGCTTCATCCTGTTCCTGTTCATCATCGGTCACGTGATTGGGAATCTGCAGGTCTATGAAGGCCCGGCACAAATCAATGCCTACGGACGCTACCTTCATGCGCTCCCTGAGCTCTTGTGGGCCGTCCGGGCGGTTTTGATTCTTTGCGTTGTGCTTCACATCTGGGCATCGGTGGGGCTAGCGGTTAAGAAAGTGGAAGCGCGTCCGGTAGGCTATGCAAAGCGCGAGAACGTCACCTCCACGTATGCGTCACGCACGATGTATTGGAGCGGGCCCATCATTCTGGCCTTTGTCATCTATCACCTGCTCCACCTGACGGCAGGCGTGATACATCCAGGCGGGCAATTTATCGAAGCAGACGTATATCACAACATCGTCGCTGGCTTCAGCGTCTGGTATGTCTCGGCCTGGTACATCTTCTCGATGATTCTGCTTGGCCTTCACATCCGCCACGGGGCCTGGAGCATGTTCCAGTCGCTGGGATTCAACCATCCGCGGCACACTCCGATTTTGAGGAAGGCGGCCTTGGTGCTGGCGATTGCGATTACGGCCGGGTTTATCTCGATTCCGGTGAGCGTGATGGTGGGTGTAATCAAGTAAATGGAACTGAACGCTAGAATTCCTTCCGGGCCAATCGAACAGAAGTGGGATAACACGCGCTTTGAGATGAAGCTGGTAAATCCGGCCAACAAGCGCAAACATTCCATCATTGTTGTCGGGTCCGGCCTGGCGGGCGGGTCGGCCGCCGCAACACTAGGGGAGCTCGGGTACAAAGTAAGCTGCTTCTGTTTTCAGGACTCGCCGCGCAGGGCACACTCCATCGCCGCGCAGGGCGGCATTAACGCCGCCAAAAATTATCAAAACGACGGCGATAGCGTTTACCGGCTTTTCTATGACACGGTGAAAGGCGGGGACTTCCGCTCACGTGAAGCGAATGTGTACCGGCTTGCGCAGATCAGCGTTGAAATTATCGATCAGTGTGCTGCGCAGGGAGTTCCGTTCGCGCGAGAGTATGGGGGCACGCTGGCGAACCGTTCTTTCGGCGGGGCACAGGTTTCGCGGACGTTCTACGCGCGCGGCCAGACCGGGCAGCAACTGCTGCTCGGCGCATATCAGGCGCTGGAGCGCCAGGTGAGGGCCGGCACCGTCAGCATGTATCCGCGGACCGAAATGCTGGACCTCATCGTCATTGACGGCAAGGCGCGTGGCATTGTCACGCGCAACCTGATCACTGGCGAAATCAGTACGCACCTGGCGGATGCCGTGATACTCGGGACGGGCGGTTACGGCAACGTGTTTTATCTCTCCACGAACGCGAAGGGATCGAATGCGACCGCAATCTGGCGCGCGCACAAACGCGGCGCCTTGTTTGCAAACCCCTGCTACACGCAGATTCACCCAACCTGCATTCCGGTTTCCGGCGATTATCAATCGAAGCTGACCTTGATGAGCGAATCGCTACGAAACGACGGCCGCATCTGGGTTCCAAAGAATAAGGGTGAAAAGCGTCCGCCCAACCAGATTCCGGAAGCAGACCGGGACTATTATCTCGAGCGGCGCTATCCGAGTTTTGGAAATCTGGTTCCGCGGGATGTGGCTTCGCGCAATTCCAAGAATGTCTGCGATGAGGGCCGCGGCGTAGGCGAAACGGGCCTCGGCGTGTATCTCGATTTCTCTGACGCCATCCGGCGGCTCGGCAAAAAGGCGATTGAAGAGCGGTACGGCAACCTGTTCGATATGTATCAGCGGATCACGGACGAAGATCCCTATCAGGTTCCGATGCGCATTTATCCCGCAATTCACTACACCATGGGCGGCCTATGGGTGGATTATCACTTGATGAGCACGATTCCGGGCCTGTTTGTGGTGGGCGAAGCGAATTTTTCCGATCATGGGGCGAACCGTCTGGGCGCCAGCGCACTTATGCAGGGCCTTTCGGACGGTTACTTCATTGTTCCGTACACGGTGGGTGATTATCTGGCCAACAGTAAGCTGGCCCCGGTGAGCGAGTCCGATCCGGAGGTGCGCAACGCGGTGGCCTGCGTGCAGCAAACCATTCACAAGCTGCTCTCGATTCAAGGCAAGCGTACCGTCGATTCGTTCCACCGGGAATTGGGCAAGATTGTGTGGGAATACTGTGGGATGTCACGCACGGCGGAGGGACTCGAGCGCGCAATTGAGCAAATCCGCGAGCTGCGCGACGAATATTGGCAGAACGTACGGGTCCCGGGCAGCGGCGACGATTTGAATCAAAGCCTGGAAAAGGCGGGGCGTGTTGGCGACTTTTTCGAACTCGCCGAACTGATGTGCATTGATGCGCGTGAGCGCAATGAATCGGCCGGCGGCCATTTTCGCGAGGAGTACCAGACCGCAGACGGAGAAGCGCAGCGCGACGACGAAAATTACGCCTATGTCGCCGCTTGGGGTTATCGCGGATATGGGAATTACCCTGAGCTGCACAAAGAATCCCTCGAGTTCGAGTACGTTCATCCAGCGAAACGGAGCTACAAGTAGAGTGCGAGTCAGGCTAAAGATCTGGCGTCAACAAAGCCAGAGCACGAAGGGCAAGTTTGTCCGATATCCCGTCGACAACGTCAATCCGGACATGTCGATGCTCGAATGCCTCGACGTATTGAACGAGCGGTTGATCGAAAAGGGGGAAGAGCCGGTCGCCTTCGAGCACGATTGCCGCGAGGGTATCTGCGGATCATGCGGGTTCATGATCGACGGGATCGCACATGGTCCGCTGCCCGCAACCACGGTTTGCCAGTTGACGATGCGTCACTTCAAAGAGGGCGATGAGCTGGTTCTGGAGCCTTGGCGCGCGCGGTCGTTTCCTGTAATCAAGGACCTGGTTGTCGATCGCCGCTCCTTCGACCGAATCATTGCAGCCGGCGGCTACATCTCGGTTTCGACCGGAAGCGCGCCGGACGGCAACGCGATTCTGGTCTCCAAGGAAGCCGCCGACCATGCTATGGATGCGGCAGCCTGTATTGGCTGTGGCGCGTGCGTGGCAGCCTGCCCAAACGCATCCGCCGCATTATTCACGGGGGCGAAGATCACTCATTTGGGAACTCTCCCGCAAGGCCAGCCCGAACGGGACCGGCGCGCGATCAACATGGTGGCCCAGATGAATGCAGAGGGATTCGGGGGTTGCACGAACATCGGCGAATGCTCGGCGGTATGCCCGAA
>JAICXK010000170.1 GCA_025980435.1 Bryobacteraceae bacterium
ATCGTACGGAATTCCGTTCAACCCCTTCCACCCTGTCCTACGGTCACCTCGCCTCGGCCACGTCGCGGCCGGCCCTGCAAATGTGTCGAACGCGGAATTGACTGTAAACACAAGGCCTTATAATTCCCGGTTTTCGAAGGAATGTTGCCCCGGAGTCCGGATTTTCTTCGCTACGATAGCGTGTATACCAACTGGTATCGACATCCAGGTTAAGAAGGTTCGTCAACCGCCCTTTTTGCTTCGCGCCGGTAGACTTACTGCTCGGCAAGTTACGGAATCTATCTAGATCAACCGGGTCCGCTCCCTTAGAAGCAAGATACGCATTCAGAAATGCCGCGTGACTCAGTTCATCGTCGGTGTTATCGGAGATATATTGCGGCATGTCCCCGTCGAGATTTTGAAGGGCGCCGATGTAGGCCGGGTTCCCGCCCTTCACTCCGCCTATTTCGTTATATTGTTCCCAGAGATCGCTTTCTATGATCTCCGCGGCCGCAAGGAACCGCAATATAGCGACATCTCCTTTTGTGATTCGGCCATCATCGTCATCCTGGGCTCTAGCCTTACCTGTTAAGACCGCGCCGGCTGCAAGCGTCGCGGTTCCAACCCCGATATTGTGGAGAAACTTGCGGCGCCTTACAACCTTACGCCAGCGAGACTCAAGATCATTCTTCCCGCTGAGCGCGGAGGAGAGGTCTTCTTTCATATTCTGCACTCCTTATGTGTTCCGGCTCGGCGTGACTATTTCACGCTAAGCCGTTGACGTCTTCTGATTTGCAGAGTAGATTCTTGCCGGGCGCATGGTGTCATCCCGGTGTCAAAGCTTTGTAAAGTTATCTAGTGTTTAGATTCGAACTGAAATCCAGGCTTAAGGTCGCAGCGATACAACTTAGTGTTGTCTGCATTTACCTTGACCGTGCAATCCGCCCAGGAGAGGATCAAGTCCGGTCCCATTGGATAAACGATTTCCTGGCCGTTCATCTCGGCGAGGATGCTTGGCCCTTCAGCCGCCGCCGGCAGTGTGAAGTTCATGGTTGGTCCGAACTTGGCGGGGTAGGATTGTCGAACCACGTCGGTAACTCTGGCCTGTGCCACTTCTGCTTCGAGAAGATAGGTCACGGTATCGGACCAGTTGCGAATGGATACTTTCAAAGACCGGCGATGATCCAGAAACTCCTCGGATTCGATTTTGGTAAACGCACACGGCCCCGCAATACAGGAGAGACGTACATTCTGGAACTGATTGCCCGCGCCCGCGTCCACCGAATGCGAGCCGATGGTTGCCCGCCATTTTCCATCGGGCGAACATGCGCCCGAGCCGCCGCAGGGGACGTTTCCGGTATTGACAACCTCGAATGCCTGGGCGATACTTCCAACATTTATGGTGTGTGTGGCCCTCTCCGTGTAGCGGACCCGCACGTTTCCAAGGACCGCCACAGGCCGCCCCAGCTCCGCCGGCGGAGGCTGCGGAAGCGGTAACATTCGCGCAACATAGATTTCATTTCCACTGATCCGTGTGAGATCGAGCGGGAAATATCCCGGATGCCGGAAACGAAACGTGACCACTTGCCCCACCTGCGCGCCTTTGTTTAGCGTCAACTTGAACAGGCCCGTAGAATCGCTATTGGCGTAAGCAGTTTCCGCGCCGTTGGTCGCGGTCACGCTGGCGTCCGGGATAGGGGCTTGCTTCCGCGGATCGGCATTTTGCACCAGAACAACGCCGGTCAGCGAAAGAGGCTTGCTGGGCGGCGCGCCGCGAAAGATGTACACCGCGACCGCGGCGACGATGCACAATACCAGCGCCACGGCCGCCACGTTTGCCTGTTGTCTCCGAGTCATTGTCCCCTACGGTCAGATTCTCATGGGCTTCCGGCACGATCGTCTAAATTGAGGTGGTGGATGATGAACAGAACGGCCCTGGGCCGGTTTCGCGCCGCGCGCTCCTCAAATCGGCGCTTGGAACCGCGATTGTTCCTCTAGTGGCCGCGCCATTTGCGCCGACGGAACCACCGGCAGTATCGCCGGAGTTTTCCATGCCGGCGCTCTCGCCGGAAGAGGATTCGCTTCTCGAAGAATTGGAAAAGGCCAGCTTCCAGTTCTTTTGGGAACAGGCCGATCCGAAGACCGGCTTAGTGAAGGACCGTTGTAATGTGCGCGCCGATGATCACAGCACCGTCGCAAGCATCGCGGCCACCGGTTTCGGCTTGACTGGTATTTGCATTGGGCAGCAGCGCGGCTACGTTTCACTTACCGATGCCCGCGAACGTGTTCTGACCGCGCTGCGATTCCTCTGGACGCAAATGCCGAACCAGCGCGGTTTCTACTATCACTTTGCGAACGCCAGCACCGGCGAGAGAGTCTGGGATTCCGAAGTTTCTTCCATCGATACGGCCATCCTCCTCTGCGGCATTCTCACCTGCCGTCAACACTTTCGTCATAGTGAAATCACGCGCCTCGCCTATGACATTTTCAAACGCGTCGAGTGGACCTGGCTTTCCGAAGACACAACTTTGCTTCCCCATGGTTGGTCTCCCGAGAGCGGTTTCCTGCCCTATCGCTGGGATTATTACAGCGAATTGATGATGATGTATCTGCTGGGTCTCGGGTCGCTTTCGCATCCGCTTCCGAACAAGGCTTGGGACGCCTGGAAGCGCATGCCGTTCGAATATGAAGGCATCCGTTACATCGGTTCCTTTGCTCCGCTCTTCATCCACCAGTACTCGCAGGCCTGGTTCGACTTCCGCGGTAAACGCGACCGCTATACCGATTATTTCAAGAACTCCATGATCGCGACCCAGGTCCACCGCCGGTTTTGCATCGAACTGGGCCGCCGTTTTCCAGACTACAGCGAGGATCTCTGGGGCATTACGGCTTCCGATTCACAGTATGGCTATGTCGTCTGGGGAGGACCGCCTGAAATAGGGCCCATCGACGGAACGGTAGTGCCCAGCGCGACCGGCGGATCGCTGCCCTTCATGCCGGAAGGCACTCTGCGCGTTTTAAACACGATCAAAACCAAATATGGCGGCGCGTGGTCCAAGTATGGATTCGTGAACGCCTTCAACCCGCTCACCAAGTGGTACGACACCGACGTGGTGGGCATCGACACCGGCATTACAATGCTTATGGCCGAAAATCTGAGAACCGGTTTCGTTTGGGAGACCTTCATGAAAAATCCGGAAGCCCGCCGCGGCCTGGACCGCGCTGGATTTTCCGCTTACTGACTATCGGGCATAGAGATGTCAAAGGCTGAACTCGACCTGACGGACATTGCACGGAACTACGCCCTGGAAATGGTCCCGGTCAAGCCCGTCCAGATTATGAGGAATGTCGCGGGGAGAAGATGAAATACACGTATCCGTAAATCTCAAAATAGAAATTGGGCCAACGATGAAAACGGAACTGCTGCGATTCAACGGCGCTGTCGAGCGGGATCCTGCCATTCAGGCGTGGATGAAAGAGCATGGGGGTGACTTGGGGGCTATTGCGCATCAGTGGTTTGAGGTCATGCGAAAGTGTGGGGATGAAGTCCGGAACTTCTGCATGACGGCTGTCCGGTTGCTTGTTTGGGAGATGCACCGTTCGGCTACGTCAATGTGTTCACTTCGCATGTAAATGTCGGGTTCTTCCAGGGAGCAACGCTCCCGGATCCGGCGTGCTTGTTGAACGGCAGCGGAAAATTTATGCGGCATGTGAAGCTGAGACCGGGAACGGCTACCGACGGCACCGCGCTAAGAACTCTTATCGCCGCGGCATACTCGGATATAAAGGAGCGCGTCGAAAAAGGTTGAGTCAGAGAACATCTGAGCCCCGGTCCGTCTCGCTCATTTCCTGTTTGCCGACTGTAGAGGAACTAGGTTAGAGCAGTCTCGCTTGGATAATTGAAGAACAGCTGATTGCCATCGAGATCATTGACTACCAGAAGTCGATAGCCCCATGAACTCTCCTTCACCGGAACGCCTTTCGCCTCAAGTTCTGCGCGTAGCGCATCCAACGCGGCGACTGCGTTCTCGGGTGTAGCAGGATCGGCGTTTAAGGAAATGAACATCACAGCCTTGCCAATCTTCTCTTGAGCTAAGTTGTTGGCCAGGATGAGAGCGCAGCCCTGCCGGTCGACTTGTGCAACTCGCGCTCTACCCTCCTCGTCATAGCGCCATGGGCTCGTAAAGCCCAGCTGGCTCTCGTAAAAACAAAGCGAAGCATCGACGTCCTTGACATGCAGGATGGGGCGCGCGAACCAGTCAGCCATAGACCAAGTATCCGCAACGGGAGCGTGCCTGAGCCGAATAGGTCGAAGGCGAGACGATTATGGTACGCTCTTCAGCTAGACTGCCCAGCACAGGTCGAAGGGTATCAAATTGCTGATTAATCTCCCTGCAGTTGCGGACGCGTCATTGTCAGTCGATGCCGATGAGCGCCATGCGCCCCTTGGCCCGAACGTCAGAGCACTGTTGGTCTGGCCGGCGATGGCACGATCATTCTGGAGCCCGGATCGGATTCCGGGATCTCGCGAGGCCAGCCAGATTCCGCCTCTCGGGCTGCTCACGATCGCGGCTCTGTGCCCAAAGGCTTGGACAGTTCGTCTGGTCGACGAGCAAGTGGAGCCGCTACTCGACGAGCACCTGCGGGAGGCTGACCTGGTCATGGTCAGCGGCATGCAACTCCAACGCACCGCGATCCGAAAAATTCTGCAGCGCGCCCGGGCATTTGGCAAACGAACAGTCGTCGGCGGTCCTTATGCCAGCAGCGATCCGGACGCGCTATTGCCTTTTGCAGACCATGTCGTCGTCGGCGAGCCAGATGCAGTCTTCCCGGAAATTGCCGCCAAGATTCAAAACGGAACCAGCCCGAAGAAGATTGAGATCACGAAAAAGCCAGATTTGACGTCCAGCCCGACTCCTCGCTTCGACCTCCTGAAGATGGAACGGTACGCCACGATGGCGATCCAATTCTCTCGTGGCTGTCCCTTTCAGTGCGAATTCTGCGACATCATCACGATCTATGGCCGGAGGCCCCGTACGAAAGAACCAGCCCAGGTATTGGCGGAACTCGAGAGCCTGTACCAGTTGGGTTGGCGCAAAACAGTGTTCATCGTGGACGATAACTTTATTGGCAATCATAAGCGGGCGTTGACGTTGGTGGAGCAGCTCGAAAAATGGTCACAAGTTCGTGACTACCCATTCCTGTTCACCACCGAAGCTTCAATGGACCTTGCCCAACGGCCAGAGCTGCTCGATGCCATGGTGAAGGCGAATTTCTTCGGGGTCTTTGTGGGGATAGAGAGTCCGTCGCCGGAATCACTGAGGGAAACGAAGAAGTTTCAGAACCTGCGAGCCGCTCCGGCTAGGTCCATCGGTGTCCTGCAGGAAAAAGGCCTGTGGGTCACCGGCGGGTTTATTATTGGCTTCGATTCAGACACCGAGGACATTTTCGAATGCCAGCGCGACTTCGTGGAACGCGCCGCGATTCCTTGGGCCATGATGGGATTTCTTCAGGCGCCGCGAACCACTCCGTTGTATCAGCGCATGCACGATGAAAGCCGATTGCTATCAGATGACTACGAGACCAATTTTCATCCTCCGAACTTTCAAACCGTAATTCCGCGTGCTGTCTTGATGCGCCGTTTTCGGGAAATCTTGCTCGCGCTGTACGAACCTTCCAAGTATTTTGAACGTGCTCTTCGCTCGCTCGAAGTTTGGCACCCCCGGGGCCAGAAAGGGCCGGCATTGCCGCTCCTGCCGACGGCAACACTGGCTCTTTGCATGCTATGGCACGACGGAATTTGCTGGGAGCACCGGAGGCATTGGTGGGCATACTTATTACGGACCCGACGATGGAGGAATGATCGCTTGAAGCGATGGTGGGCTATCGCGCTTCTGGCGACGGCGCGGCACTTCATCACGCATGCACATGAAGTCGCCCGCGGGATCGAGGGCGAACTCACTGTTTTAGGAGCTGAAGCAGATAGTGGATGGAAACCTTCGCTGGGAAACGCATGACTCGCAGCAGATAGAGTCACTCTTCCCGGGGGAAACTCCGACCCTATCCGCCAATGGCGATCATAACGGGATTGGACTTATCAAATTTCCGGCGAGCGCGCCGACGAGGTTTTACGGCCGCGCGCGCATTCGCCCATTCTTAACGACTTCCGGCGCATACTTTTCATAAGCCAACACCCGGTCCGAGATTCGGACCACATGGTGCAAGATTTAATGCTGGTTATTACACTCCAAGCGGTCGGGGTTCCGTACCGTATTGAACCGCGCGGGTGAACAAGCGGACTCCATACTTTTCCCATCCTGCTAAAGCTTCTGGTCCTCCTAGTTTAAGCGGCAATTGAGAATCGCCGCCGCCACAATGCACGACTCCTTAGGTGCGAAATATTCTCGTTTGCGTTGGCGGATTCCTGCTCGCCTCCGCTTCTCTTGCTTCTGCCTCCGGCCTTTCGGGCGTTGTTCTCGATGCCGGAACCGCCAGGCCGATTCCCGGCGCCTTCGTCACATCCGGATCGAACGTCATCCGTACCGGGCCTCAAGGGCAGTTCCAGATCGACGGCAACGGGTCAGTCGTGCAGGCCCGGGCCTACGGCTACACGCGGTCGGAAACTCAGGCGGACCCGCACAGCCCAAAGCCGCTGGAATTGAAGCTGCGCCCCTTCATGCCGCGGGCTGTATATCTTTCTTTTTGGGGCGTCGGAACGGCCTCTGTGCGCGAGCCTGTTCTGAAGTTGGCCCAATCGACGCCGGTCAACGCCGTTGTGATCGATGTTAAAGGCGACCTGGGGTATGTCTCTTTTAAAGTGTCTACGCCGCTTGCAGCCGAAATCGGCGCCCAGAAGATCATCACGATTCCGGATGTTCACGCCCTTCTGGAGCGACTGCATAAACAAGGCTTCTATGCCATCGCACGCATCGTCACTTTTAAGGACAACCTGCTGTGCACCGCCCGGCCCGGTTTGGCAGTCCACAGGAATGGGAAACTCTTCAAAGACCGCGAAGGCCTCGCCTGGTGCGACCCTTTCCTGCCGCAGGTCCGCGCTTATAATATTGACCTCGCCATCGATGCCGCCAAGGCCGGATTCGATGAGATCGAATTTGATTACGTCCGTTTTCCGGATGCGAAAGGGGTCGAATTTTCCCGGGCAAGCACGGACGAATCGCGACCGGAAGCCATCACAGGTTTTCTCACCGAAGCGCGGCGCAAGCTGGTCCCTTATAACGTCTTTCTCGCCGCCGATGTCTTCGGCTATATTTGCTGGAACAAGGGGGATACCGGAATCGGCCAGCGAATCAGCGATGTCGCGGGCGTTTTGGATTATATCTCGCCAATGCTCTACCCGTCCGGCTTCAGCTTCGGTATCCCGAACTATCGGAACCCTGTCGAGCACCCGTACGAAATCGTGCGCTTAACGCTGGATCGCGCCGCCGAACGGGCTCGAATCGAGCCCATACGTTTTCGGCCTTGGCTACAGGCTTTCGCCGATTATGCATTTGACAAGCGCCGCTTCGGCAGCAAGGAAATCCAGGAACAGATTGAGGCAGCCCAGAAATTCGGATCGGACGGCTGGCTGCTCTGGAACCCGAAGAACGTATACTCGGCCGACGCCATGCGCGTTTCCGAACCCAGGAGCCTTACTGAACCGCGACCGTGAGGGGAGCGGCTTGGCGTGCGACGCGATCGCGCCGATACGCCTGGGCGGATGGATGTTTCACCGGAATTCCAAAACCAGTACTCGCGTCCATTCACCTTTCTAACCTGGCCTAACATCTTCATCGGGCGATTGCTCTTTGCATCGAAGGAGATTTGGGGGTGCGTGCCGTTGACGCTATCTCAACGTCATGTCCCAGGCTTGCGACCGAAGCCTCGCTCACGCCCTAATCCGCTGAGGGGCTGGGACTTGACCATCCACAGAAATCATCTTCTATTCGCGTTAGGTCTCGGTTAGAAGCAATTTAGACCACCCGCCCTCCACCGGACCCGGATTCGGCTCCAAACTGGAGCAGTGAATGCCTTCCTGAATTCAGGCTCACGTCATTACGGGGGGAAAAAAGATTATGACCAGGAACGGATCTTGGACACGCCTGACTATTGCTACAGCATCAATGCTCGTCAGTTTTGTCGCGGCTGACGGCCTCGCCCATGCTCAATCGACCAGCGGCGACCTGGTAGGCAGCGTGATGGATGCAACGGGTGCGGTCATTCCGGGCGCCGCTGTAAGCGCCGTTCACGAAACCACAGGCGTTCGAATCTCAAGGCAAACGGAAGCAAGCGGGCAGTACCGTTTCACCAATCTGCCCATAGGCACCTATGACCTGACAGTCACGGCTCCGGGTTTTGCCGTCGCGAACCTGAAGGGGCTGGCGATCGAGCTGAATAAGACCGTTACCCAGAACGTCACGCTTGCCGTCGCGCAAGTGAGTCAAACTACAGCGGTCGTCGAGGCCGAGCAGCCGATTGATACTTCCACCGCTCAGATTCAAACCAATTTCGGTTCCAAGCTGGCGGCGGATTTGCCAACCGCCAGTTTCGCCGCGGGAGGCGTCCTGAATCTGTCTCTCTTGAGCGCCGGCGTTGCGAATGCCGGCGGAGTCGGAATGGGAGAGGGGCCGTCCGTCGGGGGACAGCGGCCTGACAACAATAACTTCACGATCGAAGGCATCGACAACAACCAGAAGACCACTACAGGCGCTCTGGCCTTCGTCCCTAACGATGCGGTCTCCGAGTTCACCCTTCTGCAGAATCAATTCTCCGCGGAATTCGGACACTCCTCCGGCGGCCAGTTCAACACCACCATCAAAAGCGGGACGAATCAGATTCACGGCAGCGTTTACGAGTACTTCTCGAATCGAAACTTCAATGCAGTGGATCAGAGCAGCGCAAATTCAGGAATTCTTACCAACCCGCGCTTCGATCAAAGCCGGTTAGGAGCCTCCTTCGGCGGCCCGATCAAAAAAGACAAGCTGTTCTACTACGCTCTTTTCGAATACAACCCGACCGGACAGGCCTCTGTCCCCACATCCGCGCTGCTGGCGCCCACCGCCGCGGGGTACGCGCAAATCGCCGCCATGCCCGGCATCTCTCAAAACAACTTGAGCGTGCTTCAGAAATATGTCCCACCGGCGGCAACCGCAACTCAATCCATTTCGGTCGGCGGGGCGTCCGTGCCGGTCGGAATTTTCCCGGTTGCCGCGCCAAATTATCAGAACGCTTACTACGGTGTTGGCTCGGTCGATTACAGCATTTCGGACCGCGATCAGTTGCGCGGCCGGTTCATATACAACAGAGTGGACACCATAGATACAGCCGGAACGCTGCCGGCGTTCTTTGACCTGCAGCCGACCCGCGTATACATCGCGACGCTAAGCGAGTTCCATAACTTCAGCCCAAATGTCACGAATGAGTTGAGGCTCGGATATCTGCGATTCAACCAGCAGGTTCCGGTGCCGTCGACACTCACTTTTCCCGGGCTGGATTCCTTTCCAAACCTTTCCTTCGCGGATTTGAACGGTCTTCCCCTCGGCCCCGATCCGCAGGCGCCGCAGTTCACCATCCAGAACACGTATCAGCTTACGGACAACCTGACCTGGACCAAGGGCGTCCACACCTTCACGTTCGGCTTCGACGGCAGGAAGTTTATCTCTCCCCAGACCTTTACCCAGCGAGCCCGTGGAGATTATGAGTATTCGAATCTTTCTTCGTACTTATTCGACCTGCTACCGGACCAGGTAGCTCAGCGCAGCCTGGGAAATCCCGTTTATTACGGAGACCAGATCGCAACGTACCTGTACGCTAATGATCAATGGAAAGCGAATCGCCACCTGACCGTGAATCTGGGCTTGCGTTGGGAATTTACGAGCGTCCCTTATTCGGAGCGGCTCCAACCCCTGAACAGCATTTCGAATGTTCCCGGCTTGATCACTTTCTCCAAGCCGCAGCCGCAATATAAAAACTTCGGCCCTCGAATCGGAATCGCATATTCTCCAGGAGAGAGCGGCAGGACATCGATCCGCGCCGGCTTCGGGATGAACTATGACGTGATTATTGACAACATTGGCATCCTTGCACTGCCACCCCAACTGAGCACAACGGTGGATCTGCTCACTTTCAATCCGAAAAACATTCAAACCAATTTCCTGACCAACGGCGGCATCGTTCCGAACACCTCAACCGGCCCGCTCTCCCAAGCCGACGCCCGCGCCGCCACTGCAGCTTTCATTCCCGATCAGAAGCTGCCTTATTCGATTCAATGGAATTTCGGAATTCAACACCAGTTTCTGAATGATTACACCTTTGAGGCCCG
>JAICXK010000030.1 GCA_025980435.1 Bryobacteraceae bacterium
GATGTTCTGGCGAAATCGAGTAATATTGGCGCGATCCACATCGGTATGCAGGTAGGGAGCCAAAACCTGTATGACTACATTAAGCGCTTTGGTTTTGGGCGGCGCACCGGGATCGAACTTCCCGCCGAGGCTCCCGGAATGGTGCGTCCCCTGCGGAGATGGCAGCCAACCTCGATCGGCTCCGTCCCCATGGGTCACGAAATCAGCGTGACCTCCGTACAACTGGCGCAGCTTGGAAGCGTCATTGCGAATGGAGGGTTTCTGGTACACCCCCGCCTGGTCGCCTGGAAGCAGGCGGCAGGCCAGCCGAAGGACTTTGCCAGGCTGCCGGGTCCGGATCCGGCGCAAGTGCTGAAGCCTCAAACGGTGATGACCATGCGCACCCTGATGCACCGGGTGGTGATGCCGGGTGGAACTGCCTCGCGCCTGCATGTGATTGGTTACTCAATCGCCGGAAAGACCGGTACGGCTCAGATCTTCGATTACGCGCATCACGCCTACACGCACAAATACAACGCGTCTTTTCTTGGATTCGCGCCAGTTGAGAACCCGGCGGTTGTCGTGGTGGTGACTATTACGGGAACCACTGGCGTGGCCGGATTTGGCGGTGCGGCTGCCGGCCCGGTGTTTGAGAAGGTAATGGCTACCGCACTGCGCCGTCTGGGGATCGTACGCGATGTTCCGGAAGATATTGAGACCCTGATCGCGAAGCAAGAAAAGGCGAACCGAACCAAGAGGGAACGGACAGCCGATGCGGACACCGTCGCGGAGCTAAGCAACCCGCTCACGCCGGAGGAGTTGGCGCAGGCGGCCGGAGAGAATGAAAATCTCGATCCGAATGCTCCCAAGGTCCCCGACTTCTTAGGCAAAACGGTCAAAGACGTGATGGAAGAAGCGGCCGCTCAAGGCATCGAAATCGAGATGTTAGGCAATGGTTTGGCCCGCGCCCAGATGCCGCCCGCCGGAGCGCTGCTGGAGCCCGGCGAACACATTCAGGTGAGGTTCGCCCGCTAATGCAGCTTCGGCGCGTGCTCGAAGGCGTCCCGCTGATAAGGCCGGCGGCGGATTCGCTGCTTGGAGCCGAAGTTCACGGGCTCGCCTACGACAGCCGGAAAGTTGGGCCGGGCTATCTCTTCTTCGCGTTCTCCGGCGCCAAAACCGATGGCGCGCAGTTCGCAACAGCCGCAATGCAGAAGGGCGCGCTCGCCGTTGTAAGCGACCGGCCGCGAACAGGCGGTTTCGGCGGGCCGTGGTTGCAGGTTCCTCACGGGCGCGAAGCGCTGGCGCTGGCCGCCCGGAATTTCTATCGCCGGCCTGACGAACGTGTCGCACTGACCGGTATCACCGGCACGAACGGTAAAACAACCAGCGCGCTTCTTATCGACTCCATTCTCCGGGCCGCGGGAAAAGTTACGGCGCTCATCGGAACCATCGAGTATCACCTTGGCGGGCGCGTCTTGCCTGCCGTGAACACGACTCCGGAATCGCTCGACCTCTTCCATATGTTTCACGAGTTGGAAGAGATGGGCGGCACGCATGCGACGCTCGAAGCCTCTTCGCATGCGCTCGACCTGGGGCGTATTTACGCCATGCGGTTTCACACCGCAGGTTTTACGAACCTTACACGCGACCACCTGGATTATCACCAGACCATGGAAGCGTATTTTGCCGCAAAGCAGTTGCTATTCACTCCGCGCAGCGGTCCTCCCCCCCGCTTCGCGGTCCTGAATGCAGATGATGAAGCGGCCAGGCGGCTACAACTGTCGCCGGAAACAACGGTCTTCTGGTACGGCCTCGGCCAGGAGTCGCCGCCGCGTTCCGATGTGAGCGCGGAACAAATCTGGGTGCGCGCCGAAAATATCGAATCGTCATTCGACGGACTGCGCTTCCAGGTGATCGCCGGAGAGAATCGGTTCCTGGTGGAATCGGCTCTCGTCGGGCAGATCAACGTCTACAACATTCTGCTGGCGTGCGCCACGGGCCTTACCTACGGCTTGCCGGCGGAACAAATTCAGAAAGGAATCAAGGAATTGCAGAGAGTACCGGGGAGATTTGAACGGGTGGAAGAAGGCCAGCCGTTTATGGTGGTGGTTGATTATGCTCATACGGATGACGCGCTGCGGAACGTCATCTCGGCGGCGCGCGGGATGAAGCCGAAGCGCATCATTACACTGTTTGGCTGCGGCGGCGATCGCGACCGTTCGAAGCGGCCGCTGATGGGCATGGCGGCGGGCGAGCTAAGCGACTTTGTCGTGCTGACCTCCGATAATCCGCGCAGCGAAGATCCGCTGGCCATCATGAACGATGCCATGGTCGGCCTGAGCCGTTATGACACCCCCCACGCCGCCGAACCTGACCGAGAGCGCGCCATCCGGAAAGCCATCGAAACCGCAAGCCCGGGTGATGTGGTGATTCTGGCGGGAAAGGGCCATGAGACTTATCAGGTTCTGCGGGATGGCCCGATACCGTTCGACGATCGCGAGGTCGCCCGCCGGATCCTGCGCGGCTTCGGATACGGACGCACTGCCGGGAAATGAGGCTTCTGCATGGAGTTCTCACTTGAGCAGGTTCAGCAGGCGATCGCGGCGCAAACCGTTCATCCGAACGGCGCGCTGCGCATTCGCGGCTGGAGTATCGATTCCAGAACGCTGAACCAGGGAGATCTCTTTTTTGCTATCAAGGGCGAGCATTTCGATGGGCACGCTTTCGTGGATGCTGCGTTTGAGCATGGCGCCGCCGCGGCTGTCGTCAGCGGCTCAAGCATTGGTGGGAGAGGCCTTCAGCCTGTCAGTTCTTCGCCGCCGCTACTCTATGTTCCCGACACCCTGCAGGCCCTCCAGACGCTCGCTCAGTGGGGGCGCCGCGCGTGGGGCGGCCCTGTTGTTGCAGTCACCGGAAGCGCCGGCAAGACGAGTACCAAGGACATTGTCGCTGCTTGCCTCAACGTGCGCTTCCGGATAGGCAAGACCATCGGAAATCTCAACAATCATCTCGGCCTGCCGCTTACATTGCTGCGGCTCGCGGACGACGCCGAAGCCGCCGTTGTCGAACTCGGCATGAACCACGCCGGGGAGATTCGCCATCTGGCTGAAATCGCCGCACCCGAGGTGGGTGTCATCACGAACGTCGGTTACGCGCATGTCGAATTTTTCGACAATATCGAGGGGGTAGCGGCGGCCAAGCGTGAACTGATTGAGGCTCTCCCGCAAAACGGCGTCGCGGTCCTGAATGCGGACGACGAACGCGTCCTGAAATTCCGGGGTGCTCATCCGGGGCGCTCCATCACCTATGGGATGTGCCCCGGAGCCGAGGTTCGCGCGGAGCATCTGGAACTGCATGCGGGCGGCGCAACCTTCATTGTCAGCGGGGTTCGCTTTGAAACCGCGCTCGCGGGCCGGCATAGCGTTTCGAATATTCTGGCCGGCCTCGCCGCCGCCACGGCGTTCGATATTCCGCTCGAAGAACTGGTGACCCCGGTGGCCCGGCTCTCGACTGGCAAGATGCGGGGTGAGCGGCGCGACTGGCGCGGCGCGGTGATCCTCGACGATTCTTATAACTCCAATCCCGATGCCGCGCGCAGCATGCTCGACGTCCTTCGCGAAGAACCGGCGAAGCGGCGCATCGCGGTGCTGGGAGAAATGCTGGAGCTGGGCCGCATGACCGAACGCCTTCATCGCGATCTCGGCGCGTATGCCGCGCAGTCAGGTGTGGACGTGCTCGTGGGCATATGCGGCGTGAGCCGTCTCATGGTGGAAGCCGCCAAGAGCGCCGGTCTGCCGGATCGCGCCGCCTTTTTTTTTGAGGACCCTGGCACCGCGGGCGATTTTTTGCGAGAGTTTGTACGGCCTGGCGACGCCATCCTTTTTAAAGGCTCGCGCGGCACTCACGTCGAGAAGGCGCTGGCCGCTATGGAACGATAAAAGATGCTGTACTGGCTGCTGGTTCAGGTCCTGCATAAATACATCCCGACCTTTCGCGTATTTGGCTACATTACGACTCGCATTGCCCTTGCGAGCCTGACTGCTCTTTTTTTGGCCCTTGTCTTTGGCCCCTGGTTGATTCGGAAACTCCGCGAGTGGAGCTTCGGCCAGCACATTCGCGAGGACGGGCCGCAGTCCCACCAGAAAAAGGCCGGCACCCCCACCATGGGCGGCCTGCTGATCGTTACCTGCATTGTGATTCCGACGCTGCTCTGGGTGGACCTGACGAACCAGTATGTCTGGCTGGCGCTACTGGGGTTGGTGGGCTTCGGCGCAATCGGCTTCATTGACGACTACGCGAAGATCGCCAAGAAACGCAACCTCGGCCTCACCGCACGTCAAAAGTTCTGGGCCCAGGTCATCATCGCGATGATTATTGGCTTTTGTCTGCTGCTGCTCCACGCCCATCAGAAATACTCGACCGCTATCAACATTCCGTTCTTCAAACAGTTCAAGCCGGACCTGCTCATCGAGCCGCTCACCAAAAATTTCTGGACCTATCCGTTGGCCTTTATCCCGTTTTACCTGTTCATCGTTTTCGTGATGGTGGGCTCGTCCAACTCGGTTAACTTGACCGATGGACTGGATGGCCTCGCCATCGGGTTGATGATCATCGCCTCCGGCGCGATGACGGCGCTCACCTATGTTTCCAGCAACGCCGCGTTTTCGTCCTACCTGGATTTAGCGCGCCTGCCGAATTCTCAGGAACTGACAATTTTCTGCGCCTCCATGTTCGGGGCCAGTCTTGGGTTTCTCTGGTATAACTGTCACCCGGCGCAGGTCTTCATGGGCGATGTCGGGTCGCTCGCGCTGGGAGGCGGCCTGGGCATCGTCGCCGTCCTTATTAAGCAGGAGATCGTTCTGATCTTTATCGGCGGCATTTATGTCGTCGAAGCGCTCTCGGTGATTCTCCAGGTGGGCAGCTACAAGCTGCGAAACGGCAAGCGTATTTTCAAAATGGCTCCCATCCACCATCACTTCGAAGCGCTGGGCTGGCCCGAATCGAAGGTGATCGTGCGCTTTTGGATCGCCGGGCTGGTGATGGCCCTGTTCGCGTTAACGACTCTGAAGTTGAGGTAATAACAAGCAGTTGCAGTTCACTGGAAAATACGTCCTGGTAATCGGCACAAAGCGCTCGGGCCTTGCCGCCGTCGAGCTTCTGCGAAAGCAGGGCGCGCATGTTCGCGCCATGGACGCGCAACCGCTCACTGCGGAAGAGCAGGCGCGCTTTAACAGCCTGGGCGTTGAAGTCGTTTCTCAGACTCGGGAGAACATCGCGGACCAGGGCAGGGAACCGGACGTGATTGTGCTTTCCCCTGCCGTTCCGGTTGACCTGCCGATGCTGTGGAGTGCGCGCGAGCGAGGCGTCAGCGTCATTGGTGAAGTGGAATTGGCCTCCTGGTTTCTGAAGGGCCCGGTGGCGGGCATTACCGGCTCCAATGGCAAGACCACCACCACCTCCCTGACCGGACATCTGCTTCAGCAGTGCGGTATTCCCTGCCAGGTCGGCGGCAACATCGGTACGGCAGTTACTTCCCTCGTCGAGTCTTCGGCTGATGATTGCTGGAATGTTCTCGAGTTGTCGAGCTTCCAGCTTGAGACCATCTCTCACTTTCGCGCAGCCATCGGAGCGTGCCTGAATGTCACCCCCGATCATCTGGACCGGCATCAGACGTTTGAAAATTACGCCTCTATCAAGGCGCGCCTGTTCGAAACGCAGCATCGCGAGGACTATGCCGTACTTAATTATGACGATTCGACCTGCCGCGGCTATGCCCGGTCGGCAAAAGCGGAAGTCTATTGGTTCAGCGCATCCCAGCCCGTTCCTCGCGGGATCTCGCTACAGGGCGAGGAGCTGTGCTTTGACGGACGGCCGTTTCTGTCGCGTTCGCAAATCAGGCTTCGCGGACTGCATAACGTGGAAAATGTCATGGCCGCGGCCCTGATTGCGCATTTGGCCGGAGCGAAACTCGTGGACCTCGGTCCTGCCGTCGAGACGTTTCCAGGCGTGGAGCATCGCATCGAGTTTGTCCGGGAACTGAATGGCGTCGAATACTTCAACGATTCAAAAGCCACGAACGTCGATGCTGCATTGAAGGCGATCGACGCTTTCCCGCGGAACCTGTGGATCATTCTCGGCGGCAAAGATAAGGGGAGCGATTATACCCCGCTGCGTGGTCCATTGCACCAGCGGGCCAAGGCCGCGCTCCTGATCGGCGCGGAAGCGGATTACCCGCAGGCCGCCGCCCCTCTGATTCGCAACACCCTTGCCGGCTGTGTTCCTCTTATCGACTGCGGCACGCTCGATCGCGCGATCCGGTATGCGCACGCACACGCGGCGGCCGGTGATACCGTCCTGCTGGCCCCTGCCTGCGCGAGTTTCGATCAATTTCAAAATTACGAAGAACGCGGCAGAACGTTCAAACATTTAGTGGCAGAATTGTTCTAAACACCGATGGCCCAACGTCTCAAAACCGACTGGATCCTGTTCCTCACAGTGCTCTCGCTGGTGTGCTTCGGACTGGTGATGGTCTACAGCTCGTCGTCCATGATCGCAGCGCTGAAGTTCCATCTCCCCAGCACGCATTTCTTCTTCCGCCAGCTCGGCTGGGCTGTTTTCTCCTTTGGCGTGCTCCTCTACTGCATGCGCCGCGATTACCGGCAGTGGAACAACCCGCGGGTCGCCTTCGCGGGCCTCGGTATTGTTCTGTTACTCCTGCTGGCCGTATTTCTCACTGACGGCGGAAGCCACCGCTGGCTGAAAGCGGGCCCGTTTTCCCTGCAGCCATCGGAACTGGCTAAACCCGCCCTTGCGATCTTTCTGTCCTTTTTTCTGTGCCGCCGCCTGGGCGCGGTCAACGAAAAGCATACGCTCGGGCCCATAGCGATCGCCATCTCCGTAATGGCCCTGGCGGTCGCGATTGCGGATCTCGGCACTGCGGTCGTGCTTGTCACTACAACTCTGGCGGTCGTCTTTGTCGCCGGGATCGAATACCGCTATCTGATCGTCTGCGGCGCTCTCGGGCTCGTCCTGGGCGCCGGTTTCATTGTCATGAAGCCCTACCGGCTGGCCCGCGCCATCGACTTTGTGGACAAGGACCACACGTTATTGGCCCACATCGATCCAAGCGGCCGTATTTTGAACTATGCGCATAAGACCGCCTCGACCAGCGATCCCGGTTATCAGCAGCTTCAATCTAAGATCGCCGTGGGCTCCGGGGGAATCGCCGGCGTCGGGCTGATGGATAGCCGGCAAAAGATGTTATATCTTCCCGAGGCTCACACGGATTTCATCTACGGTGTCGTCGGCGAAGAGACCGGCCTTTTTGGAGCCGGGCTGGTTGTAATTGGATTCGTAGTGGTGCTGTGGCGCGGCCTGCGGACGTATGTTCATGCTGCCGACAATTTCGGCCGCTACCTGGCCCTTAGCGCAACCGTATGTGTAGTGGTTCAGGCGCTCATAAACATGAGCGTTGTGCTGGATTTGGTTCCCAATAAGGGTATTCCGCTGCCCTTCATCAGCTACGGTGGAAGTTCGTTGTTGAGTACCTTGTTGCTGATGGGAATGCTGCTGAGTGTCAGCGAGCACGCGGGATGAGCTGCCTATCCCAGCCAGCCTGTTACTTCTGGCTTGTGAAACTCTCATGCCTTACTCCCTCCTACTGACCGGCGGCGGCACCGGGGGCCATGTGTTTCCGGCCCTCGCTGTCGCGCGTGTACTCCAGGAGCGGGGCCACCGCCTGCTGTTCGTCGGCACGCGCGAGGGCATGGAGTCTCGTCTGGTTCCGGAAGCCGGTTATGAAATGGAGTTCATCCGCAGTGGCGCCTTGAACCGAGTGGGTCTGCGCAGGCAACTCCAGACCGCCATGCAGCTTCCGGTCGGCATCGCGGCAGCGCGCCAAGTGCTCGGCCGTTTTCGCCCGGATGCCGTGTTCAGCATGGGCGGCTTTGTCGCCGGTCCCGTAATGATTGCCGCTGCTCTTTCGCGCATTCCATTGATCGTGATGGAACCCAATGCGGTACCCGGTTTTGCGAATCGCAAGGTTGCACGGCACGTCTATCGCGCTCTGCTCGGCTTCGAATCTACTCGTGCCTGCTTCCCTGCAGGGCGCTCGGAAGTAACTGGTCTGCCGGTTCGCCCGGAATTTTTCAAGCTGCGCCCGAAAGATGGCGGCCCCTTCACGGTCCTTATTACGGGCGGCAGCCGCGGAGCGCGAACATTGAACCGCGCCTCGCGTGAAAGCTGGCCATTGTTCCACCAAGCCGGCGCCGAGCTCCGTGTTATTCATCAAAGCGGCGCAGCCGAGCACGAGACGCTTGCAAGAGCGTTCCTCGATTCCGGAGTAAAGGGCGAAGTAATTCCGTTCATTGCAAACATGCCCTGCGCCTTCGCTGCCGCCGATGTTGTGGTAGCTCGGGCTGGCGCCGGCTCGGTTAATGAGATCGCCGCCGCCGGCATGCCATCCATTCTCATCCCGCTGCCGTTTGCCGCTGACGATCACCAACGTAAGAACGCACAGTCGCTCGTGGATGCAGGCGCGGCGCGAATGGTATTGGATTCGGAAATGAGCGGCCAGCGTTTGTTCCGGGAAATTGATTCGCTTCGCCAGGACCCGATTGCATTGGCCCGGATGCGCGAGCGCGTCCGGCAATTTGCTCATCCGGGCGCCGCCGAGCGCGCGGCCGATGTCCTGGAGGAGGCCGCAACCAGATCAAGATGAAGAAACTTATCCTCGAACCCATAAATATCCGGTTTTCCGCATTGACACATGGAAAGAAAGCCGAAACAATACGTTTGAAGAATGTTTTTTAAGCCCCAACACGTACATTTCGTGGGTATCGGGGGCATCGGGATGAGCGGAATCGCGGAAGTTCTGCTCACTTTGGGTTACCAGGTCTCCGGCTCCGACCTGAAATCGACCCCAATCACCGAACGGCTGGCGAAACTCGGCGCAGTCATTCACATCGGCCATCGAGCCGAAAACGTTGAAGGAGCGAAAGCGGTTGTGGTCACCTCGGCTCTCGATCCCGGGAATCCCGAAGTTGCCGAAGCGCGCCGTCTGCAGATCCCTGTTATTCCGCGCGGCGAGTTGCTCGCCGAATTGATGCGCCTGAAGTTCGGCATCGCCATTGCGGGCAGTCACGGCAAGACCACCACAACTTCGATGGTCGCCGGGATCCTGAACGCCGCGAGTTTTGATCCGACAGTGGTCGTAGGCGGGCGGGTCGCGGGCTTGCAGGGCTCGAACGCGCGCGTCGGAAAAAGCAGCATTCTGGTTGTCGAATCGGACGAAAGCGACGGCTCGTTTCTGAAGCTTGCCCCGATTGTCGCGGTCGTCACCAATGTGGATCGGGAGCACCTGGACCATTACGCGTCGCTGGCGGATATCCAGTCCGCCTTTACCCAATTTGTGAACAGCGTCCCTTTCTACGGCGCTGCGGTGCTGTGCATGGAAGATAAGAACATTCAGCAAATCTTCCCCGCCATCCGGCGGCGCACCATCACCTACGGCCGGTCCGCTCAGGTGGATCTCGAAATTCAGAATGTCGCGCTGGAGCCTACGGGAAGCAGCTTCTCAGTCCGCCGCCGCGAAAACGAACTGGGGCAGTTCCGCCTCGGTGTTCCCGGCATGCATAACGTTCTGAACGCGACCGCGGCTATCGGCGTCGGCCTCGAAATGGATGTGCCCGTCGTGCAAATTCAGGAGGGGCTGGCCGCCTTCACCGGTGTCGATCGCCGCTTCTCGATTCGCGGAGTCGAGCACGGGATCACCGTAGTCGATGACTACGGCCACCATCCCACGGAAGTAAAGGCCACTCTGGCGGCCGCGCGGCTGTCGCCATACCGCCGGATTCACGTTCTGTTTCAGCCGCACCGCTTTTCCAGGACCAAGTACCTGCTGGAGGATTTCGGAACCGCCTTCCATCAGGCCGATGATCTCTATCTGCTTGATATTTACGCAGCGTCCGAGCCTTCTATTAACGGCATCAGCGCGCAGAGTCTTCTAAAAAAGATACGCTCCTACGGGCATCGCTCGGCCCACTATGTGCCGACGGTCGAGGAAGGTATCGACGCGATCGCGGCTTCGGCTCAACCTGGGGATCTGATTATTACGCTCGGCGCCGGCAGCGTCTCCCAAGCCGCGGAAAGAATTTTGGATAAATTGCGGGAGGCTGCCTAATGGCGCGCCAGCGGGAGCCAGTGGAACGCGTGCGCTGGGCCCGCTTCACCTTCTGGCTGATTGCGGGCGTGTTTCTTATGGTGACCACTCTTTTCGCCTGGCACCGTACCGAAGAATTTCTGATTCAGGATAACCGCTTTCGTGTAGCGGAGGCGGATGATTTCGCCGGGCAGAGCCCGAATCTCATCGTAGAAGGGATCCATTATGCGTCGCCTTCCCAAGTCCGTCATGTCTTCGCGCAGGATTTTGGCCGGAGTCTCTATCTGGCGCCTGTCCAGGAGCGCCGGCGTCAGCTTCTCCAGATTGACTGGGTGGAGAACGCGTCGGTTTCGAAGGTATGGCCGAACACGCTGAGAGTGCGCATCCACGAGCGTACGCCCGTTGCGTTTATCCGGCTCTTGAATCGTAGAGACCGTGCGTCGCACTTTGCCCTGATCGATCGGGATGGATACATCCTGCGACCGCGCGTCGCGGCTAAGTTTACGCTGCCCGTCATTTCCGGCGTCAGGGAAACGGAATCGATCGAAAACCGCCGCGCCCGCGTTCACCGGGTTCTGGCCATGCTGAAAGAGATCGGTTCTCTGGCTGCGCATATTTCCGAAATCAATGTCGCGGATCCGAACGATCTCGTGATATCGGAACATATCGACGATCGTGTGCTCAATCTCATGCTCGGCGACGAAAACTACACGGAACGCCTGCAAAACTTCCTGGCAAATTACAGCGAGATCAGAGAGAAGCGTCCCGACGCGACTACGCTCGATTTGCGCGTAGACGGCGTCATTACAGCGGTAGGAGATCAACACGGTGGGTAATAAGACAAAGCTGGCGGTAGGGCTCGACCTTGGAAGCACCAGCACGCGCGTGGTCATTTGCGCGCTCGAAGACGAGAGCCTGCGTTTTCTCGGGTATGGCGAAGGTCCGGTGCATGCATGGAATCGCTCCCGGCTGGCAGATCAGGGAGCTCTCACCCAGAGCATTCGTTTCGCTTTGCACGAAGCGGAACTCCGGGCGCAAGCCTCTCCGGAATCCGCCGTCATTGGTATCGGCGGCTGTGTGTCTGGCGTCAACAGCCGCGGTGTTTATGAATTTGGCCGCCGCCGCGAAATCGAAGCGGACGATCTGCGCTATGCGGTGGAACTGGCCGCTCGCGTCCGTCTGGAGGAAGACCGCCAGGTCCTGCAAATCTGCCCGCAGGATTTCACGCTGGATGGACGCGCCGGTTATCGCAACCCGAAAGGCATTTTGTGCGCCCGGCTGGAGGCAAATGTGCACGTCGTTACCGTCTCCATGCAGGACCACGAGGGACTGGTATCTGCGGTTCACCAGGCGCATCTTGCCGTGGACGAATCCGTGTTCGAGCCAATCGCGGCAGCCTACGCAGCCATACTTCCCGAGGATCGCGCCCGCGGTGTCGCTCTGATCGATATTGGGGCGCAATCTACTCACCTGGCTGTCTACGATGGCGACGCGCTGCTGCACGCCACGTCGATTCCGGTCGGAGCGGACCACTTTACGCGCGATGTTTCCTGGCTGCTGAAGGTCAACTACGAAGATGCCGAGAATCTGAAGCGCGAATACGGCTGCGCCGTTACCGGCACGGGTTCCGATAACAGCCTGGTTGAGATTCCATCCGCGGAAGGCCGCGGCATGCGCGAAGCGCCGCGCCGCCAGTTGAACGAAATTCTGGAAGCGCGCGCCGAGGAAATCTTCGAGCGAATTTATGCCGAGATTCTGCGCGTCGGCATGGAGCAGTCCTTGCTGGAGGGCGCGGTCCTTACCGGCGGCGGCTCCATGTTGACGGGAATGTGCGACATGGCAGAGCGCATCTTGAATTGCCAGGCGCGCAATGGGCTCGCCGCCGGCATCGACGCGTGGCCCAAAGACTTGGACAACGCCGTCTGGACCACCGCCGCGGGTTTGGCGATGTATTCCGGACGGCTAAAAATGAAGCGCGACTGGAAACGGGCCCCCAGCGGGCTTGCCGGGATCGCATTGAGATAAGCGTGGCAGTGTGAATAAGGACCGGAATCGAAGGGGTTAAATAAATGGCGGACGATTTGAAATTTTTGATTGAAGATGAAGTGCAGCTTGGTACCCGTATTAAGGTGGTCGGGGTTGGGGGTGGCGGCTCGAACGCCGTAACCCGCATGCTGCAGGAAGGGCTCGGCGGTATCGAGTTCTATGTGTTGAATACGGATAAACAGGCCCTGGCTGCTTCGCCTGTCGCGAATAAGATCGCGATCGGAAAGAAGCTGACCAGCGGCCTGGGCGCGGGGGCGGACCCATCCATTGGGCGTCAGGCTGCGCTGGAGGATACTGAACAGATTATTGAAATTCTGGAAGGCGCCGATATGGTGTTCGTCACGGCTGGGCTCGGAGGCGGCACTGGTACCGGTGCCGCGCCCGTCGTGGCCTCCCTTGCTAAAGAGTTAAACGCCCTTACCGTCGCGGTCGTGACCAAGCCGTTCGCCTTTGAAGGCCCTCGCCGGATGCGCCAGGCCGAGCGCGGTCTTGCCGAGCTCGCCGGAAGCTGCGACACGCTTATCAGCATTCCGAATGAAAAATTGCTCGGGCTTGCTCCGAAGGGCACCAGCTTTGTTCAATCCTTCCGTATGGCCGACGATATCCTGCGCCAGGCGGTGCAAGGGATCGCGGACATCATCACGACACCGGGTCTGATCAACCGCGACTTCTCCGACATTCGCACCATCATGGTCGGCATGGGGTACGCGATGATGGGGACCGCCATCGCCTCCGGAGACAACGCGCCCATGGAAGCCGCGCAAAAGGCCATCAACAGCCCGCTCATGGAAGAGGGCGGAATTCTTGGCGCTCGCGGCATGCTGATCAACATCACTGCGTCGAGCCAGCTTGGCATACATGACGTGAATGAGGCTTGCAATCTTATTCGTGCCGCCACCCAGAACGATGATGCACAAATCAACTTCGGTATTGTGCTGGACGAGAACATGGCCGACAAGGTCAAGATCACAGTCATAGCCACGGGTTTTCAACGCGACACGCTGCCGGAGATCGAGCGCCGTAGTTCCCATTTTCCGTTCACGGCGGCGAGTCTGCCCATTTCCGTGGGCGTACACGCGCCGCCGGAGCCCGAACCGGCTCTTGCCGCGCCCCAACCGGAACCCGAGCCTGCGGTGGAAGAAGTACCGCCGCTCGACGATTACGAAATGCCCGCCATCCTGCGCAAGCAGCGAAGGATGGTGCAGTAGGTTTAGTGGGGCAGGCCATCGCTTTTCGTGGCCTGCCTTTTCCGCTATTTCGCCGCCGAAAGTTGCTGTGGCGCACACTCCCTGTTTCGCGCAGTTGCGCCCGCCGGACAGTAGCGTTCCAGGCCGCGATGGATCAACATCACATCTTTCTGCTCAAACGGAAGCGGCTGGCGCGCCATCTGCACGATGTCTTCGGTGGTCCAGTGCGCCTTCATCACTCCCTCCTGCGAATGGCGGTCGATACCCTGCACGATATGCGTAATTTCGTGCGCCAGCACATGCCCTAGAAGCGCGTGAACCAGTCCTGGGCCGGCCGCTCTCTGTACCCGGTCCCAAAAGATTCTGATGTGAACGCCTTCATAGGCCCTCGCGTACGCAAAGACGCCCGGCGAAAGGGTTTCGGGCGTATGCGATGTGATTTCGACCACGATGGCGTGTTCCTCCCTATCGGCTTTCCGCCAGAGCGGTTTCCATTGGATGCACACGCCTGCTTGCGCGAGAATCTTCGAGGCAATGCCTTCGCCGAGCTTCGGTGTCACTCGCATGTCGCCAAAGCCGCATTTGACGTACACCGTTACAACTGAGACCTGGCCATTACAGCCGCCGCCTTTTCCCTGCGTGACCATCCCTACCCCAGCCAGCATGGCCGCCATCACCCCGATCTTCACGTCCATTCCTCCGCCTTTGCCCTGATAAGCGAAACGCGGAAAAAAGAGACACAAGGGGCCAAGAAAAAGTTTTCTTTATGGTCGTGTGAGGCAGATTGTTAATCCGCTGGCTGATTGCCCACCGGCATTGGCGCTGGACCACGGAAAATCCTGGGCTCGGTAGGTCCGGCCGGCGTTGGCGCGGCTGTTCCCCGATTCTCCATCGCCATCGGCGACGGCTATTCGTTTCTACTGATGTGTTGCCGAACCGGCTCGCCGGTCCAGTTCACTCCAGACGTCCGTCATCCCAATCATCTGCCCATTTGGAAGCTCCATGATCGAGACACGTTCCAGATTGTCTGTCGCGCGGCTCCATTCCCAGGCCGATTTGCTCTCCGGATCGAGAACGAATATCTTCAGAATGCCAATTCTGGCGTACTGCCGGCATTTCTCGAAGGTCCGGCTCATGCGGTCGTCCGGCGAAAGGACCTCGACAACTATATCGATGGGCCTGGTAGGATACGGATGCTCAACTATTAGCGCCGCCGCTACATCGGCCTTCGGTTGCCAATCGGGATCAATCCTCAACTCGAGTTCCGGCGCCGTTCGATATCCGGCCCGTGTAAACAGTTCCGTGAGAATTGCTTGAAGCAGGCCGTGCAACCATGTCGGGACAGATTTCTGAATCGCCTCCCCGAACCAATATTCGTAGTACGGCTTCTTATCGGCGTAGCGCTCGCGGAACTCATGGAGGGTGAGCAGGTGCGTTGCCGTCGCCATGCAGCCAATTTTAACGCGACGAAGGCCGCCCTCGCATTGCGCCGGTTCACCGGTGCGACAGATCGCGTATCCAGATGTCTTTGAATTCCATGTTGCCCCGCCCGCCGGCGTGGAGCTGCAGCGCAATCGCTCCGTCGGGCGCGCCGGGTTTCGGATCGGTGAAATCGACCATCTGCACGCCATTCAATCGCGAGCGGTAGCGATTTCCAATCACCTCGACTAAGTAATCGTTCCAGTCGCCCTTGCGCACCACGCCCTCGTTTTCGGGTGCCGGCCACACGACCCATCCGCGCCCGTCTTCCGCATACACGCCCGCGGTATGGTGCATCATCGTGCAATCGATCTCAAATTGCATCCCCTGCGTCACGTCGGCCGTTCCCGGTTTGAACGCCGTATGAAAAAAGACGCCGCTGTTGCCGTCCGCGACGCACTTGAAGCGCAGCGAAAGCTGAAAATCCTTGTACGGCTTATCGGTTTGCAGGTACCCGTAGTCCTTGGTGACGCCTTTGCCGTGGATCACGCCGTTCTCCACCGTCCAGCTCTCTTTGCCGATCTTCTGCCAGCCCGTGAGGTCTTCGCCATTGAAGAGATTCACCCAGTCTTCACCGGGTAGCTTCTGCTTCTGGCTCTCTTGTGAGAGCGCGCCCAGGCTCAACAGACATCCCGCAGCGACAATCGCACCGCAGGCCAAAACTCTTTTCATTCCCGACTCCTGATTTTTTGTACAACCGCAGGTTCAGTGTATAACTGTCGGCCGAGATGAGGCTGCGGGAACACAAGTCGCAGGCGTCAAAACGATTCCGCGCTTCACGCCTTTACTACACTTCAAACATGCACCCTCTCCGTGCGAGACGAGAGCTTGCACTGGTAGTTTTCCTCTGTTTCGTCTGCTTGCCATCATGCCTGGTGCGCAAGCGTGTAGTCGCGCCTCCGGGTAAAAAGCACGAAACGAGGCCGCTGCTTACTGCAACGAAGCAGGATCTCATTCAGCGCATACACGCCGTCTCCGATCCGATTGTGTCGTTCACAATGAAGGCCGAGATGTCGCCATCGGTGGGCAGCTTATATGGCGGCCAGATCACCGACTACGCAACCATCACCGGCTATGTTCTTTTCTTGCGGCCCGACGATATTCGAGTGATCGGGCAGGATCCCGTCATCCACAGCACCGTGTTCGACATGGTTTCGATCGGCAACGATTTTCGCGTATCCATTCCGCTGAAGAGCCAGTTCTTCATTGGCCAGAACGATGCACCCGCGAACTCCAAAAACAAACTGGAAAATCTACGTCCCGTGGCCTTCCTGAACGCCCTGTTGATCAGGCCGCCGGCTCCCGGTGACATCACCATCTTCCAGGACGATACCAGCGAAACCAAAGCTGTCTACATTCTCATGATTCTGAGGAACGAGCAGGGTCAGTTACGGCTGCTTCGGAACGTCTACTTCGATCGGTACACTTTGCAAATATCGCGGCAGAAGACCTTTGACCCGAACGGCTACATTATCAGCGACACCAGGTACGGAGATTGGAAAGCCTTCAGTGGAATCCTGTTCCCCGCTGATATCGATATTCAGCGTCCGCGGGACGGCTACGAGGTTGAATTAAGAGTGCTGGATATGAAGGTAAATAGCGGCGATGTCAGCGCCGCGAAGTTCATCCTGAATCAACCGCCCGGATCGAAGGTGAAAGAACTGAGTGCTGTGCCTACTGCCCCGGGCGGCCGTGAGTAGCCAGCAGCGCCGCGTATTCGGCGCGCAAACGCTTGTCTTCCGGATACGCCGCGACCACCTGGCGTAAATTCTCCAGAGCGCCCTTTAGATCCCCGGATTTCGCCAACGCCCGGGCCAGATTATAGCGCGCATTCCAATACTGCGGATCGGCCTGGAGCGCGCGCCGGTACTCCCGGATCGCATCCGGCAGCCGGCCCAGGCTTCGCAGCGCCGAGCCAAGCATGTCGTGCGCTTCCGGACGCCTGGGGTCGATCCGGATCGCTGCTTCCAGCATGCTCGCGGCGCCCTGCGCATCCAGCCTTGAAAGCGCTAGCGCGCCCAGGTTCAGATGCGCGGAAAAATCGTTGGGATACTTTTCCAGGCGGTGGCGCATCAGCGCTTCTTCAATCGCCCGGCGGTGATCGCCGCGACCGACCGGCAGCATTTGCAGCCACACGTGTCCCATTTCGTCCGTCGCGTCGTTGCCGGCGCGAACCCGCTTGGGAGGATGATTCGGATTCCGCGGATTGGCTGCCGAGTTGTCATAGTGGATCCGCATCGAGAGCACGGTCCCTTTCGGCAGAAAAATCGGTTTTCGATATCGATATACAGCCTGCCAGTTCAGATCCCAATCCGGAATCCGGATGAGCCATGTGCGGCTGCCGTCCGGCAACGTTGCATACGCTTCGATCAGCTTGCCCAGGTAGTGCGCATGCGGATAAATTGCGAGTACCTCTGCATTCACCGGCAGCCGGAAATCGTCGCTCACAAGAAAATCGTGCGCGCCCGGCGGAATGTCGAGCGCGCCGTCATGTTCAAGCTGTACAAGAATCGGAAAACGCGTAGCCGGTTTGTCTGTGAAATAGAGCCCAACCTCCGGCTGCACGTCTTCCGCTTTTCCGCCCGGCTGCAGGTGCGTGTTGAGAACCAGCAGGTTGCCGGGATCGAGACGCCAGGCCAGCCCCTCGGGCTCCGAGTAAGGAACCGAGCCTGGTTTCCAGAACAGAAAGTGACTTTCCGGATCCAGTGGATTACGATTCAGCGTAAAATCCATGCCCGGAAAACCTTGGCCCGCTCGGCTGCGAAGCTCCCCGGAACGATCGATCAGCAGATTCGCGTGATGCACCAGCCTCTCCCGCCCCGGACGAATCTCGATTGCGCGGATATAGCGCGTGCTCTTCAGGTTTGGATTAAAAATGAAATTCCAGAAAACGTCCGGACCGCTCGCGGGCACGGTAAAAGGCTGCCCGGCTTTCAGAATCAGATCCGGCTTTCCCAACTGCCATGTGCTCGAAAACCGGGGTGCCGCGGGTATTTCGGCCGCTGGGCCTTCAGGCGCTCCAGCTTTCACCCAAGCGGAAATAGTCCGGATCTGCTGCTCACTCAATCGCCGCTCGCCCTGGAATTCTCCATACCTGGGCTCCGGGAGCCAGGGAGGCATGTAGCGCCGCAACGTAACAGCCGTAATCTGCGTGGCGTGCCGCTTGACCTCAGCGTAGCTTGTGAGCGGGAACGGTCCCGAGCCGCCGCTGTGATGGCATGGGGCACAGCTTTGGTAGATGAGGGGGGCAATATCGTGGGCAAAATCAGGTGGGCGCTCGACCGCGGACGCGAGTACGCCAAAGGTAATCAGGAGAATGAGGACATCAACCCTGAAACGGCGCAAAGCCAATTTGGAACCCGTCAATCATTTTAAGGTTACCGGTCTTGCAGTTTCGGTAGAGCGCGGCTGGCGGGTAGCGGTAAGATTCACGAAAGGTATGCGTAAACCTATGGCTGGTTCTCGGAGCATGTCTTCTCTCGGCGGGACTAGCAGTTGTCCCGGTGGGTACTGTCCATGAAGGTAAACATGAAGGGGAGGACCGTGATAGGTCCTCCTGAGCATGTCCGTAAAGCGTCGTTTGAGCGGGCACGAATTGGTATACCGCCAAAGGAAGAGCGTGGTATCGCTAGTTCCGGACATGGAGAGCTATCGGCCTTGCCAACACATAGATCCCATATCTCTACACGAACCGAGCACTTCGACGTGTCCCCAACGGACATGCCCGCGCTAAGTTTGGACTTAGGTCCGATGTGCCTAGTAAGCGTGACGGGTCAGGACGTGGACACATATTCTATGGATCTCCACTCGGAAGTTTGCTGCGAAGATCAAGAGCAGGCGGAGGCGCTCCTGCAGCGCCTTGTCTTTAAGCGTGAGGACGGCACGTTTGTACTCAAGACCCCGCCAAACTTCGGACCCATTCGTTCCCAATGCTATTTGGATGTTGTCGGCCCCGCCTATCGCCCCGTCATAATCACAGGCGCATACGTGAAAGTCGAGGTCTCTGCAGTCACAGCACCGGTCACGGTGGCGACGAGTCATAGCAGCACCTCATTGTTTGAAGTCTCCGGGCGTGTGGACGCCAGCGCCAGGGACGGTGTCATTGTATTCGTAGGGAACCGAGGGGACGCCTATCTCGATGCCGACCTCGGTATCGACATTAAGCTGACAGAGCGCGATTACCATGGAACAATCCGCGCCACGGCTGCTGGACCAGTTTTTGCTTTGATACCGAGCGAATTCATTACCCCCTTTGAAGTAAATGTTACGCGAGCTGAACAGGCGGTTTTCCAGACGGAATTGCTTTCAAAGCTGAAACGGCAAAAAGAGAAGGGAATGGTCGTTGTGACACATGGTTCCAACCCGCAATCGCCGCTAAAGTTTGTGTCCCGAGGCGAGATGGTTAGCATTGACACATACAGCACTGGGTAGCACTCCAGAAGCCTAATCGGCACGCGGCGTTATTGAAGAACTCCTGATCTCAGCTTAAGATCGCCCTGCAAAATCGATCCTGAGTATTACGAAGCTACGCTACGTCTCCGAGCGACACTCTGAAGCGAGAGCGTTACCGGCTAAGTGGCCGGAACCGGGAACGGAACGAAATGCCCATGCGGCGCCGAGGCTCACTCCACATCCGCGAGCGCGCATCCCACCGCTCGCGTTTCCGGCTGCGCCACCGGTTTCCCTGCTAATACCGCCGCGATCGCGTTTTCCAGGTCGTGCGTTTGTGCGGTGCGGCGAGCCGTGCCGATCTCCACGTAGCGATCATCGATCCGGCCGTGATACAGCAACTTGCCCGCGCCGTCGAAAACCGCGGCTTCCGGTGCAACCGTAGCGTGGGCGCGCTTCACCAGTTCGTGGCTGGGGTCGAGCAGCGGCGCGCCGGGGAACGCGTATTCCTTCATGTGTTCCCGAATCGACGCGGGCGTTTGCGTGGCATCCGGATATACCATCCAGAAATCCACCTTCTGCTGTGCAAACTCCTTCGAAATGCGCTTTAATTCCGGGGCGTACCGGTTTGTAATCGGGCAGTCCGTGCGCACAAACAGAAACACTCGCGCCCGCGCGCGGGAGGCAAACGGATCGACTTGCTTGCCTGTCAGGTCGACCGCCGATTGTGCTCCACTCGCCGCCCAGGCGATCCCCGCAACCGCGCATACCGCTACACCAACGCGGATCAGAACCGCGCGCGTCAGCAAGCGGTTAATCATTTTCAGAAAACGAAATTCAATCCGCCCCGGATGGAACGTGGAGCCTGCACAATCAGAAGGTGCCGCCCGTCGCCCGTCGCCAGGGGAATGTATCCCTGGGCCAGCATATTGCGGAGATCCGCGGTTACTTCCAGGCGGCCCGGCATACCAAGAAACGAAGGCAGCGGCTGCCGGACCAGCACATTCAGACCGGGCGAGACATATGTGTTCTGAGTCGTAAAGACGTGGCCCGGAATGATCGCGCCGCGGTCAACCCATCCGTAGTTCGCCGAAAACCGCGTCCCTGTGACGGGGCTGATTGCTTTCACATTGGCGCTCGCGATGTTGTAGGTCCCCCGATCCAGAAATCTTTGCCGGTCCTCGGAATCGAGCCAAAGTCCCGACGCATCGCCCATGAAACCGCCCATCCGGCCATAAGCCAGCGCGACCTCCAACGTATCCCGCACCCGCTCATTCACCGAAGCCAGATAGCCGTGGCGATGATAGCTCCCGACGTTGTAAGTCGATGTGCGCGAAACGCCGTCCGATAGAAGATCGTTCTGATCGAGGGGCGCCAGGTCACCGTCCACGTTGAGACGGCCATTCGAAACATCTTCGAAGAACGTGCTCACAGCGTACGTCCTTGCGCCGGAAGTTTTGTTGTATCCCAGTTCGTAATTCTGCGTTCGCTGCAATTCCAGTTCGCCGTTGCGTAGGGAAAGTTGGGGCAGCCGGGCCAGGGCATTCACCGCGCCGATCAGGTCGCCGCTCTGGGATTGAACTTCGGAAGCCTGGTATTGCTGGTGCGCGCTCAATTCATCCGGCCGGCCGCCATCGCTGTACGCCGCAATCACTTCGCCCACCACGCCCGCGTCTACCGTTACCCGGGCGAACGGACTCACCCGGCTGGTGTGCCCCAGGTAATCTACCGATTCACCCGTCATCCCATACTCGATGTGAACGTTTTCCAGTGGGTCTGCGGTGTTGTAAAAGCTCAACGACATGGTCCGCAATACCGGCATGGAATTTCCAAATCCGGTTCCGCCGACCGATTGCGGGCTCCCCAGGCCCAATTGAGACACCGTGAGCGTGACCTCGGGCGGGGTGCTAAGCAGTCCCGCCTCGGCATTGCGGCTATAAATTGCGCAGAGGCCCATGGCCGCCGGTCCGGCAAAGCCGTTCTGGCCGAAACTCCCTGCAAGTTGAAGCTGATTTTTGCCCAGCACATCGGTAGAAAGCGCAAAGCCGGTTCCCAGTCCCGATGCTGCCGAATCCGAGTCAATCAGGCCGCCTTCACCGCCAGACACCGAAACCATGGCGTGCGTGCCCGAGAAGATCCGGGGCCGCATGGCGGGATGCGCGGCTTCCGATAACTCTTCCGGCAGGAACCGTGTGATGGGCCGGATCGCCGGCGAAGACCGAAGAACCCATTTCCAGTCGTCCGTCATGGCTCCCGCCGGCCAACTGTAGCTCACTTCGATGCTGCTGAAAAGAGTCGCCAGGTGGATCTGGAGGATGCTGTTCGCCCCCGCCTTTACCGCTACTTTGTCGCGGGAGACGGGCAGGAAACTCGCGAGCGAGACCCGTATCGAGTAGATATCGGCCGGCAGGTTCCCGAACGCAAACCGCCCGTCGGGCGCCGTGATGGTTTTGGCGATCTGCCGCTCATATTTGTTGAGAAGCTGGACCGTCGCGCCCATTTGCGGTGTTCCGCTGGAATCCACTACCGATCCCAAAAGCGCCCCGGTGACGGGTAGGGACAAGTCCGCCCCATACCCCCGGCCGGTAAGAGCCAGAAGCCCTGTCAGCGCAACCGCTGTGGCGAATTGTCTACCCGCGAAACCCTGCAAATTGCCCTTTCGCGCTCTCGCGTCTAAGGCTAGCCGCGATGTCTATGATGTTACCGTAAATTCAGCCGACGGGCTAATGCTCTGGTTTTTGAGCGCATCCGTGACCTTTAGTACCAGTTTGTATTTGCCCGGGGCCAGGCTCTTCAATTTGATCTGCTTTTCCGCCGTTACCAGAAATGGCGAAGCGTTCTGGATGTTCTGAATCTTGTCGGTGACGCTCGCAACCGTCTTGTTGCTTGCGGCGTTCACGACCTCGTATTCAATGGTTCCCTCCGGTTTCTTGGTCTTGGCGTCCATGCCGAGGTTGTAGAACTCGGTGTAAATCCCCATCGTTTCGCTTTGCTTGAACGTGTTGTTCACCCGCGGCCGCACTTTTGAGCTACGAATCACGAACTGGCCCGTTCCAATGCTGTTGGTCGGCACCCGCTCCAGCTCGTCCGCCAGAATGACGCTGCTCGAAGCAAGTTGATCCTCGTCGTAATGCGGCACCACCAGCGCCGTTTCGTAATTGTTCACCGTATTGCCCACGGTGTCCTTCGCCACGATGTTCAAACGATAGGTTCCGGGCGCAAGCGGGATCCGCTTCGAATAGATCTGTGATCCGTTCATGGCCTGCTGCAGCATCTCGGCCGGCAATTGCGCGCTCACCGTATCTTCAAACCAGTTGACCGACCGCCGCGTTAACGTCGTAATACGCCCGTAGATGTTGACCGTCGCTTTCGCGATCTTGTCTTTGGTCGCGAAATTCAAATCGCTGTTTTTGAACTGAACCGTCACATTCGCATACACCGTCGCGTCCGTGACCCGAATGAAATCCGCCCGAACCTGCATTGGCAGCGTGTTGTAGCGAATATTCGAACTGACAATCGCATCCAGATCTTTGAACTTGATCACCGGCGCTTTCATCAGGTTCGCGTATTGCTCCAGCCGGCTGAATTCGTTCATGCTTTCCGGAAGCGGCTGGTTCCCGGTGCCCAGGTGTGTGCCGTCCGTTCGCTGGAAGCGCTGTGTCTTGTCGGCCATGCCCATCTGTTCGGCCAGCGTTAACCCCGCGCCCGGCACATACAGCAGCGCGTCTTTTTCTTCCGGATCCAGGCTGATCTTGTACTCGCCCGACATGGTCGTATCCACGAATTCAATAATCACGTTCGTGCCCACGCCGTCGATGTAGCGGTAACGCCAGTCTTCGAACGGATAAGTCGATGTCTCGCCGCCGCCTTCATCGATCGGCCGCTCATAGCTGCCGCCCGAAGGATGCGAATCGATTTCGTCCGGCGCGCCGTATTTGATGTAAATCATCCCGCGGTCTGTTTTCCAGCCCGGAATGCCCGACGCGTAATGGTCGTTCGCGTAAGCGATGCGGCGGTAATGCTCTTCCTTGTATTCGTTCTCTTCCGTGTCGGGGGTGGGATCGCGGCGCAGCCAAAACTGCTCCACGAATTGCTGTCGCTCTTCATCGGTTTTCAGCCGCTTGAAGGCCTGCTTTTCTTCGTCCGTGATGATGTACACTACGTCCTCGTTCAGCCACTTCTTCCACGGCCCGGCCAGCTCCTTTTCCAGTTGCTTCTGCTTCTTCGCGAGCTGCTTCTTGGTCAGGGGCTTCGCGACGGTTTCATCCGTCGAGCTGCTGGAACTGTTTTGCGGCTTATCGTTTTTGGCCGCCTTGGCCGTGCCTGCCCCGGCAATCAGGACAAACACGGCGATACCAACCAGGAACCGCAAAGGGTAGGCCGGATGAGACTTCATTGGAAAAACCACCTCTGTAGACTTGTGGGGGCTACACCATTCAGTCTAAGTGCGTTTCGATTCAGCGTCAACGCCCCGAGACGTACTACAGGGGACTTTGGTTTCCCTTGTACACTCTTCCCCAGTGGCAACATCGACCCGAAAGCTTTGTTCCTCCTATATTCCGTAGAAAAACTTCAAAAATGGAGAGCCAAAGCGCGGCCCACGCAAGCCGCACTATCTAAAATAAGCTTTCCGTCGCAATATGGGTGTGTCGCCTCGAATGGTGCCCGGCGTGCAACCGGAGGGTATTCTTAGTAGTCAGAGGCGGGTAGCGGCGGGTGGTACCACTCGTCCAGGTGTTCGGTGAGCGAGTCTAGAAATCAATTTGCGGGTACTCTGCTGCTCATTCTTACCGTGGCTGCGGTTATTGCGGCCATCCTGAGCCTGCAACATCTGCGTTCATATCCCCTTCATGATGATGGAGTTACCTGGGTCGACCAGAAGCAGCCCAGCGGGCAGGTCGCCGTTCTGGCCGCTTATGTCACCCCTGGCCAACCAGGCGACAAAGCCGGCATCCGGCAGGGCGATCAGCTCCTGAAGATCGCGGGCTTTCCCATTCGAACCTCGCTCGATGTTCCGCGCGCGCTCTGGCACGTTCCGCTATTGGGACAAACCCGCTATGAGCTCCGCCGGAACGGTATCGATTTTCAAGTCGACCGGGTCTTCATCCAGGCGGCCCCGCGCGATACCGCGCTCTATTACCAGTACTGCGTCGGCTTCTTCTACCTGGCCATCGGCTTCTTTGTTTACTATCGCCGCACCAGCGCGGCCAAAGCGCTGCTGTTTTTTCTCCTCTGCATCACTTCGTTCATCGCTTCTTGTTTCCATTACTCGGGAAAACTCAACACCTTTGACGAAGCCATGTACTGGGGTAACCTGGCGGCGGGCCTGATTGCACCGGCTATTTTTCTTCATTTTTGCCTCACGTTTCAGGGGCGCCCGCGCATCTTGCAGCGGCGCGGCGGCTGGGTGCTGCTCTACCTTCCCTCGCTGGTTTTGATTGGGATCGTGGCGGCTGCCGCCGAAGGCGTTTTTAAGTCTTCAACGCCGCTGCTTGAGATGCGCTGGTTCCTGGACCGATTAACCCTTGGCTTCGAAATGGCGCTCTATTTCGCCGGGGCCGGCGCGCTGGCTCTCGATTTCGCCCGGGCGGAAGATCCCGTGGTCCGCCGCCAGTTGAAATATCTCCGCAATGGAGCGTTCCTGGGTCTGCTGCCCTTCGCGCTCCTGTATGCGCTGCCTTATGTATTCGGCGTCGTGCCCAACCATCTGATGAACTTGACCGTCCTTTCGATGGGCCTCATCCCGCTCACCTGGGCCTATGCAATCACCCGCTACCGCCTGATGGACGTGGATATTATTTTCCAGCAGGGATACGTTTATACCCTGGCCACCCTGGCGGTCATCGGAACGTTCTACGGGCTGATTTTCCTGATCTTTAATACCAGCACGGTTACTTCGCCGGCAATCGTCGTCCTGATCGCCTTCGCGACCTTCATCTTTCAGCCTGTCCGGCGCTGGATTCAGGAGCAATTGGACCGCTGGGTGTTTTATCGCGACCGCTACGATTCACGCCTGACGCTGATCGAATTCGCTCGCGAGTTGAGCTCGGAAACCGATCAGAATGCCATGCTTGCGAAAGTATCCGATCGCCTGTTGCGCACTCTCTCCATACAGCAGATCGGGTTCTTTCTTCTGGACGAAGCATCCGGTAAGCTTCACCTTCATTCGCTCGCGCAGAAATCGGGGCGTCCTCCCAGGAATGTTGCCCACCCGCTCGATTTGCGATTCCTGCAGCAGTTCGCCGATCGCCCATACATCTTCTTCGAACGTCCGAAGCACCTGCGCGATATCGTCTCGCAGGAGTGGCCGGCCTCCGTGCGAGACACCATCGCGGAGCTTGATTTCACGTATTACGTCTCCTGCAAATCGCGTGGAAAGACGATTGCCTTCTTTGGCGTTAGCCGGACTACCGAGGGCGATTTCCTTTCAAGCGACGATATAGAGCTCCTCGTCACACTTTCGAACTACGTCGCCATCGCAATCGAGAATTCGCGGCTGTATAGCTCGCTCCAGCGCAAGGCGGACGAGTACGAGCGATTGAAGGAGTTCAGCGAAAACATCGTAGAGTCCATCAACGTCGGCATCCTCGCCGCCGGCTTGGACGACTGCGTCGAGAGCTGGAACACGCAAATCGAAAAGCTGACCGGCATCCCCCGCGAAGAGGCTGTGGGACGCCGCCTTTCGGAACTGTTTCCCGACGAGTTGTGTCACAAATTCGACGAGTTGCGCGGGGATGAACGCATTCACAACGTGTATCGGATCGCCCTCCGCCCCCGCTTGGAACCGAGCCCTGACCGCCAGGGAGCGGTATCGTCGAATGGCAATGGCCATCGTCTCGAACTCGCCAGGCCTGCCCCTCAACCTCGCGAATCGATCGTGAACCTGGCGATCGCGCCCCTGGTTTCGAAAGAGTTCAAGCAGATCGGCCGCCTCGTGATCTTCGACGACGTAACGGATCGCGACGAATTAGAACGGCGGCTGGTTCAGGCCGACAAGCTTAGCTCCATCGGTTTGCTGGCCGCTGGCGTTGCGCATGAAGTCAACACGCCTCTGGCCGTGATCTCTACTTACGCGCAGATGCTGGCCAAACAGGTCTCGGGCGATGATCACAAATCCAAGCTGCTCGAAAAAATCGCAAAACAGACCTTCCGGGCCAGCGAAATTGTCAATTCGCTTCTGAACTTTTCGCGCACCTCTCCTACCGACTTCACTGAACTCGACTTGAACCGTGTGATTCGTGAGACCGCCATGCTGGTGGAGCATCAATTCAATAAAGCCGGTGTCACGACGCTGTTGAGTCTCGCCGAGGAACTTCCGGCCATTCGCGGCAACGCCGGGAAACTGCAGCAGGTATTTTTGAACTTGTTCATCAACGGGCGCGACGCCATGTCATCGGGTGGAACTCTGACCGTTCGCACCTGGGCCGAAAGCGGCTTCGCGCATGTCGAAGTAGCAGATACCGGCCAGGGCATTCCCCCCGAGAATCTGGCCCGCATCTACGACCCCTTCTTCACCACCAAGGGCCCCAAGAAGGGCACCGGACTGGGCCTTTCCATCACCTACGGTATCGTGCAGGAACACAACGCCATCATCGAAGTGGACAGCAGCCTGGGGCGGGGCACGCGGTTCCGCCTGGAATTCCCCACCATCGCATCGCGGGCCATCAGATCGGTCGAGCCGCAGCGCGAAGCTCTCCCCGCCTGAGCGAATTTTTTCTCTGAGTCCTTGTATAAAAGAAAATCAGAGCTTCGGCTCGAGGCTGTCCCGCCTCAGTGAGGCCAGAGCCGCCGCATTCGTCTTAACCGCTCGGCGGCCCTGACCTCCCGCTCGTCCATCCCAAAGTGGTGCGCAATTTCATGCCACAGCGTTTGCTCTACCAGGCGTTCCAGATCGTCACGGCTGCGGGCCAGTCGCTCGTGCGGGCCTTGGAATACAGTGATTCGGTCGGGCAAATGGAAGGGCTCAAAAACGCTGCGATTCGTGAGCGGCCGCCCTTCGTACAGTCCAAGAAGCGTGCCGCCCGGCGAGACCCCCCTCGCTTTAAGCAGGGCCGCTCCGGGCTCATCCTCCACTACCACCGCCACGTTGTTCATGCGCCTTCGGAATCGCGCGGGAATGTTGCGAAACGCCCTTTCCACAATCTCATCGAAATCTGGCGTGCGCATCACGTGTTAATTCCCGGTCCCTCTGGAATTGTTGCAAACCGTGCGGACAGCCTGCGTGCTCCCTACCGCTCATGTGCGGGGCCGGGGCCAGGTGCGGAAGCGCAGGTTTTGAAGGTGTCCCACCTCTGCGTCGTAATCTCCTCGAACGCGTGGAAGTCAATCTCAACACAACGACTTCTCGCCCAACTGGATCACCTCCGGCTTGCCAACCACTCGCGCGAGCGCGCCCCAATCTGAACTTGACTTGCGTAATCTCGCCGGCGTAAGCTAAGAATTCTTGGTATGGGACGCAAGGCGCAAAAAAACGATTCGTTGCCCGGTTCGCTGGACATGTTGATTCTGCGGACGCTGTCGCGACGCGACCTCCATGGATACGGCATAGTCCAGTTCATTCAACAATCGTCCGACAACGAGCTCCTGGTCGAGGAGGGCTCGCTGTACCCCGCACTCCAGCGGCTGGAGCTAAACGGCTGGATCAAGGGCGTCTGGGGCTTGACGTCGAACAATCGGCGGGCGAGGATCTACCAGATCACAGCGGCTGGCCGCAAACAACTGGCGCTTGAAACCCGGAAGTACGCCAAACTCACGCTGGCGATCGCGCGCGTAATGGAAGCGGAGTAAGGGAGGTGTTACGACGGCTGAGGTATTGGATAGAAAGCGTCAGGCGCGGCGAGGCGCTGCGTGAGGAGATGGAACTGCACCTTGCGGAGAAGAGTGCGGAACTCGAAGCAGACGGTATGACGCCGGAGCGCGCCCGGGCTGAAGCGCGCCGGCGATTTGGCAACGTCGGACAGAAGCAAGAAGAGTCACGGGAGATTTGGATGACACGGTTTTGCTCGGAACTTTGCCAGGATGTCCGCTATGGCTGTCGCACCATGCTTGCGAACAAGGCATTCAGCGCCCTCGCGGTTTTGTTGCTGGCGCTTGGGATCGGGGCCAATACTGCCGTCTACAGCTTGATGGAATCGATTCTGTTGCGCTCTCTGCCGGTGGCTGATCCCGAGTCGCTGGTGGTTTTGAATTGGCATAGCCCGCCGCCCTTCAACGGCAGCAGGCAATGGGTCCACGTCGTGCACAAGATACAAGGCCTTTTCTGGCCGGGCGGCAAAGGCGTCCTGGTCACCGGGATTTTCCCGTACGGCGCGTTCGAGATGCTTCGCGAGGAGAATCCCGTGTTTTCCACGCTCTTCGGATACTTCAACGGACTAAAGCATAACCTGGCCATACGCGGGCAGACCGCCACGAGCGTCAGCACGGAGTACGTCACCGGCGAGTATTTTCGCGGCCTGGCAGTATCGCCGGCCGCGGGACGTCTGATCGACTCTGAAGACGATCGTGCAGGCGCAGCGCCGGTCGCCGTAATCAGTTTTGCTACTAGCGAAAATCGCTTTGGAGGACCGCCGAATGCGATTGGCCGGTCGATTCTCGTCGATAACACTCCGTTCACCGTGATCGGCGTCGCGCCGCCGGAGTTCTTCGGAGTCGATCCTGCGGCGGCGCCGGACCTCTACCTTCCGCTGCACACGAATGTGCTCGTCGACGGCGCCGGCGCGGCTCAGATGTATAGCGACGAAAACTTCTACTGGATTGAAATGATGGGCCGCCTGCGTCCCGGACTCAGCATGGCCCAGGCGCAGGCAGCGCTGGCCCCTCGCTTCCATCAATGGGTTGCCGGGACGGCAAGTACCGACGGTGAGCGCGCCAAACTGCCCGCGCTGGTGCTGAATCCCGGCGCCGAGGGTCTGGGCAGCCTGCGCCGGCAGTATTCGAAACCTCTGTACGTGCTCCTGATGATGGTGGCATTGATCCTGATGCTCGTGTGCGCGAACATCGCCAATCTGCTGCTGGCGCGGGCCGCCGCGCGACGTTCCGAAATGGCTGTCCGGCTCAGCCTGGGAGCGGGACGGTTCCGCGTCGTGCGGCAGTTGCTTACCGAGAGTGTGATGCTGGCGTCGCTCGGCGGAGCATTCGGGATCCTGTTTGCGATCTGGGGCATGCGAACGCTGACGTTTCTGCTCTCCAGAGGCCAGGAGAACTTTACGCTGCACGCGGAATTGAACTGGCACGTCCTAGGGGTGACGGCGGCGCTCTCCGTGGTTTGCGGCTTGTTATTTGGCCTTGCTCCAGCGATTCAGGCGACGCGTTCGGACGTGATGCCGGCGCTAAAGAATGGCCGCGGGGGCGGACCGCGCCGCCGTGCGCAGCACGTTCTGGTGGTCGCCCAAATCGCGATCTCGTTTCTCCTCCTGGTCGCCGCGGGTCTGTTTGTCCGGACACTCGGCAAGCTGCACTCCGTCCAACTCGGATATGCCCGCGAGCACATCCTCCTGTTCTCGTTGAATGCCCGCCAGGCCGGGCATCGCGACCCGGAGATCACCACTTTTTACACGGACCTGCTCAAGCGCTTCGAATCGATCCCGGGAGTGCGCAGCGCGTCGCTTTCGCAATCGTCGATCATCAGCGCCGGGCACGCCGGGAAAACATACAGGGGGACAATCAAGATCGGCGCGGTTACCATCCCGGGCGCAGGCGTCCTGACCGTCGGACCTGGTTTCCTCACGACGATGCAGATTCCGATCCTGGCGGGGCGTGAGATTGATGACCGCGACCAAGCGGGCTCCACGCCGGTCGCAGTCGTCAGCGAGCGGCTGGCGCGGACTTACTTCGGGAATGAGAATCCGTTGGGCCGGCGCATCACGTTCGTGGACGAGAACCGCGATCTCGAAATCGTCGGCGTGTCGGCTAACGTGCGGTACGGCGGTCTGAA
>JAICXK010000068.1 GCA_025980435.1 Bryobacteraceae bacterium
CGTGATGGACGCTCTCGCAGGCAGGGAGATCACCGAGGCTGACATCGACGAGTTGCTCAGATCCCGGTACTTGAAGATGTTCGAATTCGGTTATTTCGACCATCCCTACGACCACTTCCTGCCCACCGAAATGACCGTCGTGAGTTCGTGCGGATTCCCATTCCGGGGCGGAAGCGTAGCCATGCCCGCGAACCAGTTCACGATCAGCCCGGAGCAGGGGCTAAAAAACGTGCTCGCGAAGATCGGCTCGGCTGCGACGGTGACGTACAACAACGGATCGAACATTGACAGCGCGGTCGCTCTTGCCCGGCAATCCGACGTTGCGATTGTCATCGTCGGCGACACACCGCGCGAGACCAGGGACATACCTACTCTCTCCCTGCCAGTAGTGCCCGCCACAGATACCCCTCCAGACACCTGCGACCCTTCAGGGGAGGAGGTCTGCCCCGAGACTCCCCTCGGCCACTTGGTAACTGACCAGGAGGCGTTGGTCCCCGCGATCATCGCAGCGAACCCGAACACAATCGTTGTCCTGAAGACCGGAGGCATGATGCTCATGCCGTGGCTGAAAGACGTGCCCGCACTCCTCGAGGCATGGTTTCCGGGCCAGGACGATGGTGACGCGGTGGCGGAGGTGCTGTTCGGCATCATCTCGCCGTCGGGCAAGCTGCCGGTCACCTTCGGCAATACCGCACGCGAGGCGGCCTACGCCACCGAGGCACAGTATCCCGGCGTCCGGGAGAACAACGGACAGCCCGGTGGTCAAGGAGTCACTGGGACACCTGGTGTCGAGCAACTTGTTGGCCACTACTCGGAGAACCTGCAGATGGGCTACCGATGGTATGAAGCCAACAACGTTGAGCCGGTGTTCCCGTTTGGGTTCGGCCTGTCGTACACAACGTTCGAATACAGCGGTCTCTCAGTCGTTCCCAGCGTCGATTCGATGACGGGCCACGCCGTGTTGACTATCAAGTACAGGATCACGAACACGGGGGGCCGGCGGGGTGCGGAGGCCTCGCAGGTCTATCTCACCTTGCCGCCTGCGGCGGGTGAGCCGTCCAAGCGGCTGGTTGGTTTCAAGAAGGTCGATCTGGACCCGGGCGCGAGTCAGTTGGTCACCGTCACCATCGACTCGTCCGCCCCCAACCACCCGCTGGCCTACTTCCAGCCCGACTCGACGGGGACGTGGGGGGATGGCAACTGGGTCACACCGGCAGGCAGCTACACCGTCCTCGTCGGAACCTCCTCCGCGGACACTCCGCTTCGAGCGACGGTAGACCTGAACATCCCGGCCCCACCACTTCGTCTGCAACTGGTTCCGAGGACAATCGACCTGCGCGCGCCCGGTCGGGTGATTGCGGTGTTGAGCGTCCCAGCACCTTACAGCCTGTTGGATCTGCATATCAGCAACGTTCGCTTCGAGGGTGTACCTGCGCTGACAACGGCATTGTCTTCCGATGGACGCGCGATGATCGCCACCTTCGACGGCAGCCGCGTAACGGATCTCGCGGCCGGCCAGAACGTCGTCGTTTCGCTCGCGGCCAATATCGTCAAAGATGGCGTTCCAGACAAGCTGTGGGTCGAGACGACTGCGACCGTGCATCGGTAAATGCACTAAGCAGCCATTCCCGCAGGTAGCAGGCACGATTTCGGGGAGCGCGCGGGGCGCCGCTAAACATTCCGCTCCCAGCGAATAGCAACACGCGCGCACAAATGGCCCCATCCGTAAAATGCACGAGCGCGCTTTCCATACCGCGGAGCGTAAAATTGGAGTGTCCGCCAAAGCCAACGCGGGAAGGCCGTCGTCACCTGGTTTTTCTACCTGCTTCCTGGTGCGCGGCTGACGCGAGCATGACTCAGCACGGAGACAGTCATGTCCCAGCAAATCACCCTTAACGTAAACGGCGATGGTCATGTTGTCCAGGTAGAACCTGACAGCATGCTGCTGTACGCTCTGCGGGACAATCTTGGGTTGCGCGGCCCCAAATTCGGATGCGGGCTATCGGAGTGCGGCGCGTGCACTGTCCTCAGGGACGGGAAGGCCATCCGCTCCTGCATTACGCCGGTTTCCGCGGTGGGCACCTCCAGGATCATCACGCTCGAGGGGCTCGGCACGGCTGAACATCCCCATCCGCTGCAGCAAGCCTTTATCGAGGAACAAGCCGCGCAATGCGGTTATTGCATCAACGGCATGATCATGCAGGCGGCGTCTTTACTCAAGCAGAACCCTCACCCCAGCCGGGACGACATCAAGAAAGCCTTGAACGGCAATCTCTGCCGATGCGGAACCCACATGCGGATTGTGCGCGCCGTCGAGCGGGCTGCAGGGAGGGCAAACGGATGAACGCGAAGGGGAACGATTTGCCATCCGCAAGCGACATCGCACTGAGCCGGCGCGCCTTCCTGAAATCATCGGGCGGTCTGGTCGTCGCTTTCAACCTGTTCGGTCCGGCAGTTGCGGCTGATACAGCACAGGAATCGGTCGCGCCGCCTCCGGCTGGAAATCTCTACGCCTGGCTGGCTGTGCACCCGGACAATACGGCAACGCTCTTCACCGGCAAGGTAGAAACAGGCACCGGCGTGCAGACCGCGCTGGCGCAGATTGCCGCCGAGGAACTCGATTTCCCATTCGATCGGCTCGCGGTGGTGATGGGAACGACGTCGAAGACCGTGGATCAAGGCCCAACCTACGGCAGCATGACCATCCGCTATGCCGGACCGCAGATTCGTCACGCTGCTGCCGCGGGCAGGCAGGCGCTGCTCGATCTCGCGGCCAAACATTTCGGCGTGCCGGCCAGTCAGCTTACCGCCAAGGACGGCGCCGTCTCTATGCTGCGATCCGCAAGTCGCACCATTACCTACGGCAAGCTGGTGGACGGAAAGCGCCTCAACATCGATATCGGCGCGAGCGGCGAACGCTTCGCCATGAAGCTGGCGCCCAAAGCGCACCTGAAGGATCCGTCCACATACACGGTAGTCGGCCGGCCAATCGCGCGCAAAGACATCCCCGATAAGATCATGGCCCGGTTCGTCTATGTTCAGGATGTCCGGGTCGAAGGGATGCTGCATGGCCGCGTCGTGCGGCCATACGGGGTAGAGGCCACGCTGCAAAGCGTCGACGAGACGGGGCTCAAGAAGATTCCTGGCTTCGTGCAGGTGGTGCGGCGTGACAATTTCCTGGGAGTCGTCGCCGAGAACGAGTGGGCGGCGATCCAGGCGGCAGCGAAACTTGGGTCGACGCTGAATCCCTCGGGACCGGATGCCGGTCAGGCCAAATGGTCCAATTGGAACGGTCTACCCCAGATGGACCAGATTTGGGAGACCGTGCGTCATAGCGGGGGCCGCGACTCCAGCGCCGTAAGCCACGGATCGACGGCAACCGCACTCGCCCATGCCAGCCGAACGCTGAAGGCTACCTATAAGACGCCCTTCCAGATGCATGGGTCGATTGGCCCCTCCTGCGCGATCGCGGACGTAAAAGGTGGTCGCGCCACTTTCTGGTCAGGCACGCAGATGCCGCACGAGACGCGGCGCGATATGGCAAAGTTGCTCGACATTCCCCTCGACGGAATCGAAGTGCGCTGGTTTGAAGCATCGGGCGCATACGGCCGCAACGGCCTGGAGCATGTCGTTGCCGACGCGGCGATCATGTCGCAGGCGGTGGGCAGGCCGGTACGCGTGCAGTGGATGCGCTGGGACGAGCATGGCTGGGAGCCGAAGGAGCCGCCCATCGTGCAGGATCTGCAGGCCGCGCTGGACGATAGCGGACACGTGATTGCCTGGCAACACCACATGTGGATTCCCACCACTGCCGATACGCATTTGACGGCCGCGGCGCTGATCGGACGCCCGGAAGCCACCGGGCATATCGGCTCGGCGGGGGTTCCCATCAAGTATGCCTATAACTTCGAGAATGCCGATGTGGCCGCGCATGACGAAGGCCGCGTGGGGCTGTTAACCGCCTGGCTGCGCTCGCCCGCGCAGTTTGAGACCACCTTTGCGATGGAATCGTTCATCGATGAGCTGGCGGCAGCGGCGAGACAGGATCCGCTCGCCTTTCGCCTCGCGCATCTCGACGATGACCGCGCCATCAGCGTGTTAAAAGCCGCTGCGCAGGCATATGGCTGGCAAAGCCGGCCCGCGCACGCGAACGCCGATCCCAGCGGCAAGCATGCCCATGGCCGCGGCATGGCCTGGGTCAACCGAGACGAGACGCGGGTGGCGACCATCGCAGACGTGATAGTCGACCCGAGCAGCGGCCGGATCAACGTCGGTCGCGTCGTGGTGGCGCATGATTGCGGTCTCGTCATCAATCCCGATGGCCTGAAGAACCAGATCGAAGGCAACGTGATCCAATCGATCAGCCGCACGCTGCACGAAGAGGTCACGTTCGACACCGCCCATGTCACCAGCCGGGACTGGCAGGGCTACCCGATCCTGCGCTTCGAGGAGATCCCGGACCGCATCGACATCGTGCTGGTGAATAACTCGCCCGAGCATATGTCCACTGGCGGCGGCGAGCCTTCGACGTGTCCGACTGCGGCGGTCATCAGTAACGCCGTGTTCGATGCTATCGGCGTACGGCTTCGCCAGATGCCATTTCGGCCCGAGCGAGTCAAGGCGGCGATGAGTTGATTAGTGCACGCCTCGCGGCGGCGGTCGTGGGGCCGTGCTCGGTTCCGGCTGCATTCGTCTTGGATGATCTAGGGCGGTCAGACGGCGTAGGGATGCATGCTCATCCGGAGTACGTCACTGATGCGAGTAGAGCGGAAGCGCCTTCGCGAACACCTTGGCATGAAAGATCGATTACCGTCACTGTCAGCACGCATCGAATCTGGAGCCGAACCGATGAAGCGATGAGGAAATTCTGTGCCGATTGGCGCGATAGTTGTCGGACCCGCCAGTTCAACCCGGTGCAAAAGATTTCTGCGAAACTCCGTGATCCAGAATTGCTTCCCATCCGGGCTAAGCGCGATGCCGTTTGCCATCGCGACGCGCGGGAGCACGGGCGTGATCGTCTTGAAATCGGCGAGACCTAGTAAGCGCCGCCTTTCGGTTCGGTTGAGATGCCCCGGAAATCGGTGAAGTAGAAGCCGCCGTGTGCGTTCAAACACCAGGTCGTTCGGCACATAGCCGGCCGCCACGGGAACGATCGTCTGCATCCCCGTGCCGTCCGGTTTCACTGCGATGATTAAGCCAGTTCCCTTGACGAGATTCATGGCGACGATCACCCGCTAGCGTGAACGGTATTGCTCGTCTGTGACCTGTTCCATCCAATCGACGTTCTTTCCGTCCTTCTGTTCCTGAATCGCAATATGCGTCATTGCCGTACTTGGCATAGCCCCCTGCCAGTGCTTCTCGCCGGGTGGAAACCAGACGACATCGCCGGGGCGGATCTCCTCGACAGGACCGCCCTCGCGTTGCACCCAGCCACAGCCCGCGGTGACGATGAGCGTCTGTCCAAGGGGATGTGTGTGCCATGCCGTGCGCGCGCCCGGTTCGAACGTTACACTTGCGCCGGAAACGAGCGCCGGATCGGGCGCTTGAAACAGCGGATCAATCCTTACCGTGCCCGTGAACCATTCCGATGAACCTTTGGCGGAAGCTTGCGAACCAACTCGTTTGATTTCCATATTTCTCCCTTTAGCGCTCAGTGCGAGCGCTTCTCAAAAACTTCCTTTGCAACCGGCAGGGCCGAGAAAGCGTTCGGCCAACCGACATAGAACGCGAGATGCGTGATGATCTCGGAAATTTCGCGCGGCTTAACGCCGTTGTCGAGTGCGAGGTTCATGTAGTAGGGCATCTCGATCGTCTGATTGCTCGCGATCAAAGCAGCCACCGTTATCATGCTGCGATCCCGCGGCGAGAGCTCGGGGCGTTCCCAGACGTCGCCGAGAAGCGTATCTTGCCTGTAATGCTCGAGCGCAGGCGAAACCGCCTGAACATTCGTGAGCGTAGGTCCATTTGAATCAGAATTTTGCATGGCTGTCGTCCCGTTGGTGTGTGCACAAGCGGAGAGCATCAGGCAAACGACGCCACCGCCACAACGAAGATCTTCATTGGTTCTGAATTTTTCTGCTTCCCTCTGTTGTACTGCCCTTCACGCGTGAAGCATTGTCCTCTCCCTTTCCCGAGATCTTATTCATCGCGCGGCATCAGCTTGACGGTCGCGGAGCGCGCGTGCGTGCCGATCATAATCCATGCAGCCAGCTTCGATCTTCTCCTCAAGGGCGCAGCAGCGCCTTGATCGCCCGCCGCTCGTCCATCGCACGATACCCTTCAGCAACTTGATCGAGCGGCAGCGTCAAGTCGAATACTTTGCCAGGATTGATCTTCTCGGTCAGCACCAGATTGATCAGGTCAGGGAGATAGCGGCGAACCGGGGCTGGGCCACCGTGCAAATGGATCTCGGCGTAGAACAGTTGTTCGCCGTCTAGTTCGACACCGTGCGGAACCCCAACGTAGCTTACGTACCCGCCCGGACGTGTGGAGCGGATTGCCTGCATCATGGATTCCTGGGCGCCAACGCACTCGCACACGGAATCGGCACCGATTCCGTTCGTTAGATCTTTAATTCGCGCGATGCCTTCATCTCCACGTTCAGAAACGATGTCGGTTGCGCCGAATTCTCGCGCGAGTTTCTGCCGCGCTTCGTGGCGGCTCATCGCAATAATCCGCTCAGCACCCATCTGTTTGGCGGAAAGCACGGCCAGCAGACCGACTGCGCCATCGCCCACGACGACGGCGGTTGTGCCGGGCTTTACATTGGCTGCATCGGCGGCAAACCAGCCGGTGCCCAAAACGTCGGATGCCGCCAGCAGGCTTGGGATCAGTTCTTTGGGAGGAAGATCGCGTGTTGCGACCAACGTGCCATCCGCAAGAGGAACGCGCAACAGAGAAGCCTGCGCGGTGCTCATGAACTCGCGTTGGACGCACGAGGACTGATAGCCGTCCTTGCAGATCACGCAAGTGTTGTCGGAAGCGGCAAACGAGCCGACCACGAACTGGCCGGACTTGATGTTTCTGACCTCTTTACCAACTTCTTCCACGATGCCGCAATACTCATGACCCATGGGAGTCGGTTGTTTCAGTTGGGCGATGCCACGATAGGGCCACAGGTCCGATCCGCAAACACAGGTGGCCGAGAGGCGGAGGATGGCATCTGTCGGCTTGGTGATTGTGGGGTCTGGCCGATGTTCGAAACGAATGTCCCGCGGGCCGTAGAGCATAGTTCCTTGCATGTTTAGATCTCCTTATTCAGATTGTCTTGCTGAGCGCCATCACCCCACCGTCAGTCCGCCATCTACAGTGAGCGCTTGGCCCACGACGTAGCTCGCCGCGGGACTGCAAAGAAACAGTACGACCGAGGCAATCTCCTCGGGCCTGCCCGCGCGGCCGATCGGAGCCTGCTTCGCCAGGTCGGCAAACGCATGCTCATCCCCGCCGACCACGTCGCGAGCGATTTGCGTGTCGATCGTGCCGGGATTCACCGCGTTGACACGGATGCCGCGCTTAATGTATTCGAGAGCAGCAGTCCGTGTCAGGCCGACGACGCCGTGTTTCGACGCAATATAGGAACCGATACCGGGATTGCCAGTCAACGCGCCGATCGAGGCATTGTTCACAATTGCGCCGCTCCCTTGGCTCTCCATTTGCCGCAGTTCGTACTTCATCGAACTCCACACGCCACGCAGGTTGATGCCGATCACCCGGTCCCACTCTTCGCGCGTGCTCTCGGCAGTCGGGGCGATACGGGCCATAACGCCGGCATTGTTGAACGCGATGTCGAGACGGCCGAACTCGGCGACGGTGCGGCCTACCATCTGCTCGACTTGCACATCGTCGCTCACGTCGCAGCGGACGGCAATTGCCTTGTGACCGGCAGCGACCAACTTCTGCGCTTCCGCCTTCACCGCGTCCTCTCGGAAATCGGCCAGAACCACGGCCGCACCCGCCTCGGCAAACGCCCGTGCTGTCGCGAGCCCCATGCCGGAAGCTGCTCCGGTCACGAGTGCCACTTTGTTTTCAAAAGAGAAGGTCATCGCCAGAGTTACGCACCCGTTGCGAGCACACTTGGCGTGCGCAACTTCGCGATCTCCTCATCGGTTCGGTTGCCGTGGATCGGCAGTTTGGCAAGCTCCGTTTCAATTTGCTCCAGTTCGCTGGCCGTGAGATCCACACCTGCCGCGCCGAGATTCTCTTCGATGCGTTCGCGTTTACGAGAACCGGGAATCGGCGCTATGAAATCTCCCTTCGCCAGCAGTGAAGCCTCCAAATGAGTGCGGATCTGCTTGTCGATCAAGTTCGTAGCCGAGCTTTCTCCAATAAAGAGTTTGGCGGCTATAACGACCTGATCGCGCATATCCTTGAGTGCTTCGGCTACGAGTAGCTCGTTATCGCCTGATCCATAGGCTTCCGCCGTATCAAAGTGGGTGCAGCCGAGGTCAAAAGCATAACGAATCAGGTTGATCGACTGTTTGCGTTCGGGCGTTGCACCGTAGCCATGGCTAAAGCCCATGCAGCCCAAGCCGATAGCGGAAACTTCTAAGTCTCTAAGCTTTCGTGTTTTCATACGTTTTTCTCCAAAACCCGCTCAGTCACGCTCCCATGCGCTGTATAGACGCGTGCCCATCCCGCGTGAACACAAAATTCCGTAGCAATCGACCTTGTTCACTGTTCCATTTGGGTCCGGATATCCTCGGTCGTGCCGCCTTTCTGGCAGCCGGCGATTCCGGCCATAAGGAGGATGAGGCAAAGCGCGAAGAACGTGCTTCACTCGGTTCTCCCCCCTCTCAACTCCAAGCTAGAAGCGAAACGCCGGGGAACGCTTTCCCTCTCCTGCCAATTTTTTGTCTGATTCTGCTTTAGGGATACGTTTTGCGCACCCCGCCAGTTTTCAGGGGTTACGTGAAGAAGAGAACGTTAAGGCGATGGCGAAAGGCAGACAAAACGCACGGAGCGCCGAAGCCAGCGGCGATCGACATGCGGAACGTGCTCGCCCGCAAACTCGCCTGGATGCTAATTCATACTGCCAGTGCTGGCACAGCCGCTTGTAAACAGTCGGGGTACAACGCGCGTTGTGGGGTTGGGGCTTTACTCCATGTGACCGCGCGACGCCAACCGCTTTCAATGCCGTAACCCGCGCCGGCCGGCGACATTAACAATGAGAGCTTGCCGCTACTGAATCATCGGCTTCTTAGCATTCTTAATCTGGCGGAACAGATCGACAAGGTAAATCCTGGCATCGGCGACTTCGATCCCGTACCGGTCTGAAATCTTTCGGCAGACCCACTTGCTCCAAAGCTCGTATTCTTCATTCCTTGGCAGCAATGGACTCGCTAATTCATGAGGGAAATCACTGCAGTCTTCGCCACAGCCGACGAAATCGCTCAGCGAGCTTTCGTCGGTGACGAGCATCTCGAAGTAGTTCATGCCGAGGATATCTTGAAGAAACGCGATAGCGATTTCTTCGAACGCTACGATCTGAAATTGGTCAGCAAATTCAAATTTCATTTACACTTCGCCGCACAATCCACTCGAATTCAGAGTTTGCCCTAACTGATGCAAAGTGCGATTTACTCACCGGATGGATGATCTACGAGAAACTTCAGGAAGGCCGAGAATTGGGCGCCAGTTGCGAGTGGTGCCGCCCATCAGCACCTCTTGGAGTGCGTGACATTCGACGTAAACTTCGTTTCCAACTTCGCGCTTTAACGCCCGAGTAAGCTCGAGCTCTTCCGCGTCGAAAGGCTTCCAGTCGTACTTGTCGTATGCCCCTGGCTCATGGCTGTTGTAAACATCTTGCCAAGATCTGAAGCGTTCCTGAAGCGCGATTGAGATTCCGAGATGTTGGGCTGGATCAAGGTTCCAGCCAGCAAAACGCGATCCAGGAAAGGGGATTTGCCAGATACCGCTGCTGTACCACTCAGGCCAGACTCGAACGAACATGCGGTATGCGGGGAAGAGTTTTTCTTCAATTACTGCCCATACTCTCCGAGGCTCGAGTTCCGACAGGTTGCCGAACTGGGACCATTCTGGATGGTCCCCGATCTCAAAAAGGAAGCTCTCCCACTCGCGCTTGTGCGAAGGCCAGTCTGAATGTGCTGGTTCACCCATTTTCAAGTACCGGCTCGAATTGAGCCAACGTTTGCCGGGCCTAGCTTCGGGTCAGTGAACTCTCGTAATACAAAGAAGCTCTGCCACGGCAGAGGTGGACCCTGCAGCCACTCAAGCAAGTCACCCATCCAATGCCGTTCATGAAGCACATCGAGTAAAGCGCTGGCTTGATCCTCCGTAATTGGATCACTGAGCAGCATCCGGAGCTGTTCCAGTTTCGGCTGAAGCCAGTGGTCCGTGCTGAACATTGTCCCTGGCTGATTTACTGATTCCTCGAAGATCCGGAGTGCCTCTTCCCGAAGCATCCCAGCTTTGATTCGCTCGCTCTTTTGTTGAGCCATTGGCTGCTGGCATTCTCTCAGCTCCGGCCAGGCGCTTTCGAGCTGCCGTCGGATGGCAGTCCATTTGTTCCGATCCAAGGAGCCGGTTTCGAGAAAAGGTTTGCCTTCGCTCAGAAGGAACGCAATCAGTGCTGAAAGCGCGGCCATCTCCGCGTGGTCTTTGACCCGGCTCTGTTCTGTAACGAGCGCGCTTGTCAGGACAGCTATCAAATCGCTTGTGTCTTTGCTCGTGCGCGCGAGTACGCATTCTTCGATGATTCTGATAGCTTCGCGCACCAACGGTTCCAGCGGCATCGCCGTCCTCGCACGATGCAGGCGAGACTGTTTGTAAAGCGGGCCGCTCCCATCGTCGTCGGCAAGGTCGAACAACATCGGGCTACGGCTCATCGCCGCTTCCATACGGATCGTCCCCTTTCGCCCGAAATACGACCCAAGGTCCGTATCCTCCGGCATGCCAACAGGAACAACCTTGGTCTTCGGCACATCGCCGGGCTGATCATCCGCGCGCGCAACCACCGCTACGAGTGACATCTCTGAACTGGTAAGGCCGTAGCGCTCGCTCAACTCAAGGAGTCGCTGCCGCGCGGCCGCATCGGAATGGTCATAAGCAGCCTCGAAATCCGCGATCAGCTTCGCGCCCTGAAGCTTGCGAATGGAACCATCCGATTCGACGCCGAGCGGTTGAATCGATACATGCCTGGCGCCCTGCGGCCATTCCACATCAATACCGACGGCATCGCGCTCAATATCGCCAAATGCGATGAAGGGCGTGCCACAAAACACGTCTCCAGGCGAAGCAGGCTCTACGTTCGCGTTTGCAACATGCACTTTCGTCGCGACGGTACCTCCAACTGCGGCAAACACCTCGAACGCAGCCACATCAACCCGTTCTGATGGCGTCACAAACCGGCAAACACCACCGGTCCGGCGTGCGAGCAGCTCAAGAAAACGATCCTGGCTTGCGCTACCAATACCCAGACAAAAGAGCCGCACCTCACACTTTCGCGCCCGTTCCACAATTTGAGACGTCTCGGAAACCTGACCATCCGTAATGATGAAGATTTCGCCGGCACTTCCAGCCAACAACTGCGCGGCAGCTTCGACGCCGCTTGCGAGTTCCGTGCCCCCGCGCGCGTCAATCGTGTTCAGGAACGCACACGCGTCTTCCACGTTCTCGCGTGTCGCAAGAACCATCGTCGGACGGAACCGCTCCACGGCGCTGTCGAAAGCTACCAGGGCAAACTGATCTTCCGGGGAAAGATTCGCCAGGCAGTTTTCGATGGCATGCCGCGCTTGCTTGATTGGTGCGCCTCCCATCGAGCCTGAACGGTCCAACAGAAAGGCAATCCTGCGCGCCGCTCTGCGTTGCTGTCCAAAAGTAGTCGAGGGTACGACGATGACAAAATGCTTGCGATCGCCAGATGACCGATCCGACCATGCACGGCCCATACCCAATTCGCACTTGATGTCCAGCACCAGGTCACGATTTGGAACGTCGCGATCCGGCGAGAGCCTAACACCAATCGCGGCGGGATTCTTCAGGAGCACACGCACCGCATGAGAAGGCGATGCAATTTCGCCGATGCTTTCAGCCGGTTCCACCTGCAGTTCGAAGCCAATCCTGTGCAAGTCTGAAGGATCGGCGTGAAACGGCGGCAGAAATACACCTTCAGCCACATGCTCCGGTAACTCTAGCGTTCCAACACCTGGCCCGTCGACCGATACACGCATCTGCGAGTGATAGCAGGGAGCGACGGTGAAGGGGAAGCGCAGCCGGAAACCGCTGTTGCTCAGCGAGACGCCGGCGATCAGTTCCAAGCGAACCGAGACCGTTTCGCCCGGCCGGAGATTGCCAACCGTTAAGTTGACCAGCCCATCCTGGTTTTGCTGTGACAGCGCTGCGAGCGACCCGTATTCGAGAGCCTCTTCATACCGCTTGTGGGCATCCATCGTCGGTTCCAGGCGGCTGGAAATTGAAAAGCGTTCACCAGAAATTTGAAAGCTGACCAGAGAAGCATCGCGTGGGAGTGGGAAACAGTAGACAACCTCCACCGGCGATTTCTCGCTTGACCGGAAGACGTGCGTAACGCTCAGTTTCGCGCCGAACGGAAGAACTCGCCCGGATAAAAAAAGCGATTGCATGTCGAGCTTCAGCGGCTCGGCACTGTTTGCACGTACTGGCGCGAAATGGGATGTCATTCTGTCTCTCTCTCTTCCCGCTCGCCTTGCAGCTTTGCGGCCGCTTCGGCAAGCACATTCCGAATCATCTTGTGCCGCCATGGAGCAATGCCGCTTCTAACTCGCGCGACGACATCGTCCGAGAGCTCATATTCCAGCCACCCCACGGGCTCGGCCAGATCCCGATTGCTGGGACCCGGCGAAAGCGCGAACGCCACTTCCGAGAGCGTCATTCCTTTCGCCTGCAGCGCCTTGATCCGATCCAGCAAACGCAAATGGGCACTACCGTATGATGCCAGTCGGCCAGATCGTACCGGGCCAGGCAGAAGCCCCTGAGCAATGTAAAACCGGATAGTACGCGGCGGCACTCCCGCCCGCTCCGATAATTCCGCGAGCGACAAATTATCCACAGCAGATCACGTCCTCGATCGTACGGAACACAGGTGACACTGTCAAGTACTGTCCGTTTGATCATCTGCATTGGGTATTCACTCGAAGCGACATTCGGAAGCGAGATTGCGTACAGGATACGGCTCCACTGTGCGATCCAGTGTCACAGCCTGATTCAGTTCCGTACTGGGCCGGATATTTGGAGAAGAGGTAGAGCGTTCGATAGCAATGAATGGAAGAAATGGACCACCCGCGATTTGCCACTCTTTGACGAAACGAGCGCAATGATATGGAAGGTGGAGGACAGGCTGTTCCATCAGGGGACAGAAACCATTCACTGGACCTCGCGGCTCTGGAGTGTGCCAGAAGGCGTTTGTATCCCAGCCCCATTCCGACCAGCGCTTCATCGACCGTGGACAGGTATCGGAAAGGTCACAAAGCGATCAACGAAGAGTTGCTGGCTAGAGGTCGAATTGGACGGCTTCGATGCTGGTGAGCAGCTTGCCCACGTTCGGCTCACTACGCCCTATTCCGGGCGCGGTGGTAAGAAGGGACAGCATATGACGCCGGAGGTCGAATCGTTAGTGAAGATCTACTGGAGCGGCCGGTTCGGTGACTCTCTGCTGTTTGGCGGAAACGTTCGCGAGAGTGACACCATATTCGACTCCCCATCCCTATTCCTTGAGGATCGATACACCGGTCAGTACACCGACATTTTTGTTCAAAAAGTCGGACAGGTTTCCGTCCAGTCTGATTTTGACTTCGCTGTTAGCCAGTCAACCCGCGTTTCCAGTTCTCGCAAGGTGCAGGTGAATGCGGACGGTGCAGATCTAAATTTGAGCGGCGGTGTTGTCTATACCGGCCGAGGCGTGTAAGCGCGGAGAGGGCTCGAACGGGACCTCATTACTATACCTGGGCGGTGATTGGGGATCCAGAGGAGACCGCGTTGAATGAGATTGTCCCCGTGAATGTCGGAAGGGGATTGCCGGATCGACGCGAGACGAGATTTACGTTCAGTCTGCGTACGATAGCCGGAGAATCCCAATTGAGGGCTTCTGAACCCGCCGCGCTGCAATGGTTGCTGGATCAGGCAAAACACAGAAAACCAAGAGTACGGGAATCAGACGACTGGGCGCGTGATTCGGAATTCGTCCTCATATCCTCGGCACCACGGAGTGAAATTGAAGGTTTTTGGGAAAGTATTTTTTGGGAGGCGCATTACAAAGTTCTCGCTTCCTGCCGGTGAAATGCGAACTCCCTTGTCCCTACCAGCACAGATTGTTGGCCTTTCGCGATCTTGGAGGGGAGATGCCCTGGACCAAGGAGAAACGATTGGTCATTTATGCCGGCGAAAGTGACACCGCCGATGTGTTCCCCCACGTGCGGAAGATCACTTTGACGCAGCCAGAATGCGAACGGTTCTTTACAACCTCTCGTGCAAAGACCGGTGTGCTCGCAGTTGAGCGATTCCTGATCCTGCCTCCCGTGCAAATAATTCCAGACCCGGGGTGAATTATTGCCGGAAGCGGCTTGGAAAGGCGCTATCGAACGAGTTGAGGATTTATGGCGGCGCCAACTCTGTCGTACGAATACCGCGCCACTCACTTTCGAAATTGTTGATGCCATGTCGGACTCGCAACTGTGGCAGCTCCGCTTTCTCCTTCCGCCCGGATCAATCGTCATTTCCGCGAACGTGATCCTGAATGACCCCGAACGATCATCTTTGGACGGAGCGCATTTTGTTCTCTGACGCGACTCTAAATTCGCCCGATACGGCCGTCGGCATGCACAACCGAGCATTCCGGCTGAACGAGCCAGCTTTAGCTCCTTACTTCGAAAACGAGGCAGCGGTTCCGAAGAGCCGGGGAAGCTGGAAGTGGAACGAGCTGACCTGGAAAAAAGTTCGTACAAAAATTCGTACAGAACAGGACTAAACCGAAGACCTTGTCGAGCTGAAAGCTCTTTCCACTCAGTAATTTAGTTTGGCTCCTCAGGTAGGATTCGAACCTACAACCCTTCGGTTAACAGCCGAATGCTCTACCGTTGAGCTACTGAGGAGCATCACGCTCCGCAATGCACCCGCCGTCTCCCGGAGTCGTGCAAAGTGGGCCACACCCATTAAAGCACAATTGGCAGTTCGTGCCGCCAAAACCCCGATTCCGGCCATCCCGCAAGCCGGTCCCCAACCCGGTCTTGGATGCTACGCTGAGATTTTCCATGCAACTCGAGAAAGTCTACGAGCCTCAGCGCTTTGAACCGCACTGGGCCCAGTGGTGGATCGATTCCGGCATCTATCATGCCGATGCGAAACGCGCTCAAGAGGGCCGGGCTTTCTCAATCGTGATTCCGCCTCCGAACGTGACCGGCTCGCTTCATATCGGGCACATGTTCGAGCACACCATGATGGACGCCGCCGTCCGCTGGCACCGCATGAAAGGCGCAGTCACTCTGTGGCTTCCTGGAACCGATCATGCCGGCATCGGCACGCAAATGGTGGTCGAAAGGCATCTCAAAACCGAAGGCTTGACGCGCCAGCAACTTGGCCGGGAAGAATTTGAACGGCGTGTCTGGCAATGGAAAGAAGAGTACGGCGGCCGGATCAAAGAGCAGATCCGGCGCGAAGGCGCGAGCGTCGACTGGTCGCGGGAACGCTTCACCATGGACCCGGGCCTCTCCCGTGCCGTGCGCGAGACGTTCGTCCGGCTCTGGGACAAGGGGCTCATTTATCGCGGCGAGTACATGGTGAACTGGTGCCCGCGTTGCCACACCGCTATCTCTGATCTGGAGACCATTCACGAAGCGGTTGAGGGGAATCTCTGGTATGTTCGGTACCCGGTTAGGGGGACGAATGAATCGATTGTTGTTGCAACCACTCGTCCCGAGACCATGCTGGGCGACACCGCGGTTGTGGTTCATCCTGACGACGACCGCTACAAGCACCTGCACGGCGAAACCGCCACTCTGCCGCTAATGAATCGCCAGATCCCGATACTGGCAGACCCGATGGTGGATCCGAAGTTCGGTACCGGCGTGGTGAAGGTAACTCCCGCGCACGACCCAAACGACTTCGAAGTAGCTAAGCGGCACGGCCTTCCCTTCATTAAGGTAATCGGCGAGGATGCGCGCATGGCGGATGCCGCCGGCGCATATGCCGGTCTGGACCGCTTCGAAGCGCGCAAGCGCGTGATCGCGGCCCTTCAGGAATCTGGTGAGCTCGTCAAGACCGAGCCGTACACCGTCAGCATCAGCAAATGCGAACGCTGCAAGACAATTGTCGAGCCGCTGGTGTCAACGCAGTGGTTCGTTCAGATGAAGCCGCTGGCCGCAAAGGCCATGGAAGCGGTCAGGAGCGGCCGGATACGGTTTGTGCCGGACGATCGGGAAGCCTTGTTCTTCCAGTGGATGGAAAACATTCGCGACTGGTGTATCTCCCGGCAACTCTGGTGGGGGCATCGCATACCGGCCTGGCATTGCCGGAACTGCGACCGCATGACGGTTGCGCGCGAGGCCCCCGGAACCTGCCCGCATTGCCATTCCACCCAGCTCGAGCAGGATTCGGATGTGCTCGATACCTGGTTCAGTTCCGGTTTATGGCCATTTTCCACGTTAGGCTGGCCCGACGAAACGGAAGACCTGCGGACGTTCTATCCCACTTCGCTGCTGATCACCGGCTTTGACATTTTGTTCTTTTGGGTTTCCCGGATGATCATGCTGGGCCTTGAAATGACCGGGGATGTGCCCTTTCGCGAGATTCACATTCACGGCCTGGTTCGCGACGCCGAGAAACAGAAGATGTCCAAGACCAAGGGTAATGTCATCGATCCCCTGGTCATCATGGATCGGTTCGGGACGGATGCCGTCCGGATCGCTCTGCTGCTTTCCGCGGCGGCCGGTTCCGATATCGCTCTGAAAGAAGATCGCATGGAAGCGGGCAGCGGGTTCGCTAACAAAATCTGGAACGCGTCACGCCTCCTCTTCCTTAATATGGAGCGGTCGGGCGTGCATGACTGGGCGCCTGATGGCGCTCTGACCCTCGCTCCGGACCCAATTGAGGACGCCTGGATCATCGAACGCCTGAACCACGCCATCGCTACCGTAAACCGCGCCCTAGAAGTACACCGCTATCACGAAGCCGCTCAAGCGTTATGGGATTTCGTCTGGCGTGAGTTCTGCGACTGGTATCTGGAAGTGAAGAAACTGCGCTTTCGTGAAGGCTCGGGCATAGACGCGCACTGGCAAGCTGCGCTAGCCGTTTATGAGACCATGCTCCGGCTGTTGCATCCTCTGATGCCTTTTCTCACGGAAGAACTTTGGCAGCGGCTGATGCATGGCAGCGTCAAAAACAAGCGCCAGCCGAAGTCGGTCTCGCTCGCCTCTTATCCCATGGCGCCGATCGCGGAACCTTCCCACGAGGCTGCGCGGGAGTTTGCGCTGCTTCAGCAGGTGGTTACGGCCGCGCGGGAATTGCGCGCCGACCATAAGCTTGATCCCAAAGCAGTGCTGCCGGCAACCGTATGCCTTCGCGAATTTTCGTTTGCCGGGCCAGACCTGGCCGCGATTGCGGCGCTTGCGAAGCTCGAGCTGCAACAGCGTTCCGGGGCCCTTCAGGACCATAAGGGGATTGTCCGCAGCAGCTCCGATTTCGATTTGCAGATTCACGCTACGGCTGTAGCGCAGAACGGATCTCTGACACCGGAAGCGCGCGGCCGCATCGCGAAGGATATGGCAGGTCAGGAGCGCGCCATCGCAAATTCGGAACGCCAGCTAAGCGATCCGGTGTTTCTCAGCAAAGCGCCTGAAAAGGTGGTGGCCGGGATCCGCGCCAAGCTGGCTGAATATCGGACCCAGCTCGAAAAGAATAAAAGACTTCTCGAAGGGTTCGACTGATGTTCGACATCACGCACCCTGATGTGCGAATCACAGTCGAACGAGCGCTCGCCGAAGATATCGGCAGCGGTGACATCACTTCTGAACTTACAGTTTCCTCTGATCTCGATGCTCATGGCGTCTTCCTTGCGAAGCAGGTGCTGGTTGTCGCGGGCATCGAACTGCTGCCGCTAATCTACGACGTTCGCGTGGGAGCGCAAATTGAAATTTTGAAACAGAGCGGTGCGTCTGTTCAGCCGGGAGATATTTTAGCCTCCGTTACAGGCCGGGCGCGTAGACTTCTCGAATGCGAACGTGTCGCCTTGAATTTCCTGCAGCGGCTTAGCGGAATCGCGACGCTCACCCGCAAGTACGCCGACGCCATCGCGGGAACGAAGGCGCGTGTTCTCGACACCCGGAAGACAACTCCTGGCCTCCGCCGGCTCGAAAAGATGGCGGTGACCGCGGGAGGCGGCACAAATCATCGCCTGGGACTGTTTGATGCGGTGTTGATTAAGAACAATCACATTACTGCTGCAGGCGGCGTGCGGCAGGCGCTGAAGAAAGCGAAAGCATTCCCGGGGCAAGTTGAGATCGAGGTGCGGACTCGCGCGGAGCTGGATGAAGCTCTGGATGCCGGCGCAAAGCACCTGCTGCTTGACAATCTCGGGCCGGCGGAAGCGGCGGAATGGATTCGCCACATCGGCGGGCGCGCAACCGTGGAACTCTCAGGCAACATCAACCTGGAGAATATTCGAGCGTATGCCGAAACCGGTCCCGATTTCATATCCTGCGGCGCCATTACGCATTCCGCAACCGCCGTCGATATCAGCTTTTGTCTCGATTTGAATGCCGCTTGACATTGCCCGCATTCGCGCACATCGGCCTGAAACTGAGATTCACTACCTGGGAACCGTAGGTTCTACCATGACCGAGGCGGCGCGATTGCTTGCGGGAGGCGCTACGCACGGGACCGTCGTTATAGCCGACCAGCAGACGGCTGGTATCGGTCGTCTTGGCCGGTCCTGGGTATCCGAGCCGGAAACGGGCATTTACGCTTCGATTCTGCTGCGCCTCGCTTTGTCCGCTGCAAATCTTCCAATCGCAACTCTGGTGCTTGGGTTAGCGACAGCCGAAGCAATTCACAAAGCTACTCACGTGGCGTGCGATCTTCGCTGGCCTAACGATGTACTCATCAACGAGGGGAAGGCGGCCGGGATACTGACTCAACTGGTTGACACCAGCATCATTGCCGGAATCGGCATCAACGTAAATCAGACTTCGTTTCCCGCCGGTCTGCGCACGCGGGCGACTTCGCTGCGGCTGGAGAGCGGCGGCCGGCTGCAATCGAGAGAGGCGGTGTTCGTCGCCCTTCTCGATTCACTCGATGGCTTTTGCTCCACTCTGGAAACGCAGGGGCCGGACGGCATTCTGCGCGCGTTTACGTCCTCGTCCAGCTACGTTGTGAACCGCAGAGTGATCGTGGAAGAAGGGGGAGTGAAGGGGTGGACGGCTGGGCTCGACAAGAACGGGTTTCTCCTGGTGCGCTCCGATGCCGGCCGGCTTGAGAGGATTGCTTCCGGAGGCATCCGGCCTGACTATAGCGCATGACGAACGATTCCACCCAAGAGGCGGCGGCGAAGGACGATCAGAACTGGCCGCAAAATTACTTCAACTACTTCACCGAAATTGAAGAGCATTTTCAGCGCGCCCGCGGCACGGGTCTTTTTCTTCTCTCTCCGCTCGATTGGGCTTTGATTGAGAATTGGAAGAACGCCGGCATTCCGTTGAATGCAGTGTTGAAGGGGATTGATGACGCATTCGAAAAATGGCGTAGCCGAAAAGACCGGCGACGGCTGGTAAATTCAGTCGCCTACTGCGCCCAGGCTGTGCTGGAAGCAGCGCAGCGGTCGCCTGCCGGCCAGCCATCGGGGCGGACTCCTGTGGAAGCTCCC
>JAICXK010000391.1 GCA_025980435.1 Bryobacteraceae bacterium
AAGGCAGGCATCCCGCGATCCGGTCTGCCCCCATGAATGACGGGCCCGATGAGATTGCCGCCCTCATCGTGCAGCACCAGTTGCGAGCGAATCAGGTCCGGAGCGCTCTTACCGCTTGCATCCGCTCCATGACAGAAGCCGCAGGTAGGGGCGAAGATTTTCTTGCCGCGTTCGGCGGCCGCCGCGTCCACCTTTTCTCCACCAAACATGGCAGCGACTGGATTTGGCTTCTTCGCTGGATTTGGCTTCGCGGGCGCCCGAGCGGCCTGATCCTGGGCGAGAGCGATGCCGCTCGCCAACACGAGTAAAAAAATCGAGGTTTTCATCATGTCCGCGCGATTAAGCGTGCAGCTTCTTGAGATAGTCGTAATCTACCTTGATCGCTTCAAGAGCAGGCATTTCGGTAAAGGGCGGCTCCTGCTCCACATAGATGGCGCGGATCGGCACGTTCCGGGCAGCGGCGAAGATCCGGTGGTAATCCACTGCGCCGCGTCCCAATTCGGTTGGAACCGGAGCGCCGGGACCCTTATCCATCAAGCTGGTCCGCGGCGTAAAACCCTTATGGAAATCCTTGATGTGCATCAGACGGTAGCGATCGGGATATTTACGCAGATAGGAAACGGGATCCTGCCCGGCGACAGTCATCCAACCACAGTCCAGTTCCAGTTTCACGAGCGCGGGCTCCGTTAAGCGAAGTAGTTCATCGTAGCCCGTCGTACCGCCGTACGATTTGAATTCAAAATTGTGATTGTGATAGCCGAATTGCAAGCCGGCCTTTTTCATCTGCTCACCGACTTTGTTAAATTGCTCGGCGTTCCACTTCCAGTCATCGAGCGTCAGACTTTTAATCAAAGCAAGAAAGAATCCCAGTTGATCCTTGTTGGGATCCACTTTGATGCGTGAAGGGTCGGGCACCCATGGCACTGTGGCGATCATGTACTCCTCGCCGAATTCCTTTGCCAAATCGATCTTGGCTTGCAGATCTTTTTGCAGGTCGGGCAGGAGGTAGTGGCCGGAGGGATTCTTAAGACCGGCATCATCGAGGGCTTTGCGCAAGTCTTTCGCGGGAATCTTCGACAAAGGCGACAATTCGACTTCCTTGTAGCCAATGGCAGCGACCCGTTTGAGCGTGCCGAAAGGATCGGCATCCATTTCCTTGCCGACCGTATAGAGCTGAAGTCCGATGGGCAGGTTCAAGGGATTGGCTTCCATCAACTGTGTGTCGAACAAGAATGGCAACCCTGCACAAGAAGAAGCTGCTGCCTTTAGAAACGCTCTGCGAGCTAGAAGCTGATGCATAGCAAGCAGAGGATTGTATCTCATGCCGTTTTGAGCAGCACGAGTATCAGGACGCCGGATTACGGCTGCACGTTTTTAACAGCGTCGCCGACTTTCGCCTGGCCCGATCCGGTGAACGTGCCGACAGCAGATCCTTCATCCACCGAAGTGATCTGCAGTTGACCGACCGGTTCTTCAACGGAACGAAGCGGCTTGCCCGTTGCCGGGTCCTTGATCACGCGGGTGACACGGCTGACGACTAGGTGATCCCCAACATGCAATCCGGCCTTGCTGCCGACATTGATCGTGATGCTGTTGCCGGTGGCATCGGCGACGAGGCCATTGATCTGCACGGTTTGAGTCGGCATCTTCGTGGCATCCTGGCCAAGTTTCGTGGCGAGTTCGGTAACTGCGCCGCTGACCGCCTCACCGATTATGGTCTGGCTGAAATTGGAGCTGCCCATGTCGAGGTTGCCGCCCCCGCCGCCGCCCCAGCCGCCACCTCCGCCCAAGAGGTTTGTACCCGAGCGCTGGGATTCGCCTTTGCCGCTTTCTGAGGCCAGAATTTCGCCGGTGTTCACGTCGATCAGCCGCGCCGTGACCGCCACGATGGCTTTCGCTTTGTGCACACCGACATTGCCGACCCCATATCGATCCCAGCGGCTTAACACTCCGCCGGCGCCGGTGTGGTGATCGTCGCGGCCGAACTGTGTAATGTCGCCAATGACAATCGCATCGACGCCAAGCACACGGCCGATCTTGGCGGCAGTGTTTGCGTCCGCGCGATCGCTGTTAGAAAAATTCTGCTCCTGCAAAACCTTATTGATGTCGCGGCGTTCAATCACCCGGTAGGTTCCGTCCTTGAGAAACCGGTCGACAAGCAGGTCGGATATCCCCCGCCCTATATCCTGCGAGGTGCCAAAGATCGCCTGTACGCTGCTCATCACAGTGCCGTACTGAAAATCGAGAACGGCCACTTTGCGCTTCGCGGGCTGCTGCGCAAAGGCGCACGAACAGGCAAGGAAAGTAGTAAGAACAATAGTCGGAATTTTCATAGCAGGTTGTCCTTTATCTCCCGAAGAACGCCTCCAGTTTGTTCAGCTCTTCCTCGGCGTGGTTCATATCTTTACGTGCGGATTCCAGGGTATTGCTCTGCAGCGCGCGGTCGGCAGCTTGCAGATAGCTCTCCATCCGGCTGGCGGAGGCGACGATGTCCTGGCGCAAACCTAGCCCGCTGGCCGCATTCTGCCCACGCAACCGATCGAGGCTGTCTTTCACGGCGGCAGCGCGGGCCTGCAGCTTCATGAGATCTTCGCTGGCCTTATCCAGATCCGCCTGCGAGGGCCCCTGGGGCGCGGCGGCCGCGGCTTGCGGCTGAGGCTGAACCTGCTGCTGCGAGGCGGATACCGAAACTGGCGAAGGCGACGTAACGGACTGCGCTATGGCGCGCGTTTCACGTTCAGGCTTGTGGAGAAGTTTTGACTCACTTGCAGCCGTCGTACGGGGAGGCGTTGTAACTGGCGGAGTAATTGGCTCGGACACTGGCGTGGCGGTGGGCTGCTGCGCAGGGGTATCTGTGCGGGGCGGCAGCGCGGGCGCATCCGCCGGAGGAGTAGCAGTTTGCGTGACTGCTTCCGGTTTAGTTGTCAACGCACTTCGCTCACCGGCAGAGCTCTTCCAGAAATGCGGAAGCAGAATGGCTCCCCCGGCCAAGACACAGACACAGGCAACCGCGCCGGCGGCCATCCAGAGCCCGCGCCGGCGTGAACCGGATGCAAGCTGGGCCACAGGAGCGGCGGGCCCCGGCATAGGCTGCGTGACGGCCTGCGAAGGATTCTGCGATTGCGCGGGCGTGCGCCCGCGAACGGATTCCAACGCGTTTCGAAATGCGTCCGCCGTCTGGAACCGCTGCATCGGCTCCTTCGCCAGAGCGGTCATGATGATGTCGTTCAGGGGTTTCGGCAGCGCCTGGTTCAACTCGATGGGCGGCTGCGGCGTCGTGTTGAGCTGTGCTTCCAGAATGGCGTATGTGTTCTCGGCTTCGAAGGGACGCCGGCCCGCCGTCAGCTCATAAAGCAAGACTCCGACAGAGTAGATGTCGGACCGGGCATCGACGGTCATTCCCCGCACTTGCTCCGGCGACATATACAGCATCGAACCCATGGTGGTTCCGGGACGCGTGAGCAGCGGCTCAAAGGTAGATTTGGCGATCCCGAAATCCATCAGCTTGACGATTCCGTGTGGGGTCACCATGATGTTGGACGGCTTGATGTCGCGGTGAATGACGCCGTTCTGATGCGCGTAGCTCAAGGCAGCCA
>JAICXK010000351.1 GCA_025980435.1 Bryobacteraceae bacterium
CCCAAAAAACAGCCCATTTCTGTTACCCTAAAGTTTGAGGACCTGTCCGGTCCTTTATCCCCTTATTATTGGTGTAGTTTCATGGAATCTGAGAGCAACCACAACGCTGTTGTGACCGAGGAGGCCCAGGCGCAATCCGAACGAACTTCCGACGGGCCAGAGCGGCGCGAAGCCGCCAGCGAAATCGCTGCCGAACGCGACCGCGTGGTAAAGGAAAAGGCCGAATTACAGGAGCTGCTGCAACGCCGGCAGGCCGAGTTCGAGAATTTCCGGCGCCGCACGGAGCGCGAGCGCAGCGAAATGTGGGAATTTGCGGCAATGGATACGGTGAAGGCCCTGCTGCCGGTCCTCGACGATTTTGAGCGAGCCCTCAAGGTCGAGACCGCCGACAAAGACTATGCCCGCGGCATGGAACTTATTTATCAGCGTTTACTTGAGACGCTGAAGAAGCTTGGCCTGGAACCGATCTCCGAAGAAGTTCCGCTTTTCAATCCTCATATTCACCACGCTGTTGAGATGGTGGACACCAAAGACCACCCGGACCAGACTATCCTGGATGAGTATCAGCGCGGCTACTACTTCAAAGGGAAATTACTGCGCCCGGCCATGGTAAAGGTCGCGGTAAACCAATGAGCTTGGCCAACAACGCTTACAACTGCTTGTGATGAGTGTCGCCAAACGAGATTATTACGAGGTCCTGAGCGTATCACGCGATTGCGATGAGCAGACGCTCAAAAGCTCCTACCGGAAACTGGCTTTGCAGTATCATCCGGATCGCAATCCAGGCGATCGCGCAGCCGAGGAGAAATTCAAAGAAGCCGCGGAAGCTTATGCGGTTCTGAGCGACTCGCAGAAGCGGGCCGCCTATGACCGGTTTGGGCACCAGGGGGTCAACGCCGTCGGCCAGGGCGGGTTCCAAGGCTTCGACGAAACCACGTTTGCCGATTTCGGCGACATCCTTGGCGACATTTTTGGACTCGGCGATATTTTCGGCCAACGGAGCCGGCGCAGCAGCCGCGTGCAACGCGGCGAGGACATCCGCTACGATCTCGAAATCAGCTTTGAGGACTCGATGCACGGGCTTTCGGCCGATCTGCAGATTCCACGGCGGGAAGCCTGCTCGAAATGCCAGGGCAGCGGCGCCGAGCCGAATGGCGGATTAGTCACCTGCTCGGTCTGTAACGGTCGGGGCGAGGTTGTCTACCAACAGAGCTTTCTTTCGATCCGGAAAACATGTCCGAGCTGCGGCGGCCGCGGGAAGTTGATCCGTCAAGCCTGCCCGCAATGTAAGGGTGAGGGTTTCCATCGGATCGAGAAGAAGCTCAAGGTGAATATACCGGCAGGCGTCGATACGGGAACGCGTCTCCGGCTTTCGGGCGAAGGAAATCCGGGGCCTCCGGGCAGTCAACCGGGCGACCTTTACGTCGTCGTCAAAGTCGCCGAGCACCCCATTTTTGAGCGCCGCGACAACGATCTGCACTGCACGCTGCCGATTAATGTTGCGCAGGCGGCTTTAGGCGCGGAAATCGAAATCGAAACCGTGGACGGCCCTCAGAAAATCAAAGTTCCCGAAGGCACGCAAGCCGGCGCCCAGTTCCGGCTGCGCAATCTCGGTGTGCCGCGGCTGAACAGCCGGGCCCGCGGCGATCTGTTCGTTCATGTGGACGTTCAGGTACCGAAAAAGCTGACGCGGGACCAGCGCCGCCTGTTTGAAGAACTGCGCGGCCAGCTTCCAGCCGACAACCTGCCGCATGAGAAGAGCGTCTTCGAAAAGGTTCGGGACTTCTTCGGCTAAATTGAGTGGGCGGAGACAGCTCAGACCGTCGAATACTTCGCGCATAGCGCACGGATCTTCCCGGTCAGTTTCGGAACTCCCGAATTAGGGTCTTCTTCCCCTTCATACTCCGCGGACATAAAGCCCTTGAAACCAGCCTGCGCAAAAAGTTGCCAGACGCGATCTAAATCGATCGGGGAGCCGTCATCGAACTTGTCGCGGATGTGCGTATTGGTCGCGTAGGGAATGCATTTCTTGATTTGTGAATAAGCGTCCTCCGTTGCGGTAGGAACAAAATGAGTGATGTCCAGATTGATGCCTGCGTACGGCGAATTCACCCGGTGCATGATTTCAAGGCAGACATCGGCCCGTTGCGTGATGCCGGAATGATCCTCTATACCCAGCATGATGCCCTTGGCCCCCGAGTAGTCGCAGCCGGCCTTCATGGCTTCGACTACATAATCGACAGCCTGTTGCTGCGCAACCCCGGCTGGCAACTCGCCGGCAAAGACGCGCAAGTGCGGCGCTCCCAGCGCGTCCGTTATGTCCACCCATTTCTTAATCTCGGGTAGCGTCTCGGCGCGCTTGGCCGCATCGGCCTGCACCATGCTCACTCCGCACGCCGCGCCGGAAAACAGGACGCCCTTGCGATAGGCAAGATGCCGAAGCGAAGCGAGGTAAGCCGGATCGGTCGACTTGAAATAGTAGCCGGTCATATCCACACCATCCAGCCGGAGACTGACGGCTTTTTCAATAAACGTCTCCATCGTCATCGGCCCGTGCTGCAGGTATTTGCGATACGAATACGCGCAGCAGCCCGAAAACAAGCGAGGCATATTTGTGCTGGGATTTCCGGCGGAGCCGGCGGAATCCTGGGCGGCGCTCGCCAGAGCTACGCCCGCTGCAAGGGGCACGGAGGAGCGTAGAAATTTGCGACGATCAATTGGCGGGTTTATCGGGCTCATTGTGTCTCGACTATATCTCTTCGAGTTAGCCAAGGGCGGCGTCCCGTTTCTTGTTAACGCGCGGCTAACGTGCTTTCGTCGTCGGCGTACCAAGCGCCCCGATGGCCGGATACTGCTTCGTGAACTTGTTTCGCGGATTGTAAATCTCAAAGCTGCCGTCTTCGTTCGCGGTTACCTTCAGGTAATACCCGGTATCCGCTTCCGTGACATTCGCGATGAACGGGTCCGAGGTGTTGTGCTCGCTTCCTCCCGCGTCCGCGAAATGAAGCTGCCAGAAATCCAGCAGGCCCGGCGAAGATTTAATCACGTCCCACGCAGCCGGGTCCGCGCCCTTCTTCGATCCGTTATTCATAATCGCCACCTTCGGCGCCAGCGCGTGCACCAGCGCGGGGCTGTTGCTCAACGCAAGGCCATGGTGCGAGACCACAAAGATATCGGCGCGGCCCAGCTTGTTATCCGGGCAAACCAGCTTCAGTTCCTTTTGCCAGGTCAGATCGCCGAGATCAACGATGCGCAATTTTCCGAACGTGATCACCAGACCGACGGACCGTGCGTTCTCGCTCGGATCGGTCGCTTTCTGCTGCACGCTCGCGCAGTTCCCGTTCGGATCTCCCGCGCCGGGGAGCGCATGCTCAATTACGTTACCATCCGCGCTGACGATCACAACGTCCATGCCCTTGATGGGAATCTGTTCGCCTGGCTTCGCGAGAATGTGGTTCGAGCCGGCGATGGCAGCCTGATACTCGGAGTAAAGAGTCTGCGACTGCTTGGAGGTTTCGCGGTCCGGGCCGTGATCGACAAACGTGCCAACCGGCATTTTCTGGACAAGCTGCGGTACTCCACCCACATGATCCGCGTGGTAGTGGGTAATTACGACGTAATCAATCTTTTTTATGTGGGCCAGCTTGGCCGCTGCCACAATGCGATTGGCATCGCGAAAGCCGTTGTAGCCCCATCCGGTGTCGATGAGCAGCGATTGGCCCGCGGGCGTGACGAACAGCGTGGATTGACCGCCCTCAACATCGATGAAGAAGATCTCTAACGGCTTCTGTGCGGCCGGCAGGATGGCGGGAAACACCGCCGCGCATAGAATGGCTGTCGAGAGCCTGCGGCAGAAATCCCGAAACCCTGAATGCGCGTCCCGCTTGCTATGGAAGCTGCTACTGCCGTTTGGTGGGACAGGCGCTTTCGCCTGTTCTCGCTCGATTGATTGACTTCTGCCACGGGCTGGCAACATGCGCATGCGGCTGATCGTATCAAAGCAAACTTGACGTTTTTACAAGAATCGTTCATTTAACGCCCATACCGCAGCCGTTAAAAACCCGTGGCAGAAGTCCCGAAACGCTGAATGCGTGTCCCACATCGTTGTAAGCTGCGCCTGCCGTAGTGGTGGGACAGGCTCTTTCATCCACCTTACAAACAAATTACCGCCGCGCACTAACCGTTTGCTTGATCACGAACGAGAAGTATGGAGTCAAATATGACGACCGTTTGAGTTTCTACTCAACGGCCCGATTTTGATAGTTATGCCAAATGAGTACGTAAAAGCTGATAGTGCAGGATATGTAATGAGGTCACGTAGTATAGCGCCCTCGCCAATGTCTAATTCAGGGCCAAAGAAAAACTCGTTCAGGATGACCTCCCAGTTGAAATGAAATGCAAAGAGATCCCAAATAATCGTA
>JAICXK010000159.1 GCA_025980435.1 Bryobacteraceae bacterium
GCCATTATCGAAACGCTAAAAGCGGCCGGGAGCAAAGGCGCGATTCTCACCTGCAAACACCACGACGGCTTCTGCCTCTGGCCGACGAAGACGACCGAGCACTCGATCAAGCACAGCCCATACAAGGGCGGAAAGGGCGACATTGTGCGGGAGATTTCGGATGCCGCAGCGCGCCACGGCCTGAAGTTCGGCGTATACGTCTCGCCTTGGGACCGCAATCAAGCGTCTTATGGGACCCCGCAATACATTCAGATCTATCGGCAGCAGCTTCGGGAGCTTCTTACCGGTTACGGTCCGATCTTTGAGATCTGGCACGATGGCGCAAACGGCGGAAGCGGATATTATGGCGGCGCGAACGAGACGCGCACGATCGACAAGTTGCACTATTACGACTGGCCGGCTACCTGGAAGATGGAGCGCGAACTGCAGCCGGAAGCGGCAATTTTCAGCGATGTGGGGCCGGATGTCCGCTGGGTAGGAAACGAAAAGGGGATTGCGGGTGAGACGTGCTGGGCAACGTACACCCCGCGGTCACCCAGCGGCGGGCCGGGTGCGCCGGGTGATGTGGTCGCTGCGGAAAACACCTCCGGCACACGAAATGGCAAGTACTGGATGCCGGCCGAATGCGATGTGTCGATCCGGCCGGGATGGTTCTGGCATCCGAAGGAAAACGACAAGGTAAAGTCACCCAGGCAGTTGCTGGACCTCTACTATGAGTCGGTTGGCAGGGGCGCCAGTTTCCTGCTGAACGTTCCACCGGACCGGCAGGGGCTGATCTACGAGACGGACGCGGCGTCGTTGCGGCGCTTTGGTGAAGCGATTCGCGATACCTTCGGCGCGAACCTTGCACGCGGGGCCAGAGCAAGCGCATCCAATGTCCGCAAGAATGATCCGGCCTACGGCCCGCAGAATCTGCTCGACGGCGACCGGTTCACGTACTGGGCAACGGACGATCCGGTTACCACTCCCAGCGTAACGATTGAGCTTGCGAATCCGGTGACGTTCGACTTGGTGCGACTGCGCGAGAATATCCGGCTGGGACAACGCATCGGCGGGTTCGCCGTGGAGATTTGGAAAGACAACGCCTGGGCGGCGTTCGGCCAGGGGAGCAGCATCGGAATGTGCCGCATTCTGCGTGCAGAGCATGCTGTGACGGCGAAGCGGGTGCGGGTGCGAATCACGAACGCTCCGGTTTGTCCGGCGCTGTCGGAGGTGGCGCTGTTCCGGGAGAAGCTGTAGATGGAGGCCGCTAAAGAGTACCTGGTGCGGCACTTCAGCGTGGATCGGGTTCACGGGGCGGAGTCGGAGCGCACCACCGACACTGTTGCGGCTGAAGAACCCCTGGAGGTTCGGGTTCGTCACTGGTTTAAGGAAGCTCAGTCGGCCGAAGCGTTTGCCGTGACGATGCGAACCCCTGGACACGACCGGGAGCTGGCGGCGGGGCTTCTGTTCTCCGAAGGTGTTGCCCGCAGGCGTGAAGATTTGGCTGCAATTCGGCCGCTGGGCGGCGAACCTTCGAATGAGATTCTGGTTGAACTGGCGAAAGGAGTGGATTTCGAAGGCTGGCGGCTGGCGCGGAACGGCATCATGAATTCGAGCTGCGGAGTTTGCGGCAAGCGCAGCCGGGAGTTGCTTGCGCAACAGATTCCCCCGCGGACAGGGAGTGATTTCCTAATTGCAAGGGAGTTGATTGAGATCCTTCCCGAGATTGTGCGCGCTCAGCAAGCCGGCTTTTCAGAAACAGGAGGACTGCATGCCGCGGCGCTGATCACTCCAGCAGGTCAAGTGGCCGGTCTATTCGAAGATATTGGGCGACATAATGCGCTGGACAAACTGATTGGCGAATGTTTGTTGGGCGGGCGCACGCCATTGGGCGAATACGTTCTATTCATGAGCAGCCGAAGCAGCTTTGAACTGGTTCAGAAGGCCGCCATGGCTGGAGGACTTGTTCTGGCGACCGTGGGCGGTCCTTCGAGCCTGGCGATCGAGACGGCGCGTGAACACGGGATGACGCTGATCGGCTTTGTGCGGGATGGCCGTTTTAATATTTATTCCGGTGAGCGGCGGATACACTCGAAATAGATGAAGCTGAGGTTTCGAAATGACAGCCTCCGGCTGCGGCTGAACCGTCGCGAGGTGGAGACGATCGCTTCCGGTTCGGCATTAGAGGAGCGGGTTTCGTTTCCGGGCTCTAAAGCGCTTGTATACACTCTGGATGCCGATGCGCAGTTCGGGCCCGAGGCTTCGTTTCGCGACGGTGTGATTCGAGTGTCCGCGCCGCCTTCGGAACTGAAGCAATGGGCCGGAAGCGACGGGATTGGGTTGTATTTTGAGCTGCCGGCCGACGGTTTTGTCCTGAAGATTGCGATCGAGAAGGATTTGGAATGCGTGGACGCGCCGATTGAGGAGCGCGATCCGGAGGCGTTTCCGCGAGCAAGCGGCAAGAATTGCTAGAGCAGTACAGGGAGTAGCGCGACCAGGGGGTCGCGCGCGGACGAGGGCGTCCGCCCCACCGCCGAGAGCGTCTGCCCCACAAGCGGCAAGAATTGCTAGTACTCATCGCAATTTAAGCCTGGTACCTGCACGTTTCCCGATTCACCCAATTACGTGTTAAGACGTAAGTAGTTGATACAGCGCCGATAACGCTTTGGTAACATCGTTGCTCTAAAGCGTTCGAAGGGAACCAACGTGACGAAAGCGGTCAAGAGAGACTTTTGTGCAGTTTTGCTTGTGTGCGCGTTTGCTCCGTTCTCTTTGAAGGCGGCCAAAGAGGGGCCGGGGCCGGATGCCGCGACGATTGTGCAAAGGTCGATTGCAGTCAATACCGCCGACTGGAAAGCTCAGCCCCAGTACTCTCACGAGGAGCACAATACCAAGACAAAGATCGACTCCGGCGGGGATGCAAAATCGACGATATCGAAGCGCTACGAAGTCACGATGATCGAGGGATCGCCTTATTCGCGGCTGATCGGTATCGACAATGAGCCGCTCACAGCGGCACAGGCGCAGCAAGAGCGAGACAAACTAAACCGCGAAATCCGCAGACGGCGCAACGAATCACCCGTTCAGCGGAGCGCGCGCATCGCTAAATATCAAGCCGACCGCTCCGAAGAACATTTGCTGATGCAGCAGATGGTGGACGCGTTCCATTTCCGTCTGAACCGGGAGGAGCAGATAGACGGCATCGATTGCTACCTGCTGGATGCGATTCCCAATCCGGACTATAGCCCGCCGGTAGAGAAGGCGCGAGTGCTGCTGGGAATGAAAGGCCACCTCTGGATCGATAAGGCCGAGTATCACTGGGTAAAAGTGCAGGCGGAAGTGATCAAGCCGGTGCAGTTCGGCCTATTTATCGCGCAAGTGAAGCCAGGAACGAAATTCGAGCTGGAGCAAGCTCCGGTTGGCGGTGTTTGGCTTCCGAAGCGGTTCATGGAATCGGTGAACGCGAGTATCTTCGGGTTTTACGGAATGCGCTCACGGCAGGAGGAACATTACTCGAACTACGAGCTGATTGCCGATCGGACGGCGGGCCATCCGCCATCGCATACGGTCGCGGCGGCCGAAGCAGCGCTCAACGGTTCAGGTCACGGTGGCTCTCGCGAACACTGAAGCCGGCCTTTTTCAGACGCTTATTGATTTCATTCGCGATAAAAACAGAGCGGTGATGGCCGCCCGTGCAGCCGAATGAAATGGTAAGGTAACTCTTCCCTTCGCGAATGTAGTGCGGCAACAGATAAATCAGAAGGTCTGAGATGCGATTGATAAATTCGCCGGTCTGAGGGAAAGACCGGATATAGCGGGCGACGCTTGGATGCCGTCCGGTCAGGTGCTTGAACTCCGGGATGTAATTCGGGTTCGGCAGGAAGCGCACGTCGAAGACCAGATCGCTATCGGCAGGGACGCCATTCCGAAAGCCGAAGCTATTCACGTAAATGACAATTTTGTTGGCGTCCTTCTGGTCGTGAAACTTGCCGGTGATGATGGACCGAAGCTCGTGAACGTTTAGCTTGCTGGTGTTAATGCACAGATCGGCAAGAGCCCGGATGGGCGCAAGCTGGCGCCGCTCGTCGCCGATACTGGCGAGAACCGTCGCTTCGCCGCCTAAAGGGTGAGGCCGCCTGGTTTCGCTGAATCTGCGGCGGAGCACGTCGTCGTCCGCATCCAGGAACACGAGAGTGGATACCAGCCGTTTCTTGAGCTCTTCGTACGTTTTGGGAAACTGTTTCAGCGCCTCGCCTTCCCGGATGTCGATCGCGACAGCAGCGCGCTTCTTCGATTCGTAGGTGAGGTCTGCAAACTTGGAAAGCAGCGCAATGGGAAGGTTGTCGACGGCGTAATAGCCCAAGTCTTCAAACGCTTTGAGCGCGGTCAGTTTCCCGGAGCCACTGAGTCCGGTGAGAATAACCAGGTCGGCAGCGAGCGGCGGCTCCTTCCCGGGCAGAGCGGCAAGATCCAGGTTTGACTTCGGCATTCAAGAGCTGCACAAGCAGACAGGCCACACAAAACGATGGCCTGCCCCACCGCCAGTCACGGACAGCACATTCTAGGATTCGATCAGGTCGTAGTTGCCGTCTGTCCGGCGGACCAGCACCGAGAGGCAGTCCCGGTCGGCATCGCGGAAAACGACATAGTCCTGCTGGCTTTCCATTTCCAGCATAGCCTCTTCGAGGGTCATGGGTTTGCGGTCTTCTTCGTAGTTGACACGGAAAATCTTTGGCTTCGGGGCTCGGCCATTCAACCGCGCTTTGGCGGGCTCAGGCGCCTCGGATTCGGCAGGCGCAGGAGGGCCGCCGTTCCATCCTTCCTTGGTTTCACGCACACCCTTCGCATCACGATGAGTATCGCGCCAGCGGCTCCGCAGATTGACGATCTGCTTTTCGAGTTTCTCGACGGCCTGACACAAGGCGGTATCCAGGTCGGCATCGACGCCCTCGCCCACCAGCGAATGGTCGTAGAAATTTACGATCACCTGCACTTTATGCAGATGGCGCTCAATCTGGTGGGAGATATGAGCTTCACGTTCTCCGCGGCGCTCAACGAACTTACTGAGCTTGGCGATTCTGGAGGTAAACTTCTCCTCCAATTCAGGGGTGAAATCTTTGGTTTTACCAGAAACAATCAGTCTCATGTTCCCCTCGGAAGCGGGCCCCGGAAAAATTCCGCGGCTCGCGGAATTACAATTTAACGGGCTCTTTCAGGCACGAACGCGGCGCTGATGGGTTGAAGGTATCTTCATGTCCTCCCGGTACTTCGCAACGGTGCGCCGGGTTACCTGAATTCCTTCCGCCTGCAGACGGGCCGTGATCTGCTCGTCGGTAAGCGGGTGAGTCGTATTCTCATCCTCAATCATTTTTTTCACGCGCCTTTTCACGATGAGCAGCGGTGTGGCGCTGCCGGAGGGTCCTTGCACGGCTTCCGAGAAGAAGTAACGAAGTTCGTATACGCCTTGAGGCGTATGAGCGTACTTGTTGGCAACTGCACGGCTCACAGTGGAAGGATGCACACCAATTTCTTCAGCCACCTCTTTGATCATCATCGGTTTGAGTTGGTCAATTCCGAATTCCAGAAATTCCAATTGCCTGCGGACAATGGACTGGCAAACCCGCAGGATGGTTTGCTTGCGCTGCTCGATGTTCTTGATCAATTGCAGAGCGGACGCATAGCGTTCCTTGACATAGTTCCGTATGTCCCGGTTCGGCTCCTGCTCGCGGTCGATCATGCGCTTGTACTCGCCGTTCAGCCGAAGCTGCGGAATCTCGTCGTCATTTAAAGTGATGAGGTAATCGTCGCCTTCTTTTTCTATATAGACGTCGGGTTCCACCTGACGCGCTCCGCCGCTGGAGTAGCGCAGTCCAGGAGCGGGATCCAGATGCCGGATCACATTCACCGCAATCTGGATATGTTCGAGCGGCCGTCCCAGGGCTTTCACCAGTTGCGATAGCTGGCGGGTTTCAAGCAATTTCAGATGATCGTGAACAATCTTCCAAGCGACGGAATCACGGGAGCCGCGGGCTTCGAGCTGCAGGAGCAGACATTCCTGTAAGTTTTGAGCCCCAACGCCGGTTGGGTCCAGGGACTGGACGGCTCGCAAGCCGGCCTGGAGGTCGTGAAGCTCCAAACCTTCCGCGACGGCGATTTCCTCCAGCGGCGTGGTGAGATAGCCGCTCTCTTCCACGTTGCCGATGATGCCGTCGGCTGCGTCGCGCACCGCTTCCGGGAGGACCATTACACTCAGTTGGCTGTGCAAGTAATCGCTCAGCGTAACCGGAGAAGAAAGAAAGGTCTCAAACGAGGGCTTTTCGACCGATTCCGAGGCCGGGCTTTTGAAACCAGGATCGAGATAGTCATCGAAGAAGCTGCCGAAGTCGATCTCATCGAAGGGATCGGTTTCGGTCTTAACGGGCTCTTCGGCCACTGCCGTGGCCGCCGCGACGCCATCTGCAGCAGCAGCCTCTAGAGACAGGCCATCGATCGGGAATTCGCCGTCCTGGGACGATTCGAATGCTTGCGGGGTGTCGGCGCCTTCGACCTTATCGAGAATGGACTGGTCGGCCGGATCGGCCTGGCGCTCCCGCTCGAGCAGGGACTGCACTTCGGCGGGCGTCAGTTCTTCGGCGGCTTCAGCGGCCTCTTCCAGGACGGGATTTTCAGCGATTTCGTTGAGAATCATGTCCTTCAGCTCAAGGCGGTTCAGTTGAAGGACCGTGACCATCTGGACGAGGCCCGGCGTGAGTATTTGCTTTTGCTGAACGCCGAGATGCAGCCGTTGCGAAAGCGAACTCATTCGGATTTCAGTTTAGCACCGGCGGAGGGGATTGCTTCTTCAGGAAAAATCGGGCTTTTCGAGGTATTTGAATCAGCGGAACGCGTTTCTACTGTCCCGCCAAGACCGGAGGGAAGTAGAAGTTCTCGCCCAGGTAAATGCGCCGGACTTCGGGATCGTTTCCGAGCGACTCCGGCGAACCAGCGCGAAAGATGCGGCCGCTGCTGATGATGTAGGCGCGATCCGTTACGGCGAGAGTTTCACGAACGTTGTGATCGGTCACCAGAATGCCGATGCCTTTGCGCTTCAGATCGCCGATAATTCGCTGCAGCTCCAGAACCTGTATCGGATCGATGCCGGAAAACGGCTCATCGAGCAAGATGAAATCGGGCTGCAGGACCAGGGAACGGGCAATCTCCACGCGACGGCGCTCGCCACCCGAAAGCATGTAGCCCTTACTGTGGCGGACGGTTTCCAGGCCCATGTCTTCAATCAGCACGTTCATGCGATCGCGGCGCTGGCGCGCATTGAGCGGCAGAGTCTGCAAAATGGCCATGAGGTTGTCTTCGACGCTGAGCTTCCGAAACACTGAGGGCTCCTGCGGAAGATAGCTGACACCTCTGCGCGCGCGCTGGTACATCGGAAGCGGTGTGATCGATTTTTCATCGAGCAGGACTTCTCCCGAATCCGGGCTGACCAACCCGACGATGATATAGAAGGACGTAGTTTTGCCTGCGCCGTTCGGGCCTAACAGGCCCACCACTTCGCCTTGTTCTACCCGTACCGTGACGTTATCCACAACACGGCGGCCACTGTACGACTTTGCGATCTCAATCGTTTGCAGCGTTCTCATCTGGGCTTACTGCCGTCGATACTATATGATACGCGGCTGGCGGTCACTGGCGGCCTGACACCGCGCCCGCGGCGGCAGGTTTTGCAGGGGTTTCTTTCATCCTGGCGAAATCGCCGGCTTTAAAAATACTGACCTTCTGCGGTTCTAAATATTTCCGCACGATCTTGTTCACGTCCGCGGCGCGGAGCGCAGCCACCTTGTGCTCAAGGCCGCCATCCCATTGCATGGTCCTGCCCCAATAGGCCTGCCCGGCCAGGCGGCTGACGAGTTCGTTATCCTGACCCCGGCTCACCTGGCGCGATTGCAGCCAGCCCGACTTTGCCGCCGCGATTTCCTGGTCCGTGAAACCATCCGCGAGTACGCGCTTGATCTCCTCCTGAAAATCAGTTTCTACTTTTGCAGTGTTCTGCGGAGCGGAAATGGCATAGGCCATGAACGTGGCGCTATCTTCCGCAGTCGGGACCTGGAGTTGCGACCCGACACCGTAACTCAGGCCGTCTTTCTCACGAATGCGGGTAGCAAGCCGTGAGTTCAAAAATCCGCCGCCCAGCATATAGTTCGCCAGCAACAAGGCAGGATAATCCTCGCTTGCGTCGTCCATTTGGACCGGCTGGACCGCGACGAAGGTGGAATTCGCCTTATCCGGAGTCTCGAACGATTGGTTCACCGAAGGCACATCTCTATAGGGCGAGATAACACGCGCGTAGCGCTGCTTGCTGGTCCAGCCTTTAAATAGCGATCCGGCTTGTTTCTGGAGAGCTTCGGCGTCAAAATCACCAACCACCGCCAGCTCGGCGTTCGACGCGCCGTAGAAATCTCTATAGAAATTGCCGGCATCCTCAAGTTTTGCCGCCTTTAATTCACCGATCTCTTCGCCGGTTGAAGCGACATAGCGCACGTCTCCTTTCGGATACGGGTTCAGGTGGCGTTCGGCGTTTTCGAAAGTAATCGACATCGGCTCATGACGGCGGTTTTCCAGTCCGGCCAGTTCCTGTTGTTTCAGGGCGTCGAATTCCGATTGCGGGAAAGAGGGCTCCCGCAAAATCTCGGCAACCAGCGCCATCACCGCTGGAAAGTTCTCTCGGGTGGTTTCGAGACTAGCTGTCGCGCCGGTTGCGCTGCCGAAGATTCGCACCCGGGCTTTCAGGAGGTTGAGCTGATCCGTTATCCGCTGCCGCGTGTGCTTGCTTGTCCCGCGCATCAGCATATGGGCAGCCAGTTGGCCGGCCATTTGTTTGCCCTTAAGGTTGTTCTCATCGCCGAAGTGGAGGCGCAGCGTGGCATGCACAATTCCGCCCCTGGTCTTCTTCGAAACAAGGGCCAGCTTGATGCCGGGCGGCAACTCGCCGCGAACGGTGTGCCGGTCGATATTCGCCGGAGTCGGGTCGAAAGCGTCGCCTTGCGCGACGGCGGCCCCGCCTCTATAGTGATTTACCAGTGAAGCGATCGCCGGCGTTTCAGGAATTTCGGCGCGATCCGGCTTAGCTGTCGGGATGAAGAGCCCGATGGTGCGATTCGATTCCTTCAGATACGCACGCGCAAAGCGGTCCACATCGGCGGTTGTGGCGTTTTGAATGCGATCGCGAGTTATGAACGCAAGGCGCCAGTCCCCGGCCGCGATGTATTCGCTTAAAAACAGTCCCAGGCGCTCGGAGTTGCGCAGCAACAGATCGAAATGCGAAGCAAATTTCGTTTTGCTCCGATTCACCTCTTCATCGGTTGGGGGCGTCGTTTCGATCTCGTCCATAACGGCCAGAAACGTCTTCCGAATGTCGTTGAGATCCGCGGAATTGGGCGCCTGCGCCATCAGCACAAGCATTCCAGGCTCGCGGGTATCGGTTGATTCGGAAAACACAGAGCCCGCTTTCCCGCTTTCCACCAGCGCCTTGTACAGCCGGCCCGATGGCGCACTCGCGGCGATGTCGCCCAAAACGTCAGACAACGGTCCATCGGGGTGCGCGAGAGCGGGTACATGCACGCCGACTATCATGACCTTGTCATCGCCCACACGGCGTAGCGTTACGGTTCGCTCGCCGTCCTGCACGGGCTCTTCCGTGTATGTCTTTTCCAGTTCCCGGGCAGGTTTAGGAATCGGCAGGAAATACTTCGCGATCAGCTCCAGCGTCTTCGCCTCGTCTACCTTCCCCGCGATGGTGAGCACGGCGTTGTCGGGCTGATAGTACTTGCGATAAAACGCCTGCAGGCGCTCGATCGGCACGTGCTCGATATCGGAGCGCGCCCCAATGGTCGACTTGCCGTAGTTATGCCAGAGATACGCCACCGAGAAAACGCGTTCCTGCAGGATATTCGAGGCGCTGTTCTCTCCCATCTCGAATTCGTTGCGAACCACCGTCATCTCGCTGTCCAGATCCTTCCTGGCGATAAAGGAATGGACCATGCGATCGGATTCAAGATCGAGCGCCCAGTTCAGATTTTTATCGCTAGCGGCGAAGGTCTCAAAATAATTCGTGCGATCGAAGGATGTGGTCCCGTTCGGCCGCGCTCCATGTTCCGTCAGCTCCTGCGGGATATTTCGATGCCTGGGCGACCCTTTGAACAGCATATGTTCTAGCAGGTGAGCCATGCCGCTTTCGCCATAGTTTTCGTTTCGGGAGCCGACCAGGTAGGTGATGTTGACGGTTGTCGTGGTTTTGGTGGGGTCGGGAAACAGCAGCACGCGAAGCCCGTTTTGCAAATCGTATTCAGTAATGCCCTCGACGGAGGCGCCGCGGATGATGCCGGCGGGAAGGGCGGGCTTTGCCGGTGGTTGCGCACACAGCGGAGCGATCGCCATGGCAGCCGTAGCCACGGCCCGGAGACAAACAGACTTCTTCACACGAATACCTCAGGAATAACAGTAGGGAGCGATTGGGATGTAAGTACTAAATTAGCTTACTTTGGTAGGGCGGACGGCCTCGTCCGCAGGGCAACCCCCTGGTTGCCATCCGGCGCTAGACCAGCGATACTCGCCAGCTTCCCGTACTAATCCCGCGCGTACAGGATTGTTTTCGATATAGCGCCGGATTTGCTCAAATTCACGATTATGGCGCACCTGATGGTCGTAGCTTTCCTCTTGCCAGAACGGGTTTCGCGTTCGGCCCAGGATCAGGTTGGCACGCTTGGCCGTGATGCTCTTCAGGGACTTGGTAA
>JAICXK010000171.1 GCA_025980435.1 Bryobacteraceae bacterium
CATCACCCGGCCGGCATCGTCTCCGGGCACGGGATGCTCGACGAAGGCAACCCGCTCACCACCTGGAGAAACCCGCAGATCGTCGAGTCGTGCGTCTGAACGGTAAATTATTTGTCCGGCAGGATATTCGATGGAATAGTACGAGGCATCGGCGGTGATCACGGCCAGGCGACCGTTCCTGCTCCAATCCGCATCTTTGGCACGCTCCGATACGATATGCGGGGCACCACCGTCGTATGCCTCGGCCTCGAGCAACCATTTCGGCGGTTTGCCGCTCATGGTAAAAAAGCCGATCTCCTGGGACGACGGGAAGCCGGCGATTCGCGCTTCGCCGCTAAGTTCTCGTCCGCCGGACTCCGCCGCTCCGGTCAAATAAAGGTGGGTTGCGCCGCCGTTCCAGCCCGCGCTGTAGACTATGTCCTTTCCATCCGGGGTGAACCTTGCCCCTGTAGCAAAGCCCTTTTGAAAGGTCAATTGGCGAAATGATACCGGACGCTCGGATGAACGATGGGCTTGGAACGCGACGATTGCCAATGCCGCGCCCAAGGCCAGCACCAGTGCCGGAGCCCAATATTTCCTGGCAGCTTTACGCATCCTGCCCAGCGGGAAATCGCCAAATTCCGTTTCAGGCCTTACCGCGCTTTCACCCTGCGTTGGCTCGCCGGCGTGCTCGTCGATTCCGGCTGCCTGCTCCTGAATCCGCTCAATCGGCGCAACGAACCGGTACCCCAGCCGGGAGATGGTCTCAACATAGATAGGATTCTCGGCCGAATCGCCAAGCGTGATTCGCAAACGGTTCATCGCCGTATTCAACCTGCTCTCGAAATCAGCGAGGCTATCGGAGGCCCACAGCCGGTTCCGCAGCTCTTCTCGCGTAACGACGCGGCCGGGCCGCTCCAGCAAGGCGCGAAGGATCTGGAATGGCTTGCCCTGTAATCGGACCCGTACGCCGTGCTTTCGCAACTCCCCCGTCTGGAGATTCAGCGCGAACGAACCGAACCGGGCTTCCCTCCCCGGTGCCGGAATACCCTCAACAACGCCTCGTTTGTCCATGTGCGAGTGGTGATTGGTGAGTAAGACGTTTTGAACGCGATTGAGTTCTGTGAAATTCTTTCCTTTTTTGTAAATGATATCTGGAAGCAATACCTAAGCCCGACACTCATTCGCTACAGCTACAGCGAGTTACTAGGTTACCGACAAATTAGCCGTAATCTACTGTACTGTCTAGCGCTTGGGGAATTAAGTTCGAATCGGAAGGAGCGCTGGCCATGTTTCATCGCGATTCGATCTTCCGTCTTTGCGCATCGATCTGCGCCGTTGCGCTGCTGTCAACGGTCTGCCAAGCATTCGACTCGCCCAAATCCGGTTCGAACGAGCCGGAGAACGTAGCGAGGTTGAACCGGCTGGGAGAAGCGAGCCAGGCCGATTCGCGCCTGAGCGACGCAAAGGAGAAATACGAGCGGGCACTGGAGATTAACCGCAAGCTGGCGCACCCGATCGATATGGAAATGGCGATATCGCTCAACAACCTGGGAACCATCGCCGAAAAGCGCGGGCAGTATGGGGATGCAGAAAGTCTGCTTCGCCAGTCGTATGCAATTCTTGAAAAGCTCAAAGCGCAGGACGATCCGATTTTTGGACAGCTCATCAGTAACCTGGCGCTTAGCATTCAGAACCAAGGCAGGTACAGCGAAGCTCGATTGCTCTATAATCAGGCATTTTCCATTATCCGGCGATCATCCGGAGAGAACAGCAACCCGTTCGCGCTGGCGCTTACCAATGCCGGGCTTTTGAGCTACGAAACCGGACACTTCGAGGAAGCCCTGGCAAAGAACCACAGAGCGCTTAAAATTCAAAACGCGCTGGGAGCCGCTGCATCGCTGGACAAAGCAGTGACACTCAACAACTTGGGACTTGCCTATTTCCAACTGGGACGATTTTCAGATGCTGAGAATGCGTTCCGACAATCATTGGCGATGCGCACGAAACTCCTCTCGCGAATAGATTCGGAAGCAATTGAAACGGTAAACAATCTTGCGGTTCTCGAGCGCCGCTCGGGCCGCACCAGCGCCGCCGAGCAGGATACTGAGCGAGCGCTGCGACTGGCTGAAAAAGAACTGGGGCCCGTACACCCGCTGATTGCAACGCTATTGAATACGATGGGCCTGATTGCCGCCAGCCAGAATGATTTTCGGCAGGCCACCGGTTTCTATGAGAGAGCGCAAGCGATCTGGCTGAAGACCGTCGGGCCGGATCACCCAAAGTACGCCGCTACTCTTTCGAATCTCGCCGCAGTGCGGAGCAAGCAGGGACATCATAAGGAGGCTCAGCACGGTTATGAACAGGCGCTTCAGATCGATTCGGCGCGATATGGTCCTGATCACCCCCAGATCGCTACGGACCTCTCCAACATCGCCGCGCAGCTTTACTTTCAGAAACACGATGAAGCGGCCATCGAGCTGTATCGGAGAGCAGAGGAAATACAGGAAAAACACCTGGGACCCGAGAGTGTGGACGTAGCGAGAACTCTCCATAACCTGGCGGTGGCGCAGTTGCGCGCGAAGGATTTTGATGGCGCCGAGCGCTCCTATCGCAGAGCCATTCCGATCTTTCAGAAAGCGGAATCGCACGAGAATGCGACCTTGTCGCATTGGTTGAGTGAATACGCATCCGTTTTACGGCATCAAAAGCATTTCAGCGAAGCCGAGCAAGCGGATGTGCAGGCTGTCAGAATTCAGGTTCGAACCGCAATTGAAGGGCAGGAGAAAGGCGTGATGCCAAGCGCGTTTGTATCTGCCCAGCCGTCAACTTGAAACCGAAAGCGTCGCGTTTTGGGACACCTTGATTCCACAACCAGACAAGAACGGTCCGGGGCCGCAGGGATTGAGAGCAGGCTGGATTCCCGGTCCAGCATAGGGTTCCGCGTTCTTTGTGGCTTGGCAGTCCGGGTGCACATGGGTTCCTGCAAAAAAGGCGGGCAAAACTATGGGAGGGGTTTCAGGTCCCGAAGGTGCGCAGCCTACGGGACAGGGTCGTGAGGCGATGCAAGGCGGCCGGAGGTTGCCTGGACGCATTTACCGCTTCGGTTCATTCGAACTGAGGACCGAAACGGGGGAACTCTCTAAGCGCGGAATCCGCCTGCGGCTGCAGACAAAACCTCTGCAGGCTCTGGAGGCTTTGCTGGAGCGTCCCGGCGAACTAATCAGCCGCGAAGAGTTGTGCGCCCGGTTGTGGCCCGGAACGTACGTTGATTTCGAGAGTGGGTTAAACACGGCTATTAATCGTCTTCGCGGAGCCCTCGGGGATTCGGCGGAGTCACCCCGCTACATCGAGACATTGCCGCGGTTTGGGTATCGGTTTCTCTCTCCGGTTGAATTGATGGAAGAGGCCGATCCCGTTGCCATGAATCACCTCCCGCCAGCAGGCCCATCCGCGACGCATGGCACCCCAGGAACGAGCTCAACGCCTGCTACACAGCAGACCGGTTCCTCCGGCAATCTACGGCGCCGCATTTTGAAGCCGCTCCCCATCGCGACCGCTATCGGTATTGCCGCCTTATCTGTCTTTTCCTTTGGATACTTCAGGCCGGACAGAAACAGCCCACCTCATGAGCCGAAGTTCCATCAACTGACCTTTCGTTCAGGAAAAATTCTCAACGCCCGGTTTTCGCCCGACCCCGAAGCCATTGTTTATACGGCGCGATGGCGTCCAGGTGAACGCGAAACGTATCTTCTCGATCTCAAGGACGCGAGTTCGCGAATCCTTCCGTTCGCAAGGGGCACCCTGGAAGCGGTTTCATCGCGTGGCGATCTTCTGCTAGCATCCATAGGTTCGCCGCATACGGATTCAGAAGCCGTGCTTTCGCGCGTCTCCATGGCCGGCGGCAAGCCGCGGATTGTTCTTCAGCAGGCCGAGGCCGCAGACTTCGACAGGAACGGCCGCAACCTGGCGATCGTCCGGCGGAACGGACCGGCGTCGCTCGTGGAATTTCCACCGGGTCATGTGATCTATAAATCCACGGGGTGGATTAACGGACTGCGAATTGCGCCTTGCGGCAGCATTGTCGCGTTCCTTGATCACCCGATCAGCGATGATGACGCGGGATACGTACGAATCGCGCGTTTAAACGGAACCTCGCGGCAGATGACGAGTGAATGGAGTTCCATTGACGGACTTGCCTGGTCTCCTTCCGGAAACGAAATCTGGTTTACGGCAAGCAAGAGCGGCGGTACAAGAGGCTTGTACGCAGTTTCGGAGAAGGCGCAACTGCGGCGTATCTCGAATTCACCGCTCTCTTTGCGCGTTCTGGATGTTTCGCAGTCGGGTCGCACGCTCATATCGCTGGACAACTACAGAGTGACGATGATGGCAGATCTCCCAGGTGATTCCGCGGAAACGGACCTGTCCAAGTTCGACTTCTCGTTTGTTGAGGCTTTGTCGGGCGACGGAAAGCTGGTTCTGTTTACCGAGGGCGGCGATGGCGGAGGCCAGCATTACACTGCTTTTCTTTATAACCAGAACTCTCATCGGACGGCGCGTGTGGGCGCAGGCCGCGGTGTGGCGCTATCGGCAGATGGCAAATTCGCGCTGTTGATCGATCCCGAAGACCGCAGCAAGCTGACGCTTGTGACGGTGGGAACAGGCCAGTCGAAACTCATTGCCGGCAATGGCTTTCAATACCAATGGGCCAGATTCCTCGACCGGAACGCCACGGCGCTTGTGGTCGGCGGCTCCTATCCGGGGAGTCCGCTGATTGTCGCGATTCAGCGCATCGGCAACGGGAAGCCCGTGAAACTGGGCAACGTCCCATACGTAGATCATGCCGCTGTCTCGCTTGGTGGATCGCGACTAGCCGGCGTAACTGCCCGCGGTGCATGTGTCACGGTTGATCTCGCGACCGGCCAGCTCGGAAAGCCGATTCCGCAGTACCCTGCTGTTCCAATCGCGTGGAGTTCCGACAGAAACAGCTTGTTTGTCCTCGTGCTGGGCAGATCCCCTGGAGATGTGCTTCGAGTGAATGTCGAAACGGGGAAGTCCGAGCTGTGGAAATCGCTGGGGCCCAAGGAGGTCACGGGTTTCGTGGGCTTAGCAAATGCGGTGGCGGTGCCCGAGATCGGCGCTTACGCCTACTCAGCGGCATGGGATTTATCGCGGTTGTATGTAGTCGACGGCCTAAGTTGAAGTTGGGCGCCGGGCGGCGAGCAGCCACGGGTGCGCCACCCTGACGGCATAAAAAACTGTTATACTTAGTTTGAATGAGCTTCTGGCGTCCGCGCCTGTGGGTTCAACGTACTTTGCTTAGACGTTCCTCTGTCCTACGACCGATTGCGGTCCTCCACGTTCGTATTGCCCGATTCCTCACAAGCGCCCGGTACCCCGTCTTTCCACATATTGTCTCTTGATGAAGTCATCTGTTCAGATATCCCGCGGCATTGAGTCCCTGTTTGGCACTCGTGACGAAAATATACGCTTGCTCGAATCGGAATTGAACGTCCGAACACGACTGCTGGACGGCGATTCGCTCGAACTCGAAGGAGAGGAGCCGCAGGTCCGGCGCGCCGAGCGCATTCTGGAGGACTATGTCGGTCTTGTCCAGGAAGGTCACGTGTTCAATAACGGCGATTTGAACAGCTACATGCGGGTAGTGACGGCCGATCCAAACGTGTCACTGCGCCGCCTGGTCGAGAGCGGCAAATCGCGCGCTTTCGGGAAAAAGGTTCTGGCACCGAAGACTGTCAATCAGCGACGCTATATCGACGCAATCGAAAACCATGACCTGACCTTCGGGCTTGGTCCAGCGGGTACCGGTAAAACGTATCTGGCCGTAGCCATGGCGGTAGCGGCTTATTTGAACAAGCGTGTCAGCCGGATCGTATTGACTCGCCCGGCCGTCGAAGCCGGCGAGCATCTGGGATTTTTGCCCGGCACGCTACAGCAGAAGATTGATCCGTACCTGCGGCCGCTGTATGATGCTCTGTTCGACATGATCGACGCCGAGAAAGTTGAGAAGCTGGTGGAGCGCAATATTATCGAGATCGCGCCACTGGCTTTCATGCGCGGCCGTACGCTGAATGATTGTTTCATTATTCTTGACGAAGCGCAAAACACGTCTCTCGAACAAATGAAGATGGTCCTCACGCGCCAGGGCTTCAACTCGAAAATGGTTGTTACCGGCGATCAGACTCAGATTGATTTGCCATCCGGAAAGAAGAGCGGCCTGCTGCATGCCGTCGAAGTGCTCCGGGGTGTGGAAGGCATTGCGTTTGTGGGCTTCAATGAAAAAGATGTAGTCCGTCACGCGCTGGTGCAACGCATCGTGAAGGCCTACGACCGCTATAACGAAATGGTCGGCGCCGGCCGGCAGTTGGCTTTGAAGCTTGGGGCTGAAGCTCCAACGGAAGTAGCCATGGAGCCTCCCCTGAATACCACAGTAGAAATTCCCGAGTTTCCCTCGCTCGCCTGAACGAATACTATATGTCACCAGATGGCAGTACGTTGCTCTTCGGAGCCCTTCCGGCCGAGTTCAGGCTTTCCAACGAAGAGAAGCGCGCTTTGAGGCAGTTTGGGCGTTCCCTTTTCAGCCGTGTTACGAGTAATCGCGCATTTACGTGCCTCATTACAGACGACCAGGAGTTACATCGCCTAAACCGGCAGTTCCTACGGCACGATTACCCCACCGATGTTCTTTCCTTTCCATCTGCCGATGAAAGCGCCGGCCTGGGAGAGATCGCCATCTCCGCGGAACGTGCGGCGGCGCAAGCATGTGAGTCCGGGCATGATCGGATCCGCGAAATCTGCATTCTGATGTTACACGGCGTTCTTCACCTGACTGGCATGGATCACGTCAGCGATCAGGGAGAAATGGCGCGGGCCGAGGAGAAATGGCGCGCTGAATTCGGCCTCCCGGCCTCTGTAATCGCGCGAGCGCGTGCGGGGGTACAACCGGCGTGATCCTGCTTTGCCTGGCGCTTGCCATTGTTTTAACCTGTCTGCTCTGCTTTGTTTCGTACGTGCAGTTGCTCTATCTGGAATCCCTGCGCCTCATCCGGCGCGAAGTGCCGGCCCTTGATTTCTTTCGCGAGACGCTTTCCGCGAAGATCGGCCTCGATCCGGAACGGGGATCGCTGGCATTTTCTCTGATTAAGCATGTCTCGTTGTTTCTCATTGGCGTTTTCTACCTTTGCGCGCTGGTCCGGCCCGATACCGCTCGCTGGGAGAGCGTTCTCGGAGCAATCGGTCTTTCTTTGATCGGCATGCTTCTCTCCACCTATTTCGTTCCCGCATTTCTGTACCGCCGGACGAAGGGCCTTTGGATGATGAAAGCCCTACGGATTATCAAGCTTCTGGCCGCGCTGGCTATGCCACTGGTCGCGCTGGTGCGCTTGTTTCAATCTCTTCTCGATCTCGACAGAGATGCAAATGGAGAAAAAGCGCCAGCCGATTCGGTCGAACATATCGAGGCGCTGATCACTGCCGGCGCCGAAGAAGGAATTCTCGAAGAGGGCGATCGCAAGCTGATTCATTCCGTGGTGGCGTTCGGCGATAAGAACGTGCGGGAAGTCATGACACCGCGGCCTAATATCATCGCTATTTCCGCGGCCAGGTCCCTTGAAGACCTGCGCCAGCTCGTGATCCACGAGCAGTACTCGCGTATTCCCGTCTATCAGGACACCATCGATAACATTATTGGCTTCATACACGTTCGGGATCTGTTCGAACTCAGCGATGACGATCGCCAGATTAAGCCTCTTGCGGATCTGCTCCGTCCTATTCCGCTGGTACCTGAAAGCAAGCCGGTAAGCGACCTGCTCCGGGAGATGCAGCGCGATGGCTCGCATATGGTCGTGGTTGTGGACGAATATGGCAACACGGCCGGAATCGCAACCATGGAGGATCTGGTCGAGGAGATTCTTGGAGAGATTCGTGACGAGCATGAGCCCGATCGTGACGTTCGCCAAGAATCGGACAATGCATTCATCGCTCCGGGGAGCCTTGATCTTGACCGGCTGGAGGACCTCTTGGACTTCCGGCCGAATGGGAGTACCGAATCCACCACGGTGGGCGGTCTTGTCGCAGAGTGGCTTGGTCATGTTCCGCAGGTGGGAGAAAGCGTAGAACGCGGCGGCATTCGCATCGAAGTGCTTGCCGGGAATGAGCGCCGAGTCGAGCAGGTACGTATCTCCCGGGTGCAAACACCGTCTCATGCCGGCGCACATACATGACATCTCTTTCGCATCGGAGTGGATTCGTTGGAATCGCCGGGCGGCCTAACACCGGCAAATCCACGCTTTTGAATGCGCTCATCGGAGAGAAGCTTGCAATCACGGCGGCGCAGCCGCAAACCACTCGCACCTCAATTCAAGGCGTATTGACGACTCCTGAAGCCCAGGTTATATTCACGGACAGTCCAGGCATTCATAAATCAGATACTTTGTTTAACAAGCGAATGATGGATACGGTTCGCGGCGCCATCTCCGACCGTGATCTTGTCCTGTTTGTTGCGGATGCGACTCGGCCGGTCACAGTGGAAGATGAACATGCCGTAGGCGCTCTTTCGAGATCCGATCGGGCCGTTCTCGTGCTGAACAAGATTGACCGCATCGACGACAAGCGTCTCCTGCTTCCACTCATCCAGAAGTATTTCGATCTGTTTCCTTTCCGTGAGGCGATTCCGGCATCTGCGCGAACCGGCGAAGGGCTCGACGAGCTAAAGCGAGTGATCGTCGGCTGTCTTCCCGAGGGCCCCGCTCTTTTCCCTGACGATTACCTGACCGATCAGCCCATGCGCTTTCTCGCGGCGGAGATCATTCGCGAACGCATTTTGCGCGCCGCTCGCGAAGAGGTTCCGCATGCGGCGGCAATCCTGATCGAGAGCTGGGAGGAAACACCGCGATTGGTGAAGATAGAAGCTACCATTCACGTTGAACGTCCCGGGCAGAAGACCATCCTAATCGGCAACCGCGGGCAAATGCTGAAACGCATTGGAACCGAGGCGAGAATAGCGCTGGAAGATAAGCTGGAGCGAAAGGTCTTTCTATCGCTGTTCGTTAAGGTAAGGCCGGGTTGGCGCGAGGATCCTGAGTTTTTGAACACAATCGACTGGCACTCGATGGTAGGCTCGGAGAAGACAGTAACATGAGACGTTTTGCAGCCTATCTCCTGCTGATCGGCGCCATGCTTGCGACGCCAGGATTCGCCGCCGATCAAAAGAAGCCCGCTAACTCCGACGACCGGATTTCAGACCAGGTACGGATGCGTCTCGCCACAGATGCCGATGTAAAAGGTGGAGCGCTTGACGTTACGGTGAAGGATGGCGTTGTAACCATGAAGGGCCGTGTCGATACGGACAAAGGCAAGAACAAAGCAACCAAGCTTGCGAAGAAAGTAAAGGGCGTTAAGGACGTAGATAACGAGCTGCAGGTCGGGCCGCCAAAATAGTGGGCATTCGTGTGCTACACTGAACCTTTACTATCGGGCCAGCGTCCGCTGGAAGTGTGTATCTATGGCAAAAGTTTGTGAAATCTGTGGCCGTGGGCCGCAATTCGGGCACCGCATCAGCCACGCCCATAATGTCAGCAAGCGCCGCTGGAATTTGAATCTGCAAACGGTTCATGCGGTTGTGAAGGGCGCGGGTAAGCGCGTTCGTGTCTGCACATCTTGCATCCGCAACGGCAAGGTCCAGAAAGCCCCGTTAACGTAAGAGCGGCACGGCCACTGCGGCGCGGGTAGTAAACTACCCGCCGGCACGATAAATCGTGCGCCACGCAAGCGAACAGGCGCCGAATCCTATTTGTCTGACGGCAGACTATCCAGAAATTCGTATCGCGCCATGTGCTGCGCCGGCGCCGAGTGTGAATTTGCGCTCAGATGCATCACCTGGTATCCGTCCTGCTTGTCATATGGCAGCCACTTCGGCAGATCGTCGCCGTTGGGATCGCCGGCTTTCGCAAAGTTTGTCCAGTAAGAAGACATTTCGTCCGATAGTTTCCGGTCTTCCGGCCGCCAGGGCAACTTCTTCGAGGGCAGAGCTTCAAAGACAAACTCAATTTCAGCCGAATGGTACGCACCGTGTGATTCGGTTTGGCTACCGTTTGCCGGCGCTGGTGGAGCATCTTCGAACTTATATCGATAAACGGGAGCATCGCCGGTCGCAAGCTGCATATCCAGCCATTTCCAGGTGGAAAATCCGGTAAATTGATCTCC
>JAICXK010000125.1 GCA_025980435.1 Bryobacteraceae bacterium
GCGATCTTCAGATTCTTCGCATGGGCACCCAGCAGCAGCCGGTACTGGAAAAATCAGGCGACAATCTGCGCATCGACTGGGGATATCTGTATGTCGTGACGCCTCCCGATGAGACTGCTTCGGAAATCGCCAATACGCGCCAGGAGGCGATAGAGATGTTTACAAGCAAGGGCAAGCTCCCCGATTCCGACAATCTCGGGTCAATGGAGCCGTATGAAGAATCGATGCCCGTGCTGGCATCTTCTTTCGATTTGGGCACGGTTGGAGCAACTCCGGTTTCCCGCTATCTCGTGCTTGCGTACGACGACGTTTTCGCGATCGAGTACTTCGAGCGAAAGCTCCGTCCGTACTGGAACCGCAACCGGCTGGGACCCGCCGCAATGCTTCGCACGGCGCTTCGCGATTACCATGAGCTTGATCAGCTTGGGCAGAACTTCGATCAGGGCCTGATGAAGGACCTGGCACGCGTGGGCGGAGAAGATTACGCCCGGCTTTGCGCTCTGGCGTACTCGCAAACCATTGCTGCGCACAAACTCACCGCCGATATTGACGGTACGCCGCTGTTCTTTTCAAAAGAGAACTTCAGCAACGGGTCGGTCGATACGGTCGATGTTACTTACCCGAGTTCGCCCTTCTTCCTGCTATTCAACCCGCGGCTGCTGGAGGCTCAGCTTAAACCGATCTTCGAGTACGCGAGCCTGCCGCGCTGGCATTTTCCATTCGCGCCGCACGATCTGGGCAGATATCCGCTCGCCGACGGGCAGCAGTACGGAGGGCGCGAGACTTCCGAAGAGGATCAAATGCCGGTGGAAGAGAGCGGCAACATGCTGCTCATGACCGCGGGTATCGCACAGGTGGAGGGCACTGCTGAATTCGCCCGGCAGCATTGGCCCCTGATAACGAAATGGGCGGAATATCTGAAGGAAAAGGGATTCGATCCGGAGAACCAGCTAAGCACAGACGATTTTGCCGGGCACCTGGCGCACAACGCCAACCTGTCGATCAAGGCCATCCTGGCTTTGGGCGCTTACGGCAAATTAGCCGGCATGCTTGGGCACGGCGATGTAGCAAACCAGTATTCCACGCTGGCGCGAAAGGACGCGGGGCTGTGGATTCAGAAGGACAAGGATGACGATCATTTCCGGCTCGCCTTCGATCGTCCCGATACCTGGAGCCAGAAGTACAACTTGGTCTGGGACAAGCTGCTTCACCTAAATCTTTTTCCGCCGGATGTAGTGCAAAAAGAATTGGCGTTCTACGAAAAGCGCTTGAACAAATACGGCTTACCGCTCGACAACCGGGCCGATTACACCAAACTTGACTGGCTTACCTGGACTGCTTCTTTATCCGGTTCGCAGAAGCAATTCCAGTTGTTCTTTGAGCCGGCTTATCGCTTTGCAAATGAATCTCCCAGCCGCGTTCCTCTCACCGATTGGTACGACACGAAGACCGGCAAGCAGGTCGGTTTTCAGGCGCGTTCCGTGGTCGGCGGGATCTTTATAAAGATGCTTGACGATCCGGCGATCTGGAAGAAGTACGCGGATGCGGCGCTACGGTAGGATCTGAACAATATGAAGCAATTGCTCGCCATTCTATTTCTGTCCCAGGGCTTGCTGGCCTATGGCCAAGCTCCCAAAGCGCCGTCCACCCTCAAGGGCATTCTGCTGGAGCAACTGCGCACGACGCATAACCAGGAAGATTGGTTCGTTCCGGTAAACATAGCGGTGAAAGGGCTCACGCCGGAGCAGGCCAAATGGAAGGATCGCAGCGGAAATCATTCCGTCATGGAATTGGCGAATCACTTGATCTTCTGGGATGGGCGCTACCTGGAAAAATTCAAGGGAAACCAACCCGCCAAGTTCAACGGCGACAACGAACAGACGTTCCGAGGCACGGAAAGCTGGGATGCGACAGTCAAAAAGCTCGACAAGGTGTTGACCGAATGGGAACAAGCTGTCGAGGCGGCAGATGACGCAAAACTGAGCAAGTGGTATTCAACCATCGCGCACATCGGTACGCATAACGCCTATCACACGGGCGAGATTATTTATGTACGCAGGGCGCAGGGCTCGTGGAATCCGAAATACGGGGTTCACTGATGCCGGGGCGATGAGCGCCCGGCTAAGTTCAACGCCAGTCGTCAATCACGTAGGCGCCCGCCCGGTTGAAGCCGTCCACATGCGGGCGTTGCATCGCGACACCTTGCATGGTCACGCGGAATCCGCGCGAGCGCATGCGCCGGTAAGCATCTTCACGAGCCAGGTTCACGCCGGCTTCCAGCGTCGCCTGACGTGAGAGTGCAAGCCGTTCACATGCATCCAGCAGCTTGTCGAAACGCTCACCCGCGCCCGAACCGCCGCGGGCCGCGGCGAACTTGATATAGCAGACTTTCTCCCCGCCCTCCGATCCGGCCCCGTTTAAGCACACCGCAAAACCATCCAGAACACCGCGCGTGAATGTCAACACGACCTCGCCGGTACGCTGCGCGAGTACTGTCTGGATTTCACCCGAGAGATCTAAGCCATTATCGATCCTATGAGTAAGATTCCGGCATGCCTCAATAGCGCGTTCGCGTTCGGGGCGGGTCAATTTCGATAACAATTTATGGATGCTTTTGTCCTGTGATGCCGGGTTGTCCTCCGGTGTTCGCGCCATGATCGCTGTGAGATAGCGCGGCCAATAACCGAACTTTTGATACAAGCCCACGTGTTTGGGACTATGAGCAAACGTGAAGAGGCCCGTGTGCCGCAGATCCCATTCATCAAAAATCTCCATCGTGGTTTCAAGCAGTCGCTGCGCCACGCCGCGGTCCCAGTATTCCGGCCGGACAGTCAGTGGTCCGAAGAACCCGAACGACCCCCACTGCGTCACAATGTTCGATCCGATCAGGCGGCCGTCTTCGCGCGCCGCGAGCGCCTTCACGTGGCGCGATTGCCAGCGCGGCTTCAGGAAATTGCGGTCTCCCATGAATTCTGCTGGATTCGGTACGCCCAGAAAGGTCCCGAATGCTATGCGAACAATGCGGTCCGCTTCTTCGAGTTCACTTTGTTTGAGCAAGCCGATTTTTATGCGCTGATTGGCTGGCATAGGCGTTGTGGAATGCAGATAGCTCAAGCCTGCGGCTCCGGATGCTTCCACGGATCCCGGTACGGGCGGCTCAGCATTCCGTTCGCCTCATCATCATCGACAACTAACTGCCGCTGTGAATCCCACGTCAGCGTGCGCCCCAGCCGCATCGAATTGTTTGCCAGGATGCAGGAGGCGGTCGAAATATATCCTTGTTCAATATCGGAAACCGGCTTGGTCCGCGTATCGATTGCGTGCAGAAAGTTCTCCATGTGATACCGTTCCGCGGGCGCAACGTGGCGTTCCAGGTCTTTCTCAGTTTTGTCTTCGGGATACTGTTCTAACTCGTACGTAACATCTCGGTGAACGGGTTGCCCGCCGCCCAGCGGCACGAAATCGTAGCTGAAGACGCTGGTCTTTAGTGTGCCTTTGTCGCCATAGAATGTGGCGCCCCACGGGTACTTCGGATCGGCCGATTCTCCCCAACTGCGGTGTTGCCAGATTACCCGCAGATTCGGAAACTCGAAGGTTGCAGTCTGCGTGTCGGAGATATTCGCCTTACTCGCTTTATCGACAAAAATACCGCCGGTGGATGCGATTCGCGACGGCCACCCAAGATTCATCATCCATCGCGTCATGTCGAACATGTGGACGCACATGTCGCCCACAATCCCGTTCCCATATTCCATGAAGGCGCGCCAACCGCGCGGATGAACCAGCGAATTGTAGGGCCGCATGGGCGCCGGACCGGTCCACATTTCGTAATCGAGATAGGGCGGCGGAGCTGTGTCGGGCGGATTCGCGCTCGCGCGCATGTGGTAGTAGCAGTAAATCTCGACAAGCGCAATCTTCCCCAGTTTTCCTGTGTCGATGAACTGGCTCTTTGCCTCGACCAGGTGCGGAGTGCTGCGCCGCTGCAGCCCGACTTGCACTACGCGTCCGTATTTTCGGGCGGCGGCAAGCATCGCCTTCCCTTCGTTGACATCGACACTAATCGGCTTCTGCACGTACACATCAAGACCCGATCTCACGGCCTCAATCATAGGCAGTGCGTGCCAGTGATCCGGAGTTCCAATCAGGACAATGTCCAGGTCCTTCGCCGCGAGCATCTGACGGTAGTCGCTGTAGGTCCGGGGCTTCTTCTTTGAGAGTTGCCGGCTGGACACGATGGCGGCTGCCTCCGCCAGCATGTTCCGGTCGACATCGCACAGCGATACCACCTCCACGGGCGAGACCTGGATCAGGCGCAGAAGATCGATTTTGCCGTACCAGCCGCAGCCGATCAGGCCGACCCGCCTTCGCTTCTGATCATCGAACGCGCTGGCATAAGCCTTCAATGCTCCGGCGGCCGCGCTGGCGCCCGCAACTTCCAGGAATTGGCGACGATTCATGGCTTCCAGTGTATGCGCAAGCGTCAAGCGGCTCCTGCACAGTCCGGAAATGTGTTAGTATCCACCCCATCAGGAGGACGCACTGATCCCTATGTCGCATTCAAGAGCAGTGTTGTCATGCAAGGTGTCATGATCCAGATACGCGAAGTCGCCGCTTACCTTGTGCTGTCCTACATCGCTGTGCTGGCCGCCGTTATCGCAATCAAACTCCTGATGCGAACGATCAATACACAAGGATTGCTATACGGCCGAACCGCACAGGGCAAGCTCTACTTCAGCTCCGGGCGCGTGCAGCTTCTGCTCTTTACTCTCTGGACCGCGCTTTCGTATTTGATGGACTCGATCCAGACCCGCCAAAGCGGCAAACTGCCTGATATACCCGATATGACCCTGGCCCTCTTGGCGGGAAGCAACATGATTTACCTGGGCGGTAAGGGAATGGCCATGATGCGCAGCAAAACTAATAAAGGAGAGAACTGATGCCGACTGCTTCTACGCCGCTCACGCTGGCTGCCGGGTGGGTGGCGCTTGGCTTTATCGCGCTGCTCGCCATAGCCGTGCTCTGGAACATCTTTACCGATCGGATCGATCTTCGCTTCCTGATCAGTGAGCCGAACGGCGACGCCAGCATGGCGCGCTTTCAATTACTGATCTTCACGTTTGTCATCGCAGCCAGCCTGTTCCTGATTATCGCCGCTCCGAACCCGCCGCGGTTCCCTGAACAGATCCCTCAAGGCGTGCTGATTTTGTTAGGCGTAAGTTCCAGCTCTTACCTGGTCAGCAAAGGGATTCAGTTCAGCCGTGACGAAGGCGTGGAAGGGCGCAGTCCGGAGATAAAAATCACGCCAGGAATGGCGCAGACCAGCGCGGGCGGCCACCCCGTTCAGTTTAGAGCCGACGTGCTTCGGTTGCCGAATACCGCGGTGATTTGGAACCTCCGGGCGGGTCCGGGCACGGTTGATCAAAACGGGCTCTACATCCCGCCCGAGAGTCCAGATGGAGGGCCGGCGCCCATCGGCACGGTCGTTGTTGAAGCCGTAAGCAAGGCCGATCCCTCAATGTCAGATCTCGCGGCAATTACGCTTGTCTAGGAACCGCTCCGATGCCGGCACGAAGCTCCCGTGTGACACCGCGCTCGAATCCAAGTTCCAGGCGGAGGCCCTTGATGGGATTGGCAACCATGCTTCCGGTCGCCGTGTCTCTAATCCCTTCCGGAGCGCCGCTGCGAGTCCCCAGGCACGGCGCGCCACCATCGGTTTCCACCACAGCCCAACCGGCTTGCGGAATCGATTGTGGAAAAGAACGGTGGGCGGTCAAGACAATGAGCGATCCCGGCGCGGACATGGTTACCTTGGCGCCGGTGCCGACTACGGTTGCTGCCCTGGTCGCAACTCCGGCGCCTACGGCGGCCGCGAAGGATACTCGCGCTAACCAGATCGAAAAACAAGCCTTCACCGTGCACGCAAAGTTGATCGGATTTAAACAGGAGCTGCAAGGATCGGAAGGAGACCACGATTTCCACATTGTTCTCCAGGATCTCGATTCCGCGGACACCATGATCGTCGAAATTCCGAGCCCGGCCTGCCAGGGCGTCTGCGACTCTATCGTGCGCGACAGCATTCAGTCCGCACGGAATGAATTCTCGGCCGCCTTTCCGAAGAACCCGCCTCGTTCCGATTTCGTTCTGGTGGATGGCAGTCCGACCGTGGAAGTGACTGGCATCGGCATGTTCGATTTCTTTCACCGTCAGACCGGAGTCGCCAGGAACTGCATCGAACTGCACCCCGTACTGGACATTCAGTTTCCAGCGCCCGGCACGTTTGGAGCACACCACGACACCGCCCATAACCCAAAGCCGCTTCCCGATTCGGATTACCATTGCATGCCGAAGTGACCAAAACTCTTGATTCTCATGCTATTCTTTTACCTATATGGCAATCCCGAATGTAAAGCGCTTTCGGCCATTTTGCCCGACCTGCAACGAGAATTTCACTGTTATGGCAGTTTTGCCGAGGGACGCCGATGTGGATACGTATCTTAAGGACGCGGTAGCGCGTCACGACCACAAGGCCTACCAGGAAGCCAAGCAGCAGCACTTCAAGATCCGCGTCGGTCAGCAGAAGCAGAAGAAAGCCAAGTAGACTCAGGTTAAGACGAATAGAGCCCGCAGCCTCTTACGAGGAACTGCGGGCTTGTGCTATCCGAAGGGCTCTTGATGCGGCAAATGCCACATCCGGATCGATGTCTTTCGACAGCCCGTTCAGTACCGGAACCGCATCCGGCGCGTGGCTGCTCCCAAAAATAGAGCAAAGTGCGATTTTCTGTTCTTTGGTCGCCTCGGGAAGCAGCTTTGTGAGCGCCGCTCGCACGTCTTCGCGGCGGGCCAGTTCCACCAGGTAGGCATTTGCAACATAAGCCCGGGCTTTCAGGTTCAGGTTCTCGACTAGGTAGGGCAGCGGGCTGAAATCGGCGGTATCCACTTTCCCTTCATCCACCAGGGCAAAAGCGGCGGCGAGATGAACCCGCCAGTCCGCACCCTGTTCGTTAAGGGCAGCTTCGAGCAATGGATAATCCGCCGGTTCGCGAATCCGGCCCAGGCCCTCCAAGGCTGCCGCTCTCAATTCGGGATCGTCGTTTTCCGCGTATTTCTGGAAAATCGCGCGATCGTCTGGAATCGCCAGCATCGCCAGAGCTTCCAGGGCGGCTCGCCGGATCCGGGCATTCCGCGCATGAGCCAGCGCCGACCGCACATCGGGTGCCGACTGCAAACTGCGCAGCACGCCGATTGTCTCTAGCGCAGTCGCCTGGATGCGCTGATCCAGATCGTTCGCCAGAAATCCGATCCCGGGGCCGGCGGCAGGATCGTGAATCTTCTGCAGCGCCACCAGGCATTCAAAGATCAAATCACTGTCGGTGGAGTGTGTGGATTTGACTAGCGCAGGAACCGCGGGGCGAGCGCGTAGTATGCCCGCGGCCAGCGCCGCATTCGCCCGGGCATCCAGGCTCGCCGCTCCGGTTATCTCGTCCGCCAGAGCCTGCGCTACATCGGGCCGAACCACAAGATCTGCGTCGACAACCTGATCGTTGCGGGATGCGAAGAATGATTTCACTTGCCTCACGCCGCGAGTCAGGGAGCCGGTCAGCCCCGACTTTGCAACGTATCCTGGCATGTACGCGCTCACAATTCCGTCCGTTGCTCGAATCTGCACTTCCGGATCGTTGTCGTGAGTGGCCTCGACCAGTGCATCAAGGCTGTGTACAGTGTCGATCCGCACAATCGCCTTAACCGCTTCTATCCGGATATCGCGGCTGGGATCCTTCAGATATTGAGCGATCGTTGGGATGACTGTGTAGTCCCTCTTGCCCAGGTCGCGAATGCTGAGAATGCGCTGGTTGGTATCGGAGTCAGGCTTGCTCCGGCCGGAAGCGGCAAGGACTGCTAGCGCCATGCATGCCGCCAACCGCGAGAACTGCTGGATCATTATTTGAAAGTAACCTATGCGGTAAATGGGTGGCGCAGACGATCGGTGTTTGTCGTGGCGCACGCCTTCAGCGTGCTGCCGTGGCCTTCAGGCCACGGTTCGGTTTTTCGACCCTGCGTAGGTCCGGAACCCTGCTACCGCACCACTTCAATTGCGACTTTGTGCGAAATCAATCCGGCTTCATAGCCGAGATCGAGAAGCTTCTGCGCCGCGCGCGGAACGATTTCGCCGCCATCCACAGTGTGGTGATTGACGTACATTCCTACAAACTGATCGGCCAGGGCGGGGTCCAGATCGCGCGCAAACTGCATGGCGTAATTGAGCGCCTCTTCCCGATGATCGAGCGCGTACTGAATGCTCTCACGCATCAGGCGCGAACACTCGGCTTGAACCTCGTGAGGCAGATTGCGGCGTAATGCATTCGCTCCTAACGGGAGTGGAAGTCCATACTGCGACTTGAACCACTTTCCGAGATCGATCACCTGGTGCAGACCGCCATGCCCAAAGGTGAGCTGCCCCTCATGGATAATCAGGCCAGCATCGACTTCATGGTCTCGAACCGCATCCAGAATCTTGTCGAATGGCACGATCACGGCCTCAAAATCGGGCTGAAAGAGCTTGAATGTCAAAAATGCAGTGGTCAGGGTGCCGGGAATGGCGACGCGCTTTCCTTTTAATTCTTCAGGTGCCAGGCGCCGGGAACTGACCACCATGGGCCCGTAGCCGTCACCAACGCTTGAACCGCTTGCCATCAGAACATATTTATCGGCAACATACGGATATGCGTGATACGAGATAGCAGTAAGTTCATACAGCCCGTCGGTTGCTTTGCGGTTGAGCGATTCAATATCCTCCAGTACGTGGCGAAAGCTGATCGAACGCGAACGCACCTTCTTCGTAGCCAAGCCGTAAAACATGAACGCGTCATCGGAATCAGGACTGTGAGCACAGACCACTTCCAGCACTGGAGAGGAACTCATACAAGCATTCGAGGCAAAAGCAACCTCAGTGTAACAGGAGCCTCAGTTCCGGCCGCTTCCATCACGTACTGCGACGATCTGCGGTATCAGAGTCTCTAAATCCGCTTCGAGTTCGGCCAGTAAAGCTTGGCAGGCATCTTTCCGCTCATTCGCGGCAGCCGATTCGAGCTGTTGGGCCCGCGACTTGGCCCTCGCCGCGTGCAGGCTGCCTAACGACCCCTTAATCGTGTGAGATAACCGGCGAAGCTGTGCATAATCCGTGCACGCCAGCGCCTCGCGCATAGCTGGAATCTGTTGGCTGCTTTCCGCGAGAAAGAGATCGACAATCTCAATCAGCAAATCGGGATCGTAGCCGACTTGTTCCTGAAATTCGTCCGGTGCGAACACCGGAAGTTCAGCGCTGCCGCCTCCGCTCGCCGGCCCTCCGCCCTGAACCGCTTTCGCAAGGTTTCTGACGGCTTCGGTGAGTGCAACCGGCTCAAAAGGATCTGGCAAGTACCCGTCCACCAAAGGAACGCTGGCCGGGTCCGGCGCGGCGCCTGCTGATGGTGATGAAAGTGAGAGGATGGGGATCCGGCTTGAGGAGCGCTGGTTCCGCTCCACCTGGCGTAATTTCTCGCTGAATTCCGGTAAACCGTTCAACGGGAGCGAGGCGCCCAGCAGAACCGCGTCGAATCTCTGGACGAATAGCGCCTCGCACGCTTCATCCAGGCTCCCGGCCGGCAGAACCAGATGACTGGCCTCCATAAGCACCGAGCAGATCTCTTCTGATTCCGGCGAATCCCGGTCGACAAACAGAACGCGCAAACTGTCCATGTATATGCCTGTTACTGCCGTATCACGGCCGTGGTGACTCGATCCCGAACAGCCTGACCGCCGGACTCGAAATACTTTACTTGAATATCACTCTTGGCGCAACTTCGGCGATGAATCTCCTACTTCTATTTGTGTGTTGTATACTCTCGATTTAGTGGGGGTGTGTCTTCCCTAGTCTCACGACTCGCACTGCCATACTCAACCGATACCGGCGGCCTAACCCATTGCTGTCGGGCATCGGACGTATCTCGGGGACTTTCTTTAACCTCATTTTTCCCGACGATTGCAGGCTATGCGAACAGCCTTTGACGAATATCTCGCGCATCCCCGTCTGTCCCGCCTGCCTGTCCCTTCCCAAACCCCTGGAAGCAGAATTCTTTTGTAGGGCCTGCCGAACGCCGTTCGTGGATGACTATCCGCTGGACGAGCATGACCTCTGTACGGTCTGCCGGGAGAGCCTGGTCAATTTCGATACGGCCTACTCTTTCGGCAGTTATGAGGGCCCCCTCCGCAAGTTGATCCATCTCTTCAAGTACGGGAAAGTCGAAACGCTCGCCCAACCGCTCAGCCGGTTCTTATGCCAGGCGCTTCCGCTCGATCTGAACTTTGACCTCGTTATCGCTATGCCGATGCACTGGCGCAAACAGTGGGAGCGTGGATTCAATCAGGCCGAACTGCTCGGCCGGCCGGTCGCAAAGCGATACGGACTGAGTCTCGCAGCCAATCTGCGCCGCAAGCGCTACACCAAGGCGCAGGCCGGTTTGAGCGAACTGCAGCGGCGCGAAAATCTGAAGGGTTCCTTTGCGGTCAAACGTCCGGAGGAGATCGCGGGCAAGCGCATCCTGCTGATCGATGACGTTTTTACGACCGGAGCTACGCTGCGCGCTGCTGCCGCGGCGCTGAAGGCCGCCCGTGCTGCGCGGGTCTCGGCGCTTACCTTGGCGCGCGTCGATCGGCGTGGATTTGAGAGGGATTGGACGTCATCCGGCGGACGGCGGCAAAAAGTGCTGTCGGCCGGAACCGGTGTGACTTAGTCAAGTTAATTCGAAGGGCGGCGCTTGGTCTAACAGCGATTACCCAATGCGGAGGCGTGTCTAATGGCTAGTCTGGATCGACTTCATAGGCCTGTTCTTGTTCTGAATGCCAGTTACGAGCCGATCAACATTTGCGCGGCGCGGCGCGCGCTCGTGCTTATTCTGAAGGGAGTCGCCTCGGCGGAAGAGTTGGCCCCCTCGCAGGTCCACTCGGCCAAGCGCACTTTGCACGTACCCTCTGTAATCCGCCTGCTGGAGTACCGGCGCATTCCTCATCAGACCCGCGCTCTTTCCCGCAAAAACATTCTCATGCGCGATCGTTACACGTGCCAGTATTGCCATAAGACGCTGCCTTCCGGGGAAATGACTTTGGATCATGTAGTTCCCCGCTCGCGCGCGGGTGAAACTGCATGGGAAAATCTGGTCGCCTGCTGTCATAAATGCAATAACAGGAAAGGCAATCGGACGCCCGAAGAGGCGGGGATGAAACTCCTGCGGCCGCCCAGGCCATTCAGCCTCCATACTAGCCGTCACCTGATGCGCCTATTGGGGCGAAGCGACGATCAGTGGCGAAAGTATCTGTTTTATTCGGATTAGAAATTGCCTCCTGCCCCACTCCCCATATACAGTATACTATAACCTATATGGCACAAATGACGATCTATCTGCCTGATGATATTGAGACGAGAGCACGCGATGCCGCGAAATCAAAGGGAGAGTCTGTGAGCCGCTGGGTTGCCGATCAGGTCGTGCGCAGCCTCGCGGAGACGTGGCCGCAAAGTGTCCTGGATGCGGCGGGTGCAGTTCCCGACTTCCCGAGTCTGGATGAGCTCCGCAGAGGATACGGCGAAGATGCGGCGCGTGAAGCGATCGCGTGACACTTCTCGATACCAACACCATCATTTACTATTTGAAGGGCCAGGAATCCGTGGTCTCCCGTCTTCAGGCTGCATCTCCACGGGAATTGGCCATTCCTAGCGTTGTCGCGTACGAGATCGAGTACGGGACCCGGAAAATCGACTCTCCCCGGCGGAAGGCCCTTGCTTCCGGACTTCTTAAGGGCATCGCTCAGGTTCCCTTCGATCACGAAGCTGCGCGCGAATCGGCTCGGATCCGCATAGATCTGGAAGCGCAAGGCATGGTAATTGGACCAGTTGATCTGTTGATCGCCGGTACCGCCGTAAGCCGTGGCGCGGTGCTCGTCACCGGCAATACCAACGAGTTCTCCAGAATCAAGACATTGCGGCTTTCGGACTGGACTAGATGAACGGCTCATCACAAACTCGCAACTTAAATTTTCGCCATTCCCTCTACGCACTTACATTCAGACTTGCCGTCCTCCCGTAACGGCACATCGTCGAATCGGATCATGACAAGTCGCGAACTCCGAAGAGAACGTCGTGAAACCGAGCGCAAGGCCAGAAAATTGGAATATCAGCAGAACCTTCGTGGGGCGAGTAGTGCTGCCTTCGCTTCCGGCGGTCCCGCTTCGGCGGGATCCGCCGCCCTTCCGCCCAATCCCGAACTGCTCGACGAATTCACCCTAGAAGAACAGGCTGACATGATGGCTCTCCGTGCTCGCGTCCACGCCCGCGCTGCGGTCCCCGCACCACCGCTTCCGCTCAAACCGGGTCCCACTGGACCCCGCACCATCGAAGGCAAAGCCATCTCCAGCGGCAATTCCTTGAAGCACGGGCTCGCCTCCGGCCGCGTCATCGTCGCCGGTGAAGATCCCGCCGATTTCGAAGCGCTGCTTGCCGTGCTTACAGCCGAGCACGCCCCCGCTACCGAAACGGAAGCGCTCCTGGTCCGACAGATGGCTCAATCGTGGTGGCTGGCTCAGCGCGCCATTCGGCTACAAAATGAAAGCTTTACCGAAACGGGCGTCGATGCCGGCAAGCTCGCCCTATTCCTGCGCTACCAGACCACGCATGAGCGCGCTTTTTACAAGGCCTTGAACACGCTTATTAAAGTTCGCGCCGAACGCCGCAAATCCGCCCTTGAATTCGTTTCGCAGTACCGGCATCGAAATCGTCCGGCACGCGAGTTCGTTTCGCAGAATACCGGCGTCGAACCCGCCATTGCACCTTCCGAAGGGCCGGAATCCACGGATCCGCCCCTCTCCGACCGGCAAGCAGCCTGAAAAAACGTAAGAGCAGACGACGCGGATCCTCATAAATCTGGGGGCCTGGCATCCTCTATTGCATTCCCATATGACGCATGGTACCCTTCCTATGGGCAACCCAGGGGAGGCGAATGAGCGAAAAAGCGGATGTATGGCAAGGCACGCTGGCGTTAATGGTTCTGAAGACCATTGAGACCTTGGGGCCGCTCCATGGATACGGGATCGCCCGGCGGATCGAGCAGATCAGCGGGAACCTCCTTTCTCTGAACTATGGAACGCTCTATCCTGCGCTCTTGAAATTGGAGCAGGAAGGGTCCATCGCCTCTGAATGGGGCCTTTCGGAGAACAATCGCAAGGCCAAGTTCTACAAATTGACGCGCGCAGGCCGGAAGCAGCTCGAAAAGGAAGCGCGCGATTGGGAGCAGACCACCGCGATCCTCGCCCGGTTCCTCTCGCCCTCACAGGATCCAGCATGAGAGGACTGCGCGCATCAATCTTAAGGCTCGCCGGCCTGTTCCGCCACAACCAGCGGGATCGGGAGGTTGCCGCTGAGATCGACAGCCATCTGCAACTGCACACTGACGACAATCTGCGCGTCGGCATGACTCCCGAACAGGCGAGGCGGGAGGCGGTTCTGAAGCTGGGCGGCATCGAGCCGACCAAAGAAGCCTGCCGCGACCGCAGCACAATTCCATTTTTTGAAAACCTGCTGCAAGATCTTCATTTCACGATGCGGCAGCTAAAGAAGAATCCCGGGTTCACCGCGACCGCCGTGCTCATCCTGACTTTGGGCATCGCCTCCAGCGTGGCGATCTTTGCCTTTGTGGATGCGGCGCTCATCAAGCCGCTGCCGTATCGTGAGCCATCGCGGTTGGTCGCGCTGTTCGAGAGCATCCCGC
>JAICXK010000045.1 GCA_025980435.1 Bryobacteraceae bacterium
CAATGTCACGGTAGGAGCGTTTTCGACCGTCACCTACACACTTTCCGGGAATGCCGGCACGGGCGCCGCGACCGTTACGCTCAGTGGTAGCGCCGGCGGAACAACGACAGCCGATGTATCCGGCAATTACTCCTTCAGTGGTCTCGGTAACGGCGGCTACACAGTAACCCCAACGAAAGCAGGCTTCACGTTCGCGCCAACCAGTCAGACGGTAACTGTTAGCGGCGCAAATGTCACGGTGCCGAACTTTACCGCTACGGGAACCCAATCAACCTGGGTGATTTCAGGCGCCATCACCAACGGCGCGGGCGCCACCGTCACGCTGAGCGGCGCCGCGAGCGCAAGCGTTACTGCGAATTCGACCGGCGCTTATGCGTTTCCGCCGGAGCCGAACGGCAGCTATACGGTTACGCCGAGCGAGACAGGTTTCACTTTTGCGCCTGCAACCCAGGCAGTTACGATCAACGGGGCGAACGTCTCTAATGTGAACTTTACGGCATCGGCGTCCGGTAAGGCGCCCATTGCGATCGACGTAAAGACATTTGTGGATCAGGCCGCCGCCAGCTCCACTGTTTCGACATCGAGCTTCTCGACGGCAGCCGGTAATGAGCTGCTCCTCGCTTTCATCGCAACCGATTATCTCCGCGGCACCAATACGACGGTTTCCAGCGTTACGGGCGCCGGCCTGACCTGGGCTTTGGTCGTCCGCACCAATAAGCAGAGCGGCACGTCTGAGATATGGCGAGCATTTGCTGCCTCCCCGTTGACCAATGTCACGGTAAAAGCGACCCTATCCCAGAGCGTCGCTTCGTCCTTGACCGTCGTGACCTTCACCGGGGTGGATCCGTCGGGCACGAGCGGATCCGGAGCGATCGGCGCTACTGGAACTGGGAGCGCCAGGACAGGTGCCCCTACGGCCAGCCTGGTCACTACTCGCAATAACTCATGGGTGTTCGGCGCCGGCAACGACTACGATAACGCCACAGCGCGCACGCCCGCCGCGGGCCAAAGCCTGGTACATCAATATCTCTCGCCAGCCGGAGATACTTACTGGGTGCAGACGCAGAACAGCCCCACTCCTGCCAGCGGAACAACAGTCAGGATTAACGACACCGCGCCAACAGGTGATCGCTACAACCTGAGCATCTGCGAGATTCTGCAAGCCCCCTAATCAGAAGCCGATCACGTTGACATTCGAGAACGCAATCGGCTGGTTTGAAACATCCAGCGCAATCGCTCCCTGTGTGTACGTTCCGTCGGTTGCCGTAATCGCGAGCTGGTTGTCGTAGTAGACCTTGATTGTCGAGCCTTGGAAGCTCAGGCGGAGATTGTGGACGCTTGTGTCGATCGTGATCGCCCCCGACTGCGAGAGCAGAGTGTTGCCGGCGTCGATGTTCCATTGCCCGATCCGGTAGAGCTTTAGAATCCGTTCGGCTGGGTAGATCCACACGCCGTAGCTTGCGCCGGTCGTGGTGTTGACCCGGCCGCGCAGCCCTCCGGGATAGTCGCTTGTCGAGGACAACTGGAAATTGGTTGCCACCGTATAGTCGGCCCAGTTGTTGTTGCCTGCCCAGGATTGGGTGTGCCCTCCCCCGTTGTAGGTGTAAGTCTGGTTCACTACCGACCAGCCGGACGCGAACCCTAGCGGCGAAATCGTCCAGTTTCCGGCGCCCGCGCTGAAGGTATCGCTAAACAGCAGCGTGCCGACCTGCAGCGAGACCGGAATCGTTGCAGGACTATTCGCAACATCAGGTGAAGAAATCGTAACCGTGTCGTTGTACGTTCCAACCGCAGGGCCATTTGCGTTCGGTTGAACGGAAATGGTTGCGGGCGCGGTACCGGAGGTCGAGCCGAGTGTCAACCATGGGGATGTATTGCTGGCGGTCCAGCCAAGATTTCCGGATCCGAGATTGGAGACCGTGATGCTCTGCGCCGGGGGAGTGAATCCAACCGCTCCAAAGAACGTCAAGGATGCGGGGGCAGTTGACAGAACGGCGGTCTTCACGGCAAGAGTAACCGGAATAGCGAGCGGAGAATTGCTCGCGCCCGGAGCGTAAATCGTCAGAGTGCCGGTATAGGTTCCCTCCGGCATTCCGGTGGGATTCGCCGACACCGTCAGAACACCCGGCGTAAGGATCGCAGAAGCAGTAGCCGTCAGCCATGGCGAGCTGCTGGTAAAGGTCCACGCCGTGCTTGCGCCCGCGGCCGTAATATTGACGGTCTGCGCAGCGGGTACGGTTCCTGGTAGCGCGCTGAATACCAGGCTCGATTGCGGATCGAGCGTAACCTGATTTTGCACCGCTCCCACCGTGATATTCGAATACGAAATAGGCTGGCTGTCGGCATCCAGGCAGACGTAACCGTTTGCATAACTCGCATCGGTTGCCGTCATGATCACGGTCCCATCCCAGGAAACAGAAATTGAGCTTCCATTGAATGAAATGCGCAGGTCGTGGAGAGCTGTGTCAAACGCAAGAGGTGCTTGGGCGAGCGCCTTCAACACCGCACCGTTGATATCCCACTGGCCCACCTGATACAGAATCGCGAGACCAGAACCGGGATACAGCCACACGGCGTAACCCGCGCCTGTCGACGGATTGACACGTGCCCGAATGCCGCCCGGCCAGTTGGAAAGAGACGACAGCTTGATGTGGGCATCCATCATATAGTTCGACCAGCTGCTATTCCCGGTGCAGGACTGGCTGAGGCCCAATCCGCTATACGAGTAGACGCCATTCGATACGCTCCAGCCGGCGCCCAAGCCCATGGGCGAAATAATCCAGCCATTGGCGGCGTTTGCGAACGTCTCGTTCAGATCGCCGGACAATACCTGCAGATTCACCGGAACCGATACGGGCGAATTCGGAACACCGGAAGCAGTGATGACAACATGCCCGGTGTAGGTTCCGACCGCTAACCCGGACGCATTGATCGAAGTGCTTACATTGCCGGGCGTTGTGCCGGAAGCCGGAGACACCACCAGCCACTGTGCATCAGTTGAGGCCATATAACCGAAGGTTCCGTACCCGCTGTTCACGACCGATAAGGTCTGGGCCGGCGTTGGCTGGCCGGTAATAGCAACAAAGTTGAAACTGGATGCAGATACAGAAATGGCTGGCGGTGGAGTAACAACCGTCAGAGAGACCGCTATCGTCTGAGTTGTTGGTGCCGCACCGAGAGAAGTAAGTGTGATGGTTCCGCTGTATGTTCCGCCGGTCAACGCAGACGAATTTGCGGAAATTTGCAGACTGGCGGGTGTAACCCCGCTAGCGGCGGATACGCTCAGCCATGGAGCGTTTGCCGCAGCCGTCCAGGCCAGTGTTCCGCCGCCGCCACCTGCGATCTGAACCGTCTGCGCCGCCGGGTTTGGCCCCCCGTAGGTTGCGCTGAAGGTAAGCGACGAACTGGTGGTCGAAAGCGTCCCGGTATTCGCACTCGGAGAGGTGACCAGAACACTCTGGAAGGCAACCGGTTGATTCAGCCCCTCCAGAGCAATTAGACCGCTCGGATACGTCGAATCGGTTGCGGTGATGATCGCCTTACCGTCGTATTCGACCTGTATCTGACTCCCTTGAAAGACCAGGCTGAGGTTATGGAAATTGGTTGTATCAAATGACCCAGAGGCCTGCCCCAGAACGGCTAGTGGCTGGTTGATATCCCACGCCGACGCGCGATAAAGAATGATTTGGCTCTGCGCTGGATAGACCCACACCATATAGCCGGCGCCGGTACTCGGGTTTACGCGGCCTCGGATACCGCCCGGATAGTTGAGCAGATTGGAAAGCTTGAAGGCGGCATTCACCGTATAGTTAGTCCAGGCCGAGTTGCCCGCAAATAGCTGCGAGCTGGCGGTCCCGCTATACTGCAACACCTGATTCGCAACCGCCCAGTTTGAACCGCCGCCCAGCGGCGAATTCACCCAGCCCTGCAGGCCGGCCCCGGCGGCGAAATTCGAGGACAGCAACAGGTTCGTTACCGTCAGAGTCACCGGGACGGTTTGCGGCCCGTTGGTTATACCGGGAGCCGTAAACGTGACGGTACCGGTATAGGTTCCGGCCGCAAGCCCGGAAGGATTCGCGGAAATGGAGATCGTTTGCGTCGTGGTCCCTGCCGTTGCCGAAAGAACCAGCCAGGGTGCACTGGTGCTCGCGCTCCAGTTGAGTGTGGAACTTCCCTGGTTATAGATCGTAACGGTTTTGCCCGCCGAATTGGAATTTCCGAGATACGCCGTCAGAGTAAGGCTGCCGGGCACGACTGCCAGGGCCGGGGGCGCATTTGCCATGGATGTCGCGGGCATGTAAACAACGTCTACCCAGTAGTTCGTCGAACTGAAGCTGCTGGCGGGAAATTTCGAAAACGAGCTGTAAGCGTAAACTCCGTTTGAGCCATCCACGCCATTGCGAAGGAAATGAATGGGTGGCATATCCATCCCGGAAGTCGCGAAATATGCGGCCGTCGCGGCGTAGTGTCCTGCGGGTGCGAAGTACGAGGCAATGTATGTGGTGTTTGCGCTGATCGCAACCGGGCTGCTGAAATTCACCTGCTGCCAGCCGGAGCCGCTCTCTCCCGTAAATGTAGCCGTGGCCAGTAGGGCTCCACTGCTGCTCCACAGATTGCCAATGTGCGTTCCCGTGTTGCTGCTGCTCTTATAGAAACGAATTCCGGCTATATAGCCGTCGTAGTCGGCGCGGAACTTCACTCCTACTTCAATGGAACCGCCATCGCCGCTGTCGGGCGCAGCCGGGGCAACGGATGCACTATACCCATTGCACGGGCAGTCATGCTCCATGACATTGATCGTTACTCCTGAAGAAGGAGCTTCGAGATTGCCGCTATCATCCACCGCCCGGCTAAAAATCGTGGTATTACCAACCACGCCCGGCGTCCAGGTGTAAGTCCAGTTCTGGCGGCCTGTCGCAGGATGCCACGTGCTGCCTCCATCACCCGATACTTCGACGCCCGCCACGACTCCGCCGCCTCCATCCACCGCAGTTCCGGTGATCGTTACGGAATTCCCAATGGTGACTGAACCCCCGGAAGCGGGGGCGGTAATGCTGGAAGACGGAGCGATCTTGTCCGTCGATGCCGTAGCTGGCAATAGTCCCGTCTGCAGCGTGGCCGGCTGGACACCCATGTCTGCAAGCAGGTTAACGGTCGCCTGCTGCATATTTCTATCGGGAGGCAGATTATCGAAGCCGAACGGATTGTCGTGGTTGTTGTCTAATCCCCAAGCCCACTGAACGGTTCCGGCGCCAAATACCAGGGCGCCGCTGGGCGCGCGGTATGTCATCAAATGGTGCGTGGCTTTTCCAGCCCCGTAGGTTGCTCCAAAGTCCAGCAGAAGATCGCTGGTAAGTGTGTAGGTCGTGGTCGAAAGCGGAAAGGCTCCCGCCGGCCGCGCTCCGTTATCGACATCTTCATCCCACTCGTAACCAAGCGTGCCGCTCGGAAGCGTGTAAGTCGCGCTCGGCGCAAGCGAGGCAATGGCCGTGTTCCGCCAAAAGCGCATCTTGCCGTCAGCGGCGGGCACCTGGATGGAAAGGCTCCCATTGTTATCGCTGCCCGGGCCGTTGACCGTAAACAATGTTCCGGTCAGTGCGTTCTCCGGCCGGCCGCCGTCCGCGGGGGGACTCATACTCGGGTCCCGCCACGTGCCGGTCCAGGTAGATGGATCGTTGGGGTCCTTCTGGTAGAGGGTTCCTGTCCCGTTATAGGTCTCTTTGTAGCAGGCCATGGTACGGAACGCCGTGTTTGAACCGTCGATGCTGTTTTCCCAGCGCGTCTTCCAGAAAACCTCGTTGCCGGTAAAGAACGCCATGTTCACGCCCGCATCCCGGGCCGCCTCCACACTGGCCCGCTGTGGACCCGACCAGTACTCATCGTGGCCCGACGTCAGGTAGACCTTATGGTTTTTAATCAACCCGCCGTTGCGCGCCGCATCTACGCCGGTAAAGTAAGTCACGTCATAGCCATTCGATTCCAGCCATCGAACCATGGGATACTCAGAGCCGAATACCCAGGTTGCGCTTTCGTCACCGAAGCTTCTGGTCAAGAACGGGCGGTTATAACTTACTTTGAAGGCTCGATTGTTCAGATCGAAGGTAGCGCTCGGGGGGCCATACAGACTGCCTCCGCCGTAGTAGTTGTAAGCCTGCCAGCTCTCATCTCCGGTCTGAAAGAGAATCGCCGAGTGTCCTGTATCATTCCGGACGATAAACACAATGTGACTGTCTCCTCCGGTATCGCTTCGAATCAGGTGCGCGAAATAGATTCCCGAAGTTGCATTGACCGGAACCTGCCAGGAAGCCGATACCACCCAATTTCCGCAATCGACCAGATTGGTGGTCGGATCCGTCAGGCAGGCGGGTTGGGTTTGCGGCAGCGTCGCCGAGGGCCGGATGCTGGCAACCTTGCGGGCTCCCATCCCGCCGTAATAGCCCATCCGGTAAATGTTAATCGTGTAGGCGCGTGCGTCCGTTTTGATTTTGAAAAAGACCGTACTGCCTTGATTCACGCTGATGTCTGTAGCAAAGCCCTGAATGCTCGGATCGCCTGCGTCGCCGGTACTTACATCCCATTCGCTGTCGGGATTTCCCGGCAGACAATTTTCAGCAACAATGGCGTTCGCAGGATTCGTGCATTGGCCGCGTACTTGCAGCGAATAGACTGTACTAAGTAGTAGTACTAAAACCAAGCGGGTAACAAAAGACCCCAGGTTCGTTTCGAAAAGCCCTCCGCGGCTTCGTTCGGCAAGGCAGTCAGCAATCTTGCGGACATTCTTCTTCTGCGCGGGCAGCAGGGAGGTGCTGCTCGCGTGTCTAATCGGCACACGAGTCACCCTCCGGCAAGGGCATGCCTGGGTCCTCTCCCGGCAGTTGCTCTTCTAGGCTCTCGCCGGCATTAGGGAAAGACCTCTATCTGTGGAAATCCAAAGTACCTTTTGCTCGAAGAATGCATCGTGCCGCGCGAAGGCGCTTGAGCGCCGCTGAGAAATTGGGCTCTCATCTTCTTCCCAAACATTCGCCTTTCTTCTTAGCTTTTCGCAAATGAATCCCATGCCGATTGCCTTTCTTCACCAGGATGACGGGACAACCGCTGAGCCCTGCAACAAGTTGTTTTTGCGTTGTCAAATCTAGGTCCTCGAGTACTGCGCGTTTTTCCTTTGGCCGCTGAAATGCATTTCTGCTTTCCGAATCATGAACGGAAGGCGGAATTCACACGCGTGATTACTCCCGACGTGGAACTCGGAGAGGGTGTCGTCATTTACCAACCGGACCTGGTGAATTTATATGGCTGCCGCATCGGCAGTGGTAGCCGGGTCGGAGCCTTTGTTGAAATCCAGAGCGATGTCCGCGTCGGTCGAAATTGCAAGATTTCGAGTCATTCGTTCCTCTGCTCGGGCGTAACGATCGATGATTTCGTTTTTATTGGCCACGGTGTGATGTTTATCAACGATATGTATCCGAGCGCGGCGAATGCAGATGGAACTCTGCAAAGCGCGAGCGACTGGATTTGCTTGCGGACCCGGGTTCGCGAGAGCGCTTCGATCGGCAGTAATGCCACGATCTTCGGTGGCATCTCGATTGGGGCGCATGCCTTGATCGGCGCCGGCGCGGTGGTCAAGCACGACGTTCCCGACTATGCGGTTGTTGCCGGTGTACCGGCCAAGATCATCGGCGATGTGCGTGCGCGGCGGCTGCAAAGCCAACCCGCGGCGGACTGAGGGAACGCCGGATTTCTCTAAAGCAGTTGGGCGGATGAAAGCGATTAAGGAGATAGAGGTGCTGCGTTGATACACGTTGGCGTGATTGGATACGGTTACTGGGGACCGAACCTGGTCCGTAATTTCTTTGAGTGTCCGGCTACGCGAGTTCGCATGGTTTCGGACTTGAATCCGGAACGGCTGGAGGCGGTAACCCGGCGTTATCCCGGAGTTGTCACGACGACGGATTACAAACAGTTGCTGCGCGATCCGGAAATCGATGCGGTCGCCATTTCGACGCCCGTCAGCACGCACTTTGGCCTCGCGATGGAAGCGCTCGAAGCAGGCAAGCACGTCCTGGTGGAAAAACCAATGACGGCTAGTTCCGAGCAAGCCCGCCGGCTCATCGAAGAGGCCGAGCGCCGGCATCTGGTCCTGATGGTGGATCACACCTTTGTTTACACAGGCGCGGTCCGCAAAATCCGCGAACTGATCGATCAAGGCTCGCTCGGCGAGCTCTACTATTACGACTCCACCCGCGTCAACCTGGGCTTATTCCAGCATGATGTGGACGTCATCTGGGATCTGGCCGTCCACGATCTGTCGATCATGGAATATCTCCTGCCCGAGTTTCCGGTAGCGGTTTCGGCAACCGGGATCGGCCATATAAACGGCGCCGCGGAAAACATCGCCTACGTGACGGCCTTTTACGAAAGCTCGCTGATCGCCCATCTCAACGTGAACTGGCTATCGCCGGTGAAGGTCCGTAGGACTTTACTGGGCGGGAGCAGACAAATGATCGTTTACGACGATATGGAAAGCAGCGAGAAGGTGAAACTTTATGACAAGGGCATCACGGTGAAGAACGGGCCGGAATCGCTCTACAAGTTGCTGGTGGGATATCGCTCGGGTGATATGTATTGCCCTCAGCTCGATGTAACCGAGGCGCTCCGCATTGAAGCACAACACTTCGCCGAATGCATTGAGACGGGTCAAGCGCCGCTGACCGATGGCTACGCCGGGCTGCGTGTCGTGAGCGTTCTGGAAGCTGCCACGCAGTCGATGAAGGAGCGCGGGAAATCGATTTCGTTGCAGGGAAGCGCAAATCTTCGGAAGATTTGCGCATAAGGAGAGATTCTGGATGGGTGTTCCGTTTGTCGATCTGAAACGGCAGTATCGGGAAATCAAGCAAGAGATTCTGGCGGCTGTGGAAGGAGTCTTCGACTCGACGCAGTTCGTGCTCGGGAAAGAGGTCGCTGCGTTTGAAGGCGAGTTCGCCTCTTATTGCGGGGTTCGCCATGGAGTCGCCGTCAACACCGGGACGAGCGCGCTGCATTTAGCGCTACTTGCCGCCGGAATCGGGCCTGGCGATGAAGTGATCACGGTGCCGCTGACCTTCGTCGCAACCGCCGCCGCGATCGGGTATACGGGAGCGAAAGCGGTGTTTGTGGACGTCGATCCCGCCACCTACACAATGGATCCGGGCGCGATCGAAGCTGCTATAACACCCCGCACCAAGGCGATCCTGCCGGTCCATCTGTACGGGCAGGCTGCCGATATGGATCCGATCGTCGCCATCGCGCGGCGTCATGGTCTCTTTGTGATCGAAGATGCGGCCCAGGCCCACGGAGCCGGATATAAAGGGCGCCGTTGCGGATCAATCGGCGACCTGGGTTGTTTCAGTTTCTACCCCGGAAAGAATCTGGGCGCCTACGGCGAAGGCGGACTGGTAACCACCGATAACGCGGATTTCGCCCGCAAAATTCGCATTCTCCGCGACTGGGGCGCGGAAACAAAGTACCAACATGTGGTGAAAGGTTTTAATTACCGCATGGAGGGTGTGCAAGGCGCTATTTTGCGGGTCAAACTTCGCTACCTCGAAGCGTGGACTGAAGCGCGCCGGATGAATGCCGCCGCCTATCGCAAGCTGCTGGGCGATTGCGGCATCTGCCTCCCGGTTGAACGCGCAGGCAATCGCCACGTATATCACGTCTTTGCTGTGCTCACCCCGCAGCGGGCTGAATTTATGGAATCTCTGGCAGAGCGCGGTGTGCAGACCGGCATTCATTATCCGATTCCCGTTCATCTGCTTCCCGCCTACTCGGAGCTCAATCACCGACCGGGCGATTTTCCGGTCGCCGAGCGCATTGCTTCCGAAGAAGTCTCGCTGCCGATGTTCCCGGAATTAGCTGATGCCGAAATCGAAGAAGTGGCCCAAGCGGTCCTGGAATTTCAGAATGTCTATCAATATTGAAGAACACCGGCGCCGGGTCGCAGCGGTGCATGGCGCGCGGAAAACACTTGCCGACCCGGAGTTTGAGATTGGCTTATCACGCCATCTGGCGGAGACGCATGCGCCGGCGGCGCTTCTCGAACAATACGCCCGCTTTGTGAACGGCGACGGCGAGCTCGATCAACTCATGCGCCGCGCCATCTGGAGAGCGGTTGTCCGGCGCTTCGGCAGCGGAGTTCGCATCGGATGCGGGGTTGGTTTCAAGCATCTTGAAACGTTTGAAATTGGCGATGGTGTTTTCATTGGCGCCCAGTCCTACATACAAGGCCGCTTCGACGGCACAACGAGGATCGGCAATCATGTCTGGATCGGTCCGCAAGCTTACTTCGATGCGCGCAACCTGATCCTGGAAGATTACGTCGGCTGGGGCCCGGCGGCGAAGGTACTGGGTTCAGCGCATACCGGCGTTCCGGTGGATCGGCCCATCATCGAAACCGACCTCGAGATCCGCCCCGTTCGTGTGGAAGCCTGGGCCGATATCGGCACCGGGGCCATCCTGCTGCCGGGTGTGACGGTCGGCAAAGGGAGCATTGTCGGCGCCGGTGCAGTTGTGACGCGGGATGTGGCTCCGTTTTCGATTTGCGCCGGCGTGCCGGCACGCTTTATCCGTTGGCGAGATGGCTATCAACCCGATGGCAGTGAATACGAAGAAGGTTACGAAGAAGGTAAGGAGAAGGCATGAATTTTAAACGCGCGCTGGTCACAGGCGGCGCCGGACTGGTTGGTTCGCACATTGTCGATCTGCTGGTCGCCGAAGATTTCGATGAAGTCGTCGTATTGGACGATTTCACCCGCGGACGGCGCGAGAACTTAGCGGATGCAATGGCCCGCGGCAACGTTCGGCTCGTTGAAGGCGATATTCGGAACTGTGCCTTGCTCCGGGAACAGATGCGACACATGGATGTGGTGTTCCATCAGGCGGCGATTCGTATCACGCAGTGCGCCGAGAAACCCCGGCTCGCACTGGAGGTGCTGGCAGACGGCACTTTTAACGTGCTGGAGGCGGCGGTTGAAGCAGGTGTGAAGAAAGTCGTTGCTGCTTCTTCGGCCTCCGTTTATGGCCTGGCGGAAGAGTTTCCGACCAAGGAAACTCATCACGGCTACGATAACCGGACCATTTACGGTGCAGCAAAGCTGTTTAACGAAGGGCTTTTGCGAAGTTTCCACCAGATGCACGGGCTGGATTACGTTGCCTTGCGGTATTTCAACGTTTACGGGCCGCGCATGGACGTCTATGGAGCTTACACCGAAGTATTGATCCGATGGATGGAGCGGCTGGCCGTCGGAAAGCCCTGTCTAATTCTGGGCGACGGCACGCAGACCATGGATTTCGTTTTCATCGAAGATGTGGCCCGGGCAAATATCCTGGCGGCAAAGTCCAAGGCGACGGACGAGGTCTTCAATGTAGCAAGCGGCGTGGAGACCAGTTTGAATGAGCTCGCCGCCGCCCTGGGCCGCGTGATGGGCGTAAACCTGCCGCCCGAATACGGGCCCGCCCGAAAAGTAAACCCGGTATCGCGGCGTCTCGCCGATACCCGCAAAGCAGAACAGATGCTCGGCTTTCGAACCGAAGTCTCGCTCGAGCAAGGCCTCGAGCGGCTGGTGGAATGGTGGCGGGCAGCCAAGAGCCCCGAGCTTCTGGCGTGTGTTTCGTAAGTTTGTACTTCAGACCAGGAGTTTGGATTTGATTCCCATCGCAAAGCCTTGTATCGACGAGCGTGAAGCAGAAGCCGCGCGACGAGTGATTCTGTCCGGCTGGATTACGCAGGGCCCCGAAGTGGCCGCCTTTGAACGCGAATTTGCAGAGTTTGTTGGGGCGGGGTACGCTTGCGCCGTATCGAACTGCACCACGGCGCTTCATCTGGCCCTTCTTGCGGCCGGCGTTGGGCCGGGCGACGAAGTCGTTACCGTCAGCCATTCTTTCATCGCCACCGCAAACAGCATCCGCTACTGCGGAGCCACTCCGGTGTTTGTCGACATTCAGCCGGAGACATATAATCTCGATCCGAAACAGGTGGAAGCGGCGATCACACCCGCTACCCGGGCGATCCTTTGTGTCCATCAGATGGGCATGCCCTGCGATCTCGCCGAACTCGTGACCATTGCTGGGAGGCACGGAATCCCTCTGATTGAAGATGCGGCCTGCGGCATTGGCAGCGAAATCTTCTGGAACGGAAAGTGGGAAAAGATCGGCAAACCGCATGGAGACGCCGCCTGCTTCTCTTTTCACCCCAGGAAAGTTATCTCTACCGGTGACGGAGGGATGATTACAACCAGGCACAAAGACTGGCAGAATCAGTTCCGCTTGTGGCGGCAGCACGGCATGTCGGTCTCCGATACGGTACGCCACTCTTCCGCCGCGGTCGTATTTGAATCCTACCCCGAGATCGGCTTCAATTACCGCATGACCGACATCCAGGCAGCGGTCGGCCGGGAACAGTTGAAGCGCCTGCCCGAAATCATTCGCCGCCGGCGCGAACTGGCCTGCGTTTATCAGGAAGCGCTCTCCGGCGTAGCTGGTCTCAAACTGCCCGGTGAGCCTCGCTGGGCTCGCAGTAACTGGCAGAGCTACTGTATCGGCCTGCCGGATGGCTGCGATCAGCGCCAAATAATGCAGGCACTGCTCGATCGTGGCATTGCCACCCGCCGCGGGATCATGTGCGCGCATCGCGAGCCTGCTTACCGCAAAGAACCATGGCGCTCGGTGGGCACCCTAGCAGCGAGCGAACAGGCGCAGGAGACCTCGGTCATTCTGCCGCTATATCCGGATATGAGCGCCGCCGACCAGCAGGCGGTCACGGAAGCGATTCGTTATTGCCTGATACCCGAGTGTGTTGCCTGAGTCAGCGCGCAGCGCTTAAGCGCGATCGCGTCACATAAATCGCCGCGAGAACTGCCAGAACCAGCAAGGTGATGCCACCCCAGCCGAGCAGGAAAGAATGCGCCTCGGATGTTTGCTCCTGCGCCTGGCTCGCCTCCGGCTGCCCTTTTACAATGATTCCGCTGCCATCGGCAGAAACAGCCGAAATCCGGCTCAGGCGCAGTTCCGCATCACCGCCGGCGTTTTCAGCAAGAACGACCTTGGCGAGGATGCCATCGTGAATCACACTCTGATTTGGACCCCACAGGATACAAGTTACCTGGTCCTTGTTGCGGGCGCAGTCAATCCGCTTTTTGGCCGCGAGCGCCTGCTCGGCCGGTTCGATCTGTACGTGAGCGGCATCACCTGCCAGGCCGATCGTCCATTCCACCGCAGCGGGTTTTGCTCCCGCGAGGTTCCGGAGTTGTATGAGCGCGATGCCGCGGCCGGGCTCCTGAATAAGCGGTGACAGATCTACGGAAACCACCTGCGCGGCCAGCGAGACCGGTACAAGGAACAAAAACCACCTGCCTATTTGCATATTCGGTTTGCGCGCATACGAGGACGAATGCATTTTATCGCCCAGCGCCGGCGCTCTCGTGTGCCTTTGAAATACCGCAAGGATCTTGCGAACATTCCCATTTTCTCGGAGCCCGGCGGCGCGCAATCGATTGGTTTTACCCCGCAGCCCGGGAGGAACGGCCCCGATCGGGTGTGGCGAGCCGCGTGCTCTAGCCTTAGCTCCGAGACATAATCCGTGCGTAAGTGTGCATGCTAAACAAGCCAGTGCTATTCCGCGAATATGAGGCGATTTGGGAACCCGCCGCGAGCCGGATTCTTCACGAATCCAAGCCGATACAATTCGGATGTTTTTTCGGCTCTCGAGCCGATGCCGGCATGGTGAACGTGCTCAGCATCGACGTCGAGGATTACTTTCATCCGAGCGAACTCGGTGGCAATGTAAGCAGTTGGACCGGCTATCCGCCCCGGGTTGACGTAGGCTTATCCTTCCTGCTGGACCTGCTGGCAGACCGGCAGGTAAGGGCTACGTTTTTCGTCTTGGGTTGGGTTGCCATGCGCCACGCGCATCTCATTCGAAAAATTGCCGAGGCGGGGCACGAGATCGGATGTCATAGCCAAACCCATCGGCTGGTGTATCGGCTCACTCCCGGTGAATTTCACCGCGACACGTCGGACGCTGTGAAGGCAATTGAAGACGCCACCGGAGTGACCCCGCGCATGTATCGCGCGCCCAGCTACTCGGTCACTTCGAATAGCCTGTGGGCGCTTGAAATACTGGCCTCCTGCGGCTTCACCCACGATTCCAGCATTTATCCCATTGTCCATGACCGCTACGGTATTCCCGGATTTCCTCGCCACGCCTCGTACATGGCAACGCCTTCCGGCGGCATCCTGGAAGTCCCCGTCGCCACCGTTCAACTGGGAAACCGCGTGATGCCCGTCGGCGGAGGAGCTTACATGCGCCTTTTTCCCTATCGTTATATGGCGGCAGGCCTGCGGCGCATTAATAGTCAGGAGAACCAGCCGGCGTGCCTGTATCTTCATCCCTGGGAACTCGATCCGAATCAGCCGCGCCTCACCCGGCGCATGATTTCCCGTCTGCGGACTTACACCGGCCTGCAGGGAATGCGCAGGAAATTGACCCGCTTGCTGGATGACTTTGCCTTCGCCGCTCTCACGGATGTGTTCCCGGTTCCGAGTGCCGCTCAAATCGCCCGGATGGAGGCGGACGAAAGGCGCGCCTTACCGGCGGAGTGTTCTGCATATTCGCGACCGGGTCCGGTGCCGGTCGGGTCTGTTTCTTACTACCGGAGCGATATCAGCGGGGCGTGCGATTAGGAATCGTGCAGTTTCCAGGCCTGCCCGGGCGGCTCGCCGAAGCCTGTGTAGGGACCTTGAACGCGAGGAATCTGTGCCGGAAATGGGGACAACTTCTGGACGATTTGCATCAGCCGCGCTTTAAAGCAGGGATACATGTTGCGGTCCATCGCACAATGCTTTTTGAATGCAGAAGGGTGAAGCAACTCCGCTAGGAGGTCGGCGTGCGACACGGACTTTGGCCGTTTCCTTGCTCCTATGAAGTCGTCAACAACATGTTGACGCAAACCGAACCGGAATGCCCACGGCCACAAAACCACAAACATCCTCTTTTCGACTGCCACCGCTGTCGATCGTCAAAATGCTCTGGAAGCGGCGCTGGCTTGCGCTCGCTTGCTGGATCGTTGCATCCGTCGCTGCGCTCGGGGTGGTCCGGATGCTTCCATCCATCTATCAGTCCGAGGCGATCGTGCTGGTCGATTCTCAAAAGATACCCGAAAACTTTGTCACTTCGACCGTAAACGGGGACGTCGCCGACCGTCTGGCGCTAATCAGCCAGGACATCATGAGCAGCTCCCGGCTGCTCGAGATCATCAACGCCTACGATCTGTATAAAAACGAAAGGCGCACGCACACGCAGGAGGAAATTCTGCGCCAGATGCATAACGACATCTCGATTAGTGTCGAAAAGAGCTGGACAGGCGGCCGTATGCAGGCCTTTCGGCTCGGATATCAGGGACGAGATCCCAAGATTGTAACCGAAGTCACCAACCGCCTCGCCGGACTGTATGTCGCCGAGAACGAGCGGGCGCGAGAGAGCCAGGCGGAGGGCACGGTCGTGTTTCTGCGCAAGCAACTGGCAGAAAGCAAAAAGAGCCTGAACGCGCAGGAGACGAAGGTAACGCAGTTCAAGCAGGAACATAACGGCACGCTGCCGCAACAGGAGAATTCCCTGCTGAGTTCGTTAAGCAGCCTGCGAATCGAGTTGCAAGGTGTCCAGGACGGAATCAATCGAGGCCAGGAGAACAAAGTATCGCTCGAAGCAGCGCTTGCGGCAGCGGAATCCTCTGAAGCCGGACTCGAAGCAAGCCTGCAACCCGGCCGTAAAGGCTCGTCTGCACCCGTAATCGAATTTAGCAGCGGATCGAAGACTCAATCCGAAGTCTTGGAAGAGCAGCTTCGCGCCTTGCGGCTTCGCTACACGGAAGATTTTCCGGAGGTGCAGGCGAAAGAACAGGAGATTCGAAACGCCAGGCGCCAGGAGGCCGACGAGGCCGCACGGCTCGGATTAATGGCGGCGCGCGCTGCCAGTTCGGATGCGAGCCAGGACAAGGCCTCGCCGAGCCAGCGCGGGGTTCCGGTCACGCCGGAGGTGCTGCGCGCCAGGGAGCGAGTCAGAACCTTGCGAGGGCAGATCGCTGTGCTTACGCATCAGATCGCGGCTCAGGAGAAGCGCCGCCAGGATTTGTCCGCCTCCATCGCGGACTACGAGGCAAGAATCAACAAGCTTCCGCTGGTAGAACAGGAGATGGCTGCCCTAAAGCGCGACTATGACGAATCGGCGAATAACTATAATTCGCTGCTGCAAAAGGAACTGGCTGCCGATATGGCGACCGACATGGAACGCTCGAAAAACTCAGAGCGGTTTACGGTCATCGATCCGGCTCGCGTGCCGCAAAAACCGGTGAAGCCCAAGCGCGCCGTTATGGCCGCGGTCGGGAGTATGGCCGGTCTCGCGCTGGGCTTGGTTCTGGGCTTTGGACTCGAGTTTCGTAAGCAGGCTTTCCTGGGCGAATGGGAATTGCCCCCGGGCACGGTGGTGCTCGGACGCGTTCCGCAGATCAAGCTGCTCGCGTCCTCCGCCACTCTGACGGTGTCGCTGCTAATCCTGACTGCTTTATCCGCCGGTCTGGCGCGTACCTGGAGCTAGCCGTTCGTATGTATTTACAGCATTTTGGCCTCGAAAAGAATCCGTTCTCCCTTACCCCGGACCCGCGCTTCCTTTTTCTGACGCCGCGCCATCGTGAGGCGCTGGCGGCGCTGCTGTTCGCGGTTACCGAACGCAAGGGGTTCATGGTGATGACCGGGGATGCGGGCACGGGTAAAACCACCCTGGTTCGCAAGCTCCTGCTTTCGATCCCCATCGCCTGCGCGCAGTTCAGCGTGATCGTGAATCCCGCACTGAACCGTTCTGAATTTCTGGAATGTGTCCTGATGGACTTCGGCGTGGAAAACGTTCCCGAGAGCAAGGCTATGCGCCTGAGCTTGTTAAAGAAGTTTCTTCTACGTGCGCATGGCGAGGGAAAGACATCCGTGCTTGTAATCGATGAGGCACATCTGCTCACGGCGGAACTCACCGATGAAATCCGCCTGCTCTCGAATTTTGAAACGTCGGAACAAAAGCTTCTGCAGATCATCCTGGCGGGCCAGAACGAGCTGAACGCGGTTTTGAACCTGGAATCGATGCGGCAGGTGAAACAACGGGTCGCCATACGGATGCACATCGAACCCCTGCCGGCGCCCGAAGTAAAGCGCTATCTCCAGACCAGGTGGGCGCGCGCCGCAGGCCGGCATCCGTTGCCCTTTTCCGATGACGCGATCGAGTTGGTGGCGCGTTCGTCGGGCGGAATCCCGCGTGTGATTAACGTCATCTGCGACGCCGCGCTCGTGAACGCCTACGGCACAGGCGCGGTTGTGGTGGGGCCCAGGCAGATTCAGGAAGTACTCGCGGACCTGCAGATCACCCCCTCCTTACGCACGCCCGGGTTGGACGCGCCAGCGGCGCTTGCAATGCCGCGCGAAAAGGCGCTCGGAGCGCCTCGGCTGGAATCTCCGGCGGCGGGTTTGAAATCGCTTGAGCGATATCTTCCGGAAAAGAAAACTCCCATGCGGTTCAGAATTGCGAGCTGGTTTGGGGCGACGCAAACGGCAACTAAATGAGCAAAATTTTCGACGCTATCAAAAAAGACAACATCCTCGATCTGAGCGAGATCTGTGAGGCGGAAGCCGAAATCGTCCAGCCGCATGAGCCGCTTCGGCCGGCGCTCAGCGTGGTCGAAGTGAACCTGCCGCCGCAATCGCCGGCGCGCGCTGCGCGGCTCCGCATTTCGGCCTTGTCACCCCTGTTCCCCTTCGACGATGTCCACTATGCGGCCGCCGAGCAATACCGAATTATCCGGACCAAAATCCTGCACCATCCCAGGAAACCGCGCCTGATTCTGACTTCGAGCGCCTGCAGTGGAGACGGCAAGACGGTAACCTCCATCAACATCGCCGCCTCGCTTGCGTTGAAAGAGGAAGCCTCCGTACTTTTGGTTGACGCCGATTTACGGCGGCCCCGCGTGGCCGAGGCGCTAGGGCTGCCGGCCGGCCCCGGTTTGATGGAGGTGCTCTCGGGCGCCATGCGGCTCGGAGACGCTCTGCTGCAAGCCGAACAATTTCCGAACCTGTCGATTCTCACCTCCGGTGAAACAGGCGAAAACCCGGCCGAATTACTGGACTCCGATCGATTCCGCGCCTTTATCGAAGAGGTCCGCGGCCGGTTCTCCATCGTTATCTTTGACGCTACACCGGTGGCAACGGTCGCCGATTACGAACTTTTGCAGCACGTCTGCGATGGAGTTGTCATGGTGATCCGGCCGGAGCACACCGAGCGGGGCCGTTGCACCAAGGTTTTGGAGTTAGTTCCAAAAGAGAAACTCCTGGGCGTGGTGCTGAACTGCGTGGAGGATTGGTGGCTCTGGAAGACTCCCGCATACGATTATTACCGGAAGGTTTCGTCGCAGCGAACCGTTCCCGCATAGAAGGAGAGCGATGTATCCGAACCTGAAGTTCCAGATTTGGCGATCCGGAATGCGCCAAAACCGGCTGGCACAGATCCTGGATCTCGACGAGACCACGCTGAGCCGCATCGTGAATGGCTTCCGCAAACCCGGTCCGGAAGTAAGAGCGAAGATCGCGGCCGCGCTCCGCAGCGATGAAGGGTGGCTATTTGAAGAAGAGACGCCGGAGCGCAAGCCGGACCATTCCGTTCTCGGGTCAGTCCTGCCGCCGTCGGAAACCTGAGTTCGCGGCTTTAGCGCCGATTCATCCGGCTAACACGGCGCGATATACATCCTGATAGCGTGCGGCCATGGTACGCGCAGAAAACTGTTCCGATACCCACTGTTGTCCCCGGATCGCCAGTTCAGCGCGCCGGGCGGGATCCGAGAGAAGTTGGGAAATTGCCAGCTTCAACGCGTGTGGATTGCATGGTTCGACCAGCAGCCCGGTTTCTTCGTGCCGGATCAATTTCGGAATATCGCCCACACGGGAGGCTACCACCGCTCGCCCGGCGGCCATCGCTTCAATCACCGTCATGGGCATTCCTTCACTGAGTGAAGGAAGCGCCAGCAGATCGATCGAAGCGTATACCGCAGGCATGTCGAGCTGCTTTCCTGCAAAAACAACCTTGCTCTCCAGCCCGAATGCAGAAACCATGCCGCCGAGCGCTTCCCGTTCCGGACCGTCGCCTACAAAGAGGAAGAGGACCTGCGGAAAATCGACAACAAGTTCGCGCGCCGCCTCGAGCAGGTATTTGTGTCCTTTGACCGGGATGAGGCGGCCGACGACGCCGATGATCATCTTATCTTTAGGCAGGTCAAGTCTGCCCGAAGGCGGGTCCACCTGGAAGGGTTTCTCATCAATCCCATTCGCAATCGTCACCAGCTTCCGGGCGCGCAGGCCGGAACGGCGCAGTGAGGTCTCAATCGCCTCCGACACGGTTACGACTTTTTGAAAGCCTCTCAGGACCAGGCGATCCAGAGAGTGATACCCACGCAGCGCGGCGCTGCGGTCGGGCCATGCCATATGACATGTCGCGACCCGCGGTACTCCAATCGGCGCAGCCGCGAGCAGGCCATACAAATTCGCCTTGCAACCGTGCGTATGCACCACGTCGATACCATGCCGGTAGATGATCTGTCTGATGGCACGAATCGAGCGCGAATCGAACCTGCCCCCGCACGCGATGATCTCCGTTGCGAGATGCCCCTGCTCCGCGCGCCCGGCCATTTCCGTGTTTGGATTCCGCTCATTACGAAACACGCCGATGATATTGCGCGAGCCGCCCTTTTCCAGCGCCGTCGCCAGATTCAAGAGCATGCTCTCGGCGCCGTAAAATCCCGCACTGCTGATCAGATGAAGAATGCGCGGCGGCTGCTTGGCTTCGATACAGTCGGGCAGTGGTTCCGTTCTCGAACCGGCCTTCCGCCATAAAGCTCTATACCGTTCCTCGCCGATGGCGAACCGGACCATAGTCTTGACCGCCGATTTGAGCTTCGACCTGCCATCCCGCCTTCCTTGCCGGGTTAGTAAGTGATGCAGGGATTCCGCCGAGTGTGTGCGCGTCATCATCAAACGCCCGGTCAGTTCCACTCCGGACCGAAGCACCGGTCCGATATGCGCTTCGGAGATGTAGACCGTCCGGTATCCGGCCTCTCGACATACTTCTAAAACGCGATTGTTCCAGCGGCCATGCGGCACCGACATCGCCCCGACAGGCGCGCCGAGCACGTCTTCCAACCTCTGCTTGGACTGAAACAACTCAGTGTGCAGTTCCGATGGCGTGCATTTCGTCAACATCTTGTGCGACCAGCCGTGCCCGCACACTTCATGTCCCAGCGAGACCAGCTCCCGCAACTGCCTCGCGTTCATGTATGCCGGCTCGTGATCGGTCCAGCCTGCTGTTGCACAAAAAGCAGCCTTGACTCCATAGCGCTCCAGCAGCGGGAGCGCATACTCGTATTGCGATACATGTCCGTCGTCGAACGTCACCGTTACACGATCGGACGGCGCGTGTCCGCTTGTCTCGCTCACCACTTTGAGATGCGACGCAAGCTGTGCGCAGGTGACGCTATAGATGTACGGCGCTTCTTTTGGTGCGATTTCGTGATACGCGATTACCAACGCAACTTGCTCCTCTAATTGGTGGTGAGCCGGGGACCTGAAAAGCAAAAAGCACGCCGCGAGCCAAAGCATGAGTCACACGGCCTTTGCGCCGGGCGCGAATGAACCGGATTGATCTAAACAAATAAACTCGATTCTTCGAAATAACCAGCCTATTCCACATTAATTACTCGACAAACTCTCTCTATCGACAATGCGCCTTATACCCGATATCACCTCGCACAGTAAGAGAGTAGTGTCCTCTTCCGGAAGTTTGGGATTCTATCCAAAAGTCATGGAGGTCCTGCAACTTTGCGCGACACTCCTATCAACAAAATCCTTTGCAAGTGCGAGCGGTCAGTGTATACTGGTCGAGAACTGCGGCTAGTACTGATCGGACAGTACTGATTTCGCCTCCCAAGTTACGGAGGATCTTGAATGAAGAGTGTTTGTCCCTAGAGCAGAGTGAAACTCTTGGTAAGTAGATTTAATTTTTTCAATGATGTGTGCGCATGTTCTCGATTGAGCATGCAGGTGGCCGGACTTGAACCGGCTCGGCGGCAGCAGCGCTTGTCAAGGCCTGCCGGCGATCAACCCGCAAGGCACACGCTTCTGCATATCACCGGTAAACGCAACGCAGCCGAGGCGCACTGCCAGATCGGGCAGTGGCCTACTTCGCCACGACATCCAGTGGCGGAACACGCTGGCCCCCTTTCGGGCATTCTGGCGCCAGCACCCCATCGAACCGCACACACGGATCCGTAGATTCCAGTTCCGCGCCGTACAATTCGCTGAAGCAGCGCTCGAAGCGCGTCTGAACGCTTGACGTGTATTCGTTCGAGAATCCTGCAGCGTGACGGTCACTTATTGCTGTTGCAGTGAGTGTGACGCCGCAAACCTGACGTCTACAGGGCTTGTCCCTTTCGGTTGTTCAACTTACGTTCCGCTTGAAGATGTGTAAGCCGGAGCGTGTAAGCACCAGTTTGGTTCCAAATATTTTTGCACTTGAGCCGAGAGGATCTCGACGGTCCATCGCCTTAAGTCGATGAGCAGATAGTTTCTTTGTTTTTTCTTTAGACCGTTTAGGAGGTCGGATGTTGAAATCCAGAAAGTTCAGATCCAGGAATAAGTCGTTTCTCTTATCCTGTTGCGGCGCAGAGTCCATTCGAGGCGTCTGTTTTATGACGCTCATGCTGGGAGCTGTTGTTTCAGTTGCGTCCGCGCAGCAAGTCTCTTTATCGCTCCCTGCCGGTAGCACAACGCCCGGCGGGAGCCTCACGCTGAATCTGGCGCTGACGAATTCGGGCGGAAGCCAGCCCGCCGGCGTGCAATGGACGCTGAGCTATCCCTCGGCCGATATCGCCAGCGTCAGTGTGGCGGCCGGCTCGGCGGCGACGGCGGCAGCCAAAACCGTAGCCTGCAACGGCGCGGCCGGCAGTATGGTCTGCGTCGTGTCCGGACTGAACGCGACCCCGATCGCGTCCGGATCGGTCGCAAGCGTCACATTTCATATTGCTTCCAGCCCGACGGATACATCGGTTCCCGTGCAAGTAGCTGCGCCGGCCGCAGCGGCCGGAGATGGATCGAGCGTTGCGGCAGCCGGAACCGGAAGCACGATCACGGTGAATAAGGCAGCCACACTGGCTCTGAGTTCGCTTTCCTGCAGTCCGGCGAACATCGCGACGCCCGGCTCGGCAACCTGCACGGTCGCGCTGAACGGGAACGCCTCAAGCAGCGGCTTCCCGGTGAGCCTGAAGAGCAACAATGCAAATCTAACTGTGCCCTCGGCGATAACTGTCCCGGCCAGTCAATCGAGTGTGGGATTCACGGCAAAGGCAGCCAGCGTTTCGAGCACCCAGAGCGCGGTCCTGACGGCCACGGCCGCAGGCGCAAGCAAGACCTTCACCGCCACGCTTTCGCCGACCGGACCGGCTCCTACCTTGATCTCCTCGATCGCCTGCACTCCCAGCAGCGTCTATTCGGGCGGAAGCTCTTCCTGCAAAGTGACGCTCACCAAGGCGGCAGCTTCGGCAACTTCCATCAAGCTCATCAGCAACAGCAAGCTGTTTACGGTGCCCGCCAGCGTTTCTATTGCATCCGGAGCATCTTCGGCCGGATTCACGGCGAAGGCCGCCACCATCGCCACCAAGCAAACGGCGATTCTCACGGCCACCGGTCCGAACAATTCGCAGACATTTACAGAGACGCTGCTGTCCGGCTCCGCACAGACGGGCGGAAGCGTTTCCATCTGGGCTTCGAACGCCGTACCCGGAACCGTAAACGATTCGGACAGCAACGCGCTGGAAGTCGGCGTGAAGTTCACTTCCGACGTAACCGGCAGCGTTACCGGAGTCCGTTTCTATAAGGGGTCGAAGAACACCGGAACCCATGTTGGGCATCTGTGGTCCAGCAATGGAACGCTGCTTGCGACCGTAACCTTCAGCAATGAAACCGCCAGCGGCTGGCAGCAGGCGAATTTTTCGAAGCCCGTCGCCATTCAGGCCAACACTACTTACGTGGTCTCCTACTACTGCCCGATGGGGCATTATTCGTCCGACAACTGGTTCTTCCAAAATTCGGCCGTGAACCACGCTCCCCTGCACGCGCTGCAGAACACCTCGAGCCATTCAAACGGTGTTTACCGCTATGGTGCGAGCAGTTTCCCGAACCAGAGCTGGGATGCCAGCAACTACTGGGTCGACCTGGTGTTTACACCGGCTCCGTAGAAAGGACTGAAAATGCAGATATTCAAAAAGAAAAAGGATGGAATCTCGATGTTTAGTTTGATCAGGCAAGCTGCACTGGTGCCGATCTTCCTCGCGGCTTTCAGTTCGGTTGGATTTAGCCAGACGGCGCCGCCC
>JAICXK010000289.1 GCA_025980435.1 Bryobacteraceae bacterium
ATGACGTTACCGGTTGTTCTTCAATGCCTGCTCGCACGGCAAATGCAAGCCCCGCGGGATCTCAGCTCGGCCCGATACTTTTTCTGCGGCGGAGACAGCATCACACCGGCGCTGCAACACGCTTTTGCACGCTCAATTGCTCCAATTTGCGAGGTTTACGGCGCAACTGAAATCACACCTGCAACTTGGAACCGGCCAGGTGAGGTCCGCATCGGCTCTATTGGGAAGCCGGGGAACGGTATTGAATTCCACCTCGCAGGGGCACAGGGTTTTGAAGGCCGCCCTGGCTGTGCAGGTGAGATTTGCATCCGCGGCCCACATCTCGCCACGGGTTATTGGCAGGAGCCCGAGGCGACCCATGCAGTGTTTCAAAACGGCTGGTTTCGTTCCGGCGATCTGGCGACACGCGACGCCCAGGGGTTCTATTGGTTCACCGGGCGAAAGAAGGAAATTATCATTCGGGGCGGCAGCAATGTCTCTCCGCAGGAGGTCGAGGCAGCGCTCTGTGAGCATTCTGCGGTCGCAGAAGCCGGCGTTGTCGGGAGGAAAGACCCGCTTTGGGGCGAGGTCGTTATCGCTCACGTCGCATTGCGCCATGGCCGGCAGATCGAAGAGCAGGAACTCATCGCATTTGTCCGCGAGCGGCTGGCCGACTACAAGACGCCCGCAGCCATCATCTTCCACTCAGAACTGCCCAAGGGGGCAACGGGCAAGATTCAACGGCGCGCGCTCCGGGATAAAGAAGTTCTGATCGCAGCAGGTTGATTTCACATTCGATTTCGAACAAGGGAGGTTCTATGGCCACTGTACTTTTTCCATCTCTGAAAACGCGCTCCGTCTCAACCCCGACGAAGCTTCTTATTAACAATCAATGGGTTGAAAGCGATTCCGGCAAAATGTTTGCGACTTTCAATCCTGCAACCGGTGAAGAGATCGCTAGCATTGCGGAAGCCGATGCCGGCGATGTTGACCGCGCCGTTTCCGCAGCGCGACAAGCACTGGAGCGTGGCCCGTGGCGCACCATGTCTGCATCCGAACGAGGCCGACTGATAACCCGCCTGGCGGACCTTTTGGAAAAGCATGCTGAGGAGCTTGCTGAACTGGAAGCTCTGGACAACGGCATGCCGCTGTCTACCGCCCGGAATGTGGCACTGCCTCTGACAATCGCCCATTTCCGCTATTTCGCCGGCTGGGCTGATAAGAACCACGGCAAGACCATTCCGGTGAACGGGAACTACTTCTGCTATACCCGCCACGAGCCGGTCGGGGTGGTGGGTCAAATTACGCCATGGAATTTTCCGCTGCTGATGTACGGCATGAAGCTTGGGCCGGCGCTCTCGATGGGTAACACGGTGGTGCTCAAGCCCGCGGAACAGACGCCCTTGACGGCGCTGCGGGTGGGAGAACTCATCGTCGAAGCCGGATTCCCACCGGGCGTGGTGAATATCCTACCGGGTTATGGACCAACCGCTGGAGCCGCAATTGCGAATCATATGGATATCGACAAAGTGGCATTCACCGGTTCGACCGAAGTCGGCCATTCGATTCTCGAAGCCGCCGGACGAACGAACCTGAAGCGTGTGAGCCTCGAGCTTGGCGGTAAGAGCCCGAACATTGTGTTTGCGGACGCAGACATGGATGAAACCATCGAGGGGTGTCATTTCGCTCTGTTCTTCAATCAAGGCCAGGTCTGCTGCGCCGGATCGCGGCTGTTTGTGGAAGACAAGATATTCGATGAGTTCGTCGAAAAGAGCGTCGCGCGCGCCAAGCGCCGCACCGTGGGCGACCCGTTCGATCCGGCGACTGAACAAGGGCCGCAGATCGATTCCGTGCAATTCGAAAAGGTAATGTCCTACATAAAATCCGGCCAGTGCGAGGGGGCGGAACTTCTTACAGGGGGCAACCGCATCGGCGATAAAGGCTACTTCATTGAACCGACGGTATTCGCCGAAGTGAAAGACAACATGAAGATCGCGCGTGAAGAGATCTTCGGTCCCGTGATGAGCATCATGAAGTTTCACGACCTGGATGAAGTCATCGCACGCTCAAACAATACGACTTATGGCTTAGCGGCGGCGGTGTGGACTCGGGACATCGGCAAGGCGCTTGCGATCTCGAACAATGTGAGAGCAGGCACGGTGTGGGTGAACTGCTTTGACGTCTTCGATGCGGCTGCGCCGTTCGGCGGCTTCAAGCAGTCGGGCATCGGACGGGAAATGGGCGAGTACGCTCTGCAGCAGTATACGGAGGTCAAGACCGTCACGATCAAAATGTGACAGGAAAGTTTTGGAGGCCAATATGCAGCAACGATTAACAGTTCTTTCCGCCATAGCGCTGCCGATTTTGTTACTTGCCTGGGCGCCCCCGGCGCGGGCACAAGATGAGAATCATGCGGACTCACATTTACTCGGGTCATGGGAGGTTCAGGTTACGCCAACAACCGTCGGCGTCTGTAATGGCCCAGCGATACCGATTCCTCCCGCATTTACAGAGCTCGTAACTTATGATGCCGGAGGCGGGTTCCAAGAAACTAACTCACAGTTGAACTGGAATGTAAAGGCGCTTTTTCCTGATTTCGCAGGCAGCGCGAGCGACGGATTCGGGACATGGAAAAGGCGGGGGTTGCAAACACGCGTAAAGTTCAGGAAGCTGCTATTCGATTCAACGGGCACTTACATTGGAAATGTCGATATCAGTGAGGTGTCGGAAAAACCGGAACATGAACGGTTTTCAGGAACGTTCACAATCGAATTCAAATTCTTTAACGGAAGTCCTTCGATATGCGGCGCAGGGACAGTGACGGGAGCGCCGATCCGTCCTGAGGAGTAATCGCAAATGCAGAGTTGAACGTTGAAGGCCGCTCGGCCCAGAGGGCACCCCGATCGCGCTCGGTAAGGTGCTGACCGCCAGAGGGTACGTCGTGTCATACCATGGCTTCACAAGGAACGAGTTCCATGGCCGACGAATATTCCGCCTCGGGTGAGTGGCTGACTGATCACATCGTGAAGTTTTCCGAGGAATCTGATTTTCGGCAACAAGCAGAAGCTTCGGCATTCCGGCTCGATAGCACAAGCCCATACCTTCGGCTGCATTTCGTGAGCGTGTATGTAACCGACCAGGAGCGCAGCTTGCGCTTTTTCGTAGACAAGCTTGGATTCACGGTTGTTGCAGATGCTATTTTTGCGTCGGGAAACCGCTGGATCGAGGTGTGCCCGCCTGACGGCACGGCGGTGCTCGCCCTCGTACTGCCGATGAAAGGCTTTAACGAAGATCACCTGGTTGGAAACTCCGGATTAGTGACGTTTCTGACCGAAGATGTCGAGCGCACGTATCGCGAATGGTCCGCGCGAGGGGTTCAGTTCACAATACCGCCCCAGAGGCCGGCATGGGGCGGCACATTCTGCCGGTTCGTAGATCCGGATGGAAACGCGTTCGCCCTTGCCGGATTCGACGACGTGACGCGTTCGATTGATCAACGCCGTAGGGCGTACGCAGAAAAGCTTGAGAGGGAGCGCCGGATGGAACAGGAGCTCGAGATTGCCAAACAAGTACAGGCGCGGCTCTTTCCTCAAAAGCGACCGGCGGTATCCGGGTTTGACTACGCCGGCATATGTGTTCAGGCCCGCTCGGTGGGCGGCGATTACTACGATTTTCTCGAAGTCGGTAAAGGGCGCATGGCGCTGATTGTGGGCGACATCGCCGGCAAAGGGATTGCTGCCGCGCTTTTAATGGCCAATCTTCAGGCCAATTTGCGCAGCCAACTCGTAAGCGCGGCCGATCACCCCGAGAGGGTTCTCGCGTCGGTCAATAAACTTTTATTCGAAAACACGAACCCGAGCGCGTATGCCACACTTTTCTTTGCCGATTACGATGCGGGGACCGGACGGCTCCGCTACGCCAATTGCGGCCACGTCCCCGGGCTGATATTGCGAATCGACGGAACCATCGAACGACTGGATTCGAATAACACAGTTCTTGGCCTGTTCGAAAGCTGGGAGTGCTCCCTGTCATGTACACAATTGGCAAGAGGCGATCTTCTGGCCCTTTACACAGACGGAATCACGGAGTGTTCGAACAGCGAGGGCGAAGAGTTTGGCGAGCAGCACCTGATCGATGCACTGCGCCGTTTCAGCGCGATGCAAGCGCAGGAATCGGGAGCGGAAATCATCAAGACTGTTCTCGAATTTAGCTGGGGAAACCAATTTGACGACCTCACGCTGATAATCGCTCGGAGAAATGACTGAACGAGCGATAGTACGCGGCGATCCGGTCGCCGCGGCCGCAAATCGCCCCGGTTTCGTTTGGGCGCTCGCGACCAGCGTGTTCAGGCCGGCTGGGGTTTTCGCGCCGAGGGCTTCCCCGGCCGGCCGTGGCGCAGCCACTTGACGATAGATAGTGCGCTTCCGACGATGCAGAGGCAAATGAATACAATCATGGCCCACTTGAACGGGTCGGACTTCGCGATACGCAGAATGGAAGGCCCGAACTCAATCGCGAGCGCACCGAGGATCAGAAAGCGGACCGCGCGGCTGGCTGCCACGATGGCCAGTAGCCGCTTGCGCGGATAATCCAGAGCGCTGTTTGCTGCAATGACCATCGTAAACGGAAAGGGCGGGGGAGCCAGGCAGGCCACTATCAGCGTGCGGCCGCCCTTCTCGCTAATTTTGCGTTTCAATTTTTCGAAGCGCGCTTTTCCGGCCATTTTCCTGACACCCTCCTCACCCAGTTTGCGGGCAACCAGGTCGAGCAGGAAAACACCAATAACACAGCCGCAGACGGCGGCCGCCACGTACAGCAGATATCCCTTGTGATTGCGCGCCACCATCCCGACAATCAGTAAATCGTTTCCGAACGGCAGGAAAAGGAACGAAGCGTCCACAATCCCCAGCAGAAAGGGACCGAAATAGCCCAAGTGGATCAAGAAACTGAGCAGGTGACGGAAAAAGGTCGACAAAGGGAAATTGTACTCGTGATTCGGTCAGCAGCTCTGTCGCCTGTGAGATGCTTCACAGGCATTTAGGTTGCTGTGATACGTTTCCTGGTTGGAAGTTTGTTTGAGATCGAGACTTGCGAGGTGAGGATGAAGAACGTCCGTTATGCAGGCTTTTTCGCGCTGGCCCTGGCGGTTGGGAGCATGGCGCTCTATTCGGGCCGCGCCAAAGCGCAGACGCCCGCGGTAAAAATGCCCCCGGGGCGCATGGCCCATGTCCTGGTGATTTCAGAAACCAAAGGATTTGAGCACGATTCGATTCCCGATGCCATGGCGACCATCTGGCGGATGGGACACGACACCAAACTCTGGGAAGCAACACTACGCACCGATACGGAACTGATCACGAAGAAAGACATCAAGGAGCGGAACGTCAAAAATCTGAACTATTTTGACGCGCTCATCTTTGCCAGCACAACCGGCGAACTGGATCTTACCGACGACCAGAAAAGCGACATGATGTCGTTTATCAAAGATGACGGCAAGGGGTTTGTCGGCATTCACGCGGCGGCGGATACGAATTATAAGTGGCCGGAGTATGGGGAGATGATTGGCGGCTGGTTCGACCAGCATCCCTGGTCCACTTTTGAAGCGCCTATCATCAATGAGCAGCCGGACTTTCCGGCGGTTCGCCACTTCCCGCATGAGTTTGTGAAGCGCGACGAGATCTACCAGATCAAAGACTGGTCGCGGGACAAGGTGAACGTGCTGCTAAGCCTGGACGCTTCCAAACTGGATTACAACAATCCGCGAGTTCACCGGAAAGATCACGATTTTGCGGTTGCGTGGTCGAAGATGTACGGCAAGGGCCGGGTCTTCTATTCGACCCTGGGGCACACCAAGGAAGCGTGGGACGACCCGGACATCCAGAAGATGTACTTCGAGGCGATCAAGTGGGTTCTGGGTATGACAGAGGGAAGCACGGCATCGCACCCGAAGCCGGGAATGTAAGCGCCCTCAGTCGATAGCGACCAGGTCCGACGCCACGCGCTTCAATTGTCCGCAGGC
>JAICXK010000132.1 GCA_025980435.1 Bryobacteraceae bacterium
ATATAAACACCCGAGGATAGTGACAGAGAGCGGGCGCTTGTTCCGATTCATGGCAGCATCTCCAGTACGGCTTCGCTGGGCTCCAGTTCCTCCGCATGGGACGGTAGGATCGCTCCAGCATCCAGGAGGGCTCGAATGGTCGCCACGTAATCCCCCGTGTCCCGCCGCCAACCATTCCCGGACCCGTACACGGCCCATGCGAGCGGAGTCCCCGCATACTCGCGGGATTTCAATTCCAGGGCTGGATGGAATCGCAATATCTCGCGCGTCATCCCGGCATTGCCGTTGAACCCGGCCCAGTGCAGCGCCGTTGCTCCCATCTCTCCTGGGGTATCCACCGGCCATCCGGCCTCCAGCATCAACCGAACGGCTTTCGCGTTATTATTCTGCGCGGCATTGGGCAGCTTGCAGCGATCGGCCTCGGAAAGCCGGCCGGCCGCGTCGGGATGCTTGGAAAGAAATTCGTGAAACACCGCTTCGTCGCCCAGTTCGCACGCCAGCGCGAGTTTCAAATCCTCCGGTGTGCGAGCAAGCAACAACTGGAAAATTTCTTCATGGCCGAAATCGCGCGCTACCGAGTGTGCGGTCCGGTGGGCCCCCAGTTTCCAGATATAGATGGTTCCCCCGGCGCGCGGATCCCGCTTTGGAAACCATTCTTCCGACACGCTCATCCGGATGCAGGCGGGATTGTGCTCCAGGCGCCTTCGCACCAGATCCATATCGCCGAGCGCCGCCGCCATCAGGATGTCGGTGCTGCATCCGCGCGAGACCAGATAACGAGCCACATCCTGCCGGTCTCGGGGATAGTGACGTTTCTGCTCGACGCGCAGCATATACTGCGCCGGTGTCGACTCGTGATCGATATCGCGCGCGTCGATAGCGGCGCCGTTCTCCAGAAGGAATTCCGCGACCTCGACTGTGGGAGCAAAGTGCAGCGGCGTTTGACCGTCTCCACCTCTTGCGTGCACCACGCCCGGGTCCGCCTCGACCAACTCTCTCAGCTTCGGCATCATCCCCAGCCGCGCCGCGGAGTGCGCGTCCACGACCGCGCCGCGTTCCACCAGAAACTCGACTAAGCCCGGATCGCAATCGTCCAGGACGCCAAATCCACCGGCCCACCACTGGGTTCGCTTCCGAATATCGGCCCCCGCGGACAGTAACACGTCGATAGTCGCCCGATCGCTCCTCTGCACTGCCGCAAATAACGCGTGCTGGCCAAAGCCGTTATCGGGCAGCGGATCGTCAATCTTCGCGCGCAGTTCCGGGTAATGCGCCAGAACGTCGCGAACGCGGGCTGCATCGCTATCGCACACCGCAGCTTTCAACAATTCGGCAGGACTGAGTTCCAGCGCCTCAACGTGCGATTTCAGCTTCGCCCAGGTCGCGAAACCATACTCATTCGCCAGCTTGTGTTGCGCCTCCGCGAGTTTGCCGCCCGGCATATGGCGGAGCCGTTCTTTGGCTTGTTTTCTGAGATATTCGAGATTCGGTTTTTCAGGTAACTGACGAGACATGTGCTCCTCCTTCTATGGCCCGGTGTCCGCTGTGACGGGCAGAAGAGAAGTCAATGCTCGCTGCTCAGAAGGTATTCAGGCGGGATTGTCCCTTTCCGCGGACGGGTTGCAACCTGAATTGCAGCATTGAATATATCACGTTTCGACCTGGCCTAACCGACACAAAAAAGGCGCCCGACTTATCCAGCGGCGGGCGCCTCTCTCAAACTTTTGCCGGTTGATCGGCTTACACGTGCTTCTCGAGCATCTTTTGGAACTCCGGTTTCCCGATCGCGCCAACTTTCTGCTCCACAATCTGTCCGCTCTTGAACAAGAGAACCGTGGGAATACCGCGAATCCCGTACCGGTACGCGGTCTGCTGATTGGAATCAACGTCGAGCTTCCCGACTTTCAGCTTACCCGCGTATTCCGTAGCGACCTGGTCCACCGTTGGCCCCATCATGCGGCAGGGTCCGCACCACTCGGCCCAAAAGTCCACCAGGACGGGCACCTCGGAATTCAGCACATCTTTGTCAAACGAGTCGTCAGTGAAGGTCAGCGTGTTATTGCCTGCCATTTAAATCTCCTATCAATTGATGAAGTAAACCCACAATTTGATTCACAGGCCCTGCGCGCGGGACGCTCATCGGCGTTCCGCACGGTCCGGGCATAATGATCGCGGCCAACCGCACCACTTAGGCTACACTGAGGGGCAGGAATCTACACTTTTCCTTCTAAGGTTGTCTTGATCCGCCGCACTATCGTCCCTCTCGCCGCCACTCTTTTCCTTGCCTCTGCCCTGGGCATCCATCCGCCTTCGGCAAGCGCCCAAGCCTCGGGCCAGGGCAGCGCGGGCGAGAACCAGTTCAGCGTTAGTCTTACGATGTTTTCGACGCTGGCGGCAATCAACGAGGCCGGATACGACGCGGGACTCAACTCCCCCCTGAACCAGAAGTACAAAGTTCGCAACCAGATCCGTGAAGCTCTCGCGAGCCGCACAATCCCCTGCCTCCCCGAGTTGAAGGCCTTCTATAAAGAACACCGGAAAGGATCGGAAAGCGCCGATTTGGGCCAGTACATCTCGTTTGCGCTGGTAGCCGGGGATGCGCCTTCTTTCACCCTGCCGGCCGGAGAGGTGCCGCCCGATGTGGAGCCGCTGCGGGGCTTTAGCGATCTGCTGGCCCGCTTCTATAAAGAGGCCAACCTGGAGGACCTGTGGAACCGCTCCCAACTCGCATACCGCACCGCCATGTCGGAGTACCAGGACGCTGTGATCGGGACCCTGTTTGAGGCGAACGGGTACCTTCGCAATCCGTCCGGGTATCTCGGCCGGCGATTTCAGATCTACATGGATTTGCTGGGCGCGCCCGACCAGGTGCAGGTCCGCAGCTACAAGGATGATTATTACGTCGTGATCACCCCGACCAGCGCGCCGGTTATTGACGAGATCCGGGATGCGTACCTGGCGTATCTGCTCGATCCGCTTACCTTCAAATACACCGAAATCATCAAACAGAAAAAGCCGCTTGAAAAGTTTGCCCAGAATGCTCCGGCGCTCGACCTGGCGTACAAGGATGATTTCTCGCTGCTGGTAACGAAGTGCCTGATTAAAGCCATTGACAGCCGGCTGATGCACGGAAGCGCGGCGCAGAAAGAAGCATTTGTCGACGAAGCCGTAAGGGAAGGTTTCATTCTGACGGCCGCCTTTGCCGACCTTTTACCTGCTTATGAAAAGCAGCCTGACGCCTTTCGCATGTATTACCCGGATCTGATCGCCGCTGTGGACGTACATAAGGAGCAGAAGCGTCTAAAGAACGTGCAGTTCGCCGAAAGAATGCCCGAGCGGGTAATCGCTCCACCCGCGAAGCTGCAGCTCGATCCGGCCGAAGAATCCCTGGAATCCGCCGAGGGAATGTACGAGCAGGGCGATTACGACGAAGCGCTGAAGGTTTTCAAAAAGGTGTTTCAGCAGACCACAGACAAATCCATGCAGGGCCGCGCCTACTACGGGCTGGCTCGCATCGCTGTACGGCAGAATCGAAAAGACGAGGCGGTATCGCTCTTCGAGCGCACGGCCAGTCTTAACCCGAACCCGGCGATCACCGCCTGGTCGCACGTGTATCTAGGGAGGCTGGCCCTCGCTGCCGGCGACCCTGACAAAGCCACCGCGCAATTCAAAACCGCGCTGGCAATGAGCGGGGCATCAGCCATGGCGAGAGACGCCGCCGAAAAAGGTTTACAGACTAGTTCCTCAGGAGAAAAACAGCAATGAGATTACCTATAGCCGCCTTTTCGACCGCGCTCGCGTTGCTGGTCATGCCCGTACTGGCTCAGCAGGCGTCACAACCCAAACCGAAATCGCAGAAAGAAGTCGATGCCCTGAAAAAGGTTCAGGCCGATGCCCAGGCAAATAACTACGACCAGGAGATCCAGGACATCAATTTCACCCTGGAGAATTTTGCCGATACGGAGTTCAAGAACATGCTTCTCAACATGGCAATGGAAGCCTCGGAGAAGAAAGGGGATTATGCGAATACGATTGCCTTCGGCGAGAAGGTGATTCAATCGGATCCGAACGACATAACCGCCCGCGTGACTCTGGCCCAGACGATCGCTTCGCACGCGCACGACACGGATCTCGATAAAGATCAATCCGTCAAGAAGATTGAAGACTACGCGAACAAAGCTTTAGAACTGATGAAGTCCAGCAGCACTCCTCCGCAGGGCGTCGATCCGGCTCAGTGGCCGACGTTCCAGAAGCAGTTGGAAGGCGAAGCGCACGACGCGCTGGGCACAGCCGCTCTTCTGCAGAAGAATTACCCCAAATCCATTGAAGAATACAAAGCCGCGCTGGTCGTGTTTCCCAATCCGATCATTCTGACCCACATTGGCAAGGCCTACCTGGGCGCAAAGCAGTGGGACGATGCCATTGCCAATGCCGACAAGGTAGTCGCTGACGCCAACGCTTCGGCGGCCGTGAAGCAGATTGCCGAGCAGCAGAAGGCGGCTGCGACCAAGATGAAAGGCAGCAAATAGCGCGCTCCAATGATGCGCGCCCTGGAAGCGCTCGAAGAGAAACTAGGGTACCGCTTCAAAGATCGGGAACTTCTGGTTCGGGCGCTGACCCACCGTTCCTGGCTCTCCGAGCGATCCTCTCCAATGCCGGAGAGCGGCGATAACGAGCAACTGGAATTTCTGGGCGATGCCATTCTCGGCTTCGTCGTAAGCGAAGCCCTGGTCCTGAAGTATCCGGCAGCGCGCGAGGGGCAACTATCGCAATGGAAAGCTCACCTGGTGAGTTCCGCGTATCTGCATCAGCGCGCGCGGGCTTTGCAGCTGGGCGAATTTCTGCGGCTGGGTAAAGGCGAAGATCGGAACGGCGGCCGTGAGCGAAAAACTCTGCTGGCCAATGCTTTCGAAGCAGTCATCGCCGCCTTGCACCTGGATGGTGGAATCGAGATAGCGGGACAGTTCATTCAGGAGCAGGTGCTGCGCGGCATGGACCGGCCGGAAGACGTTGAATCCATCGGGCTGCTGAATCACAAAAGCGTGCTGCAGGAGCGAACCCAGGCTCTTGGACTACCTATTCCCCGCTACTCTACCGTAGAAGCCAGCGGACCCGAGCACGCGAAAGTGTTCACGGTCGAAGCGCGAGTGGGAGACCGTTGGGTCAGCCGCGCGACCGGAAGCTCAAAAAAAGCGGCCAGCCAGCAAGCTGCCGAACGCGTGATCGAACTGCTGCGGGCGGCGGATCTCGCCGCCGGATCTACTTCCTGACTTGCGATGAGTCAATCCTCCAGAATCTCCAGAATTTCACCCAACTCGCGCCGCAAATCGTGGAAGAATGCGGGCGGAGTTGTAAACAGCTCGGCCTGCTTGCGAGCGGGGACGGATTTGGGAACCTCCCGTTTCGGCTTGGATTCAAGCACTTTGCGGGCACCCTCAATGGTAAACCGCTTTTCGTACAGGAGGCGCTTGATTTCAAGAACGAGCTCGACGTCTTTGCGGCGGTAGAGCCGGTGTCCTGTACCGGATTTCTTCGGCCCAAGGCCCGCAAACTCAGACTCCCAGAAGCGCAACACATAGGGCTTGATACCTGCCAGCTTTGCGACCTCACCGATCCGGAAATACAGTTTATCCGGAATCTCAGGGTCTGGTGCCGCCGTAGGAGCCAAATGTTCCATCTGGTTGGAGGCTGAATCTGAAGCTCATTGTATCGGAGCTTTACTGTACCTGCAGGCTCACGATCACCGTGGCGTGAATATCCAGCGTGCCGGGCTCAATCGGGGTTGGAGCGCGCTCCGCTTTCAACATACCTGCGACTGCCGCCTGCATTGGGCGTATGATCGGCGCCTGCTCCGTATCGGCTCGCAGCACGCCTGTCACGCGCAGCCCAAGCGCCTGGGCAATAGCGTCACCATTGGCGCGGGCCTTTTTCGCCGCTTCAGCCAAGGCCTGCGCGCGAACCGTGGAATCATCGCGCAGACTGAAACTGATGCCTTCGATATTGTTCGCGCCCGCGCCGGTAGCAGCGTCGATGACCTTTCCCGTAAGCTCCAGGTCATCCACGGTGACCAGGACGGTGTTCCTGGCCTGGTATCCGGTCAGCCGCGGCGCATGCCCGGCTGAATAGTCGTACTGCGGGGAGATCGAGTAGCCGGTGGTCTTCACCTCGCCGTGCCCGGCGATCGCACCCTTGGCCGCGTTCAAGACTGCGGACGTCTGGCTGGCGTTCTGCGCGGCAGCGGCTTCCGCCTTGGGCGCGTCCGTCACCACCCCGATGGAAATCTGGGCCCGGTCCGGTTTGACGGTAACGGTTGCTTCACCGGAGGCGCGCACGGTGCGCACCGTTGACGCCTCTTGCGCAACAATAGAGCACGGAAGCAGGAGAAGCAGACAAAGCGGCGCACGAGAGATCATTCGTCCAACTTACCAACATAATTCTGAAGATGCGAAAAGCTCTGCGGTACGGATTGCCGATCCTGTGCCTGCTTTTAATCGGAGGCGCGCTGTACGTCTACTGGTTCGTAGAGACGCTCGACCCGCGCGCAAAGCAGCGTGTGATCAGCGCGTTGGAGGACCGGTTCGATGCGGACGTGCAACTGAAATCGCTGAAGATTTCGTTGTTTCCCAAGCCTGGCGTAACCGGTGAATCGCTCGCCATCCGGCATAAAAAGTCAAGCGATCCGCATCCGCTGATATCGATTGGAAAATTCTATGCCGCAACCGACTTCTGGACGCTGCTCGACCGCAGCAATCATGTCGATATCGTTCGCCTGAACGGCCTGTCCATTTACATTCCTCCGCAAGGCTTTTCGCTTGGGAAACAAAACGCAGAGGCCGATTCGACCAGTTTGCGGTTCTCGATTGCCACCATCGTCGCGGACGGAACGCGGCTGGAGATTGCCCCGAAGCAGGAGGGCAAAGACCCGCTCCTCTTCGACATCAAGAACTTGACGCTCCATTCCGTCGGGCCCGGGAAGGCTATGAAATTCGTTGCGAAACTCACGAATGCAAAGCCGCCGGGCCTGATCGACAGCAGGGGCAGTTTCGGTCCCTGGCAGCGCGATGATCCTCGTTCGACACCGGTTTCGGGTGACTACTCGTTCGAGAATGCGAATCTAGGCGTATTCGCCGGCATAAGCGGCATTCTCTCTTCAAAGGGAAAATATGGGGGCATGCTGCAGCGTATCGAGGTAGATGGAGCCACAGATGTTCCAAAGTTTTCGCTGAAGCGCGGCGGGGATGCGGTCCATCTTGTGACCCAATTTCATTCGATCGTGGACGGAACGGACGGAGATACCCTGCTGCAGCCGGTGGATGCCAGTTTCCTGAATTCGGAGTTCATCTGCAGCGGGGGAGTGGTCCATCAAGCTGGCCCAAATGGCAAAACCGTGTCGCTCGACGCCACTTCGAAGCACGCCCGCATTGAGGACATACTCACGCTCGTCGTGGGCGGCGATACGCCTTTCCTGACCGGCGATGTGAACTTCGGCAGCAAGATTGTTATCCCGCCCGGCAATCAGGACGTGATCGACAAACTTCAGTTGGACGGGCATTTCGCCCTGCTTTCGGCTCAGTTCGCCAGCCGCAAAGTGCAAGAACGTCTTCTGATGCTGAGCAACCGCGCCAGCGGCATCAGCGCGTCGGAGCAGGAGTCTGGCCAGGGTCCCAACATGGTCGCCTCGGATTTCCGTGGTCGCTTCAAACTGGAAAAGGGGACGGCGCGCTTTTCACGGCTCTCCTTCAAGGTTCCAGGCGCGCTTATCAACCTTGCGGGAACGTACGGCCTGCAGTCGGGGAAAATCGATATGCACGGCACATTCCGAATGCAGGCTACACTTTCACAGACGCAATCCGGCGTGAAGCAGTTATTGCTGATGCCGTTCAATAAGCTCTTCGAGAAGAATGGCGCAGGTTTCGAAGCGCCGCTCGATATCACGGGCACAAAAGATAAACCCACCATTGGAATCACCGTCTTTCACAAGACGTTCACCATACACTAGGATGCAGGCCTATGAAAACCCCTTCGACAGTTATCGCCGCATTGCTTTCGCTATTTTCCGCAGCCGTTTTGACCGCGCAATCGCCGCGAATTGAGAAGCAACCCTTCGGGAAAACCGCCGACGGGAAGCAGGTGTTTATGTACACGCTCAAGAACGCGGCAGGGATGCAAGTGAAGATCACCAACTTCGGCGGCAGGATCACGACTGTTGAGGTGCCGGATCGCAACAAGAAGTTCGATGACGTGGTTCTCGGATTCAACGACGTGCAGGGGTACACAACCGGACCGGCCGCAGGCGCATACTTTGGGGCTATCATCGGCCGGTACGCGAATCGGCTGGCGCACGGTACATTTACGCTCGATGGGCACACGTACCACATCCCGACCAATGAAGGGCAGAACACACTCCACGGGGGCACAGTGGGGTTCGATAAGAAGATTTGGGACGTGAAGGAGACTTCAACGCACGGAGAACCGGCGCTCGAGCTGCATTATCTGAGCCCCAACGGCCAGGAAGGGTTTCCGGGAAATCTAAGTGTGACCGTCCGCTATTCGCTGGATAGCAAGAACGGCCTTCACCTCGATTACACCGCAACCACGGACAAAGACACCGTTCTGAATCTGACCAATCACTCCTATTTCAACCTGGAAGGCGCGGGCAGCCAGACCATTCTCAACGAGCGCATCAGGATCGATGCCGATCATTACACGCCGGTGAACTCCACGCTGATTCCGACCGGCGCGATCGAAAAGGTTGCGGGAACGCCGCTCGACTTCCGGAAATCAACCGTGATCGGCTCGCGAATCAATGACGATAACGAGCAATTGAAACTAGCCAAAGGCTACGATTTTAATTTTGTCTTGAACCATCCAGGTGATCTGTCCTCGGTTGCCGTGAAGGTGGAAGACCCGAAATCGGGCCGGGTCATGGAGGTGTTTACGACTCAGCCGGGCGTTCAGTTCTATACGGGCAATTTCCTGAACGGCACCGTTCAGGGAATCGGCGGTACATACGGCCACCGCTCCGCGCTGTGCCTGGAAACGCAGCACTTTCCGGATTCGCCGAATCAACCAAACTTCCCGAGCACGGTTCTGCATGCCGGACAAACGTTCCGCAGCACGACCATTTACCGGTTTTCGACTGAGTAACGAATCCTTAAGGCAGCTTCTCTAAAACCAGCCGTTTGGCGGAATCATCCACATCCATCGCCACAGCGCATTTCTTGCCAATGAGTGCGCCTCGCATCTGTTCGAGCGACGTGTAGAAATCGAAGTAATGGAACGGTGAAATTCCGCCGCGCACCATCTGGTACTCGCGAACCGCCTTCTTCCACTGATCGAATACGTCGGACGTGTCCACGTAAACGTAGGGTTGAAAGCCTTGATCGTCTTCCCAGTTCTCAGCGTAATAGATTTGCCGCACACCGCTGTACGGCTCATGAGCCGTTTTGACGGCTTCAAGGCCCGCCATCAACACCGCGTCCACGACGATCAGATGGGTATTCCGATGGTCCTTATGAAAACTGTTCTTCCAGTGCGTAATAACATAAGTCGGCTTCACCTGCCGGATCACGTCGGCGACGTATCGCCGCGCTTCCTCGTCGTTCGGCAGCATCGCGTCGTGATACGGCCCGATGATTACCTCCGCGCCCAGATCCTTTGCGGCCGCTTCGGCTTCACGGCGCTTCTGCACCGCGTATTGCTGCGGCGACAGGTTCGGATCGCCGGCCTCGCCGAGCGTCATGTGCAGCAGAACAACGCGGTCGCCGAGCTTCTTCTGATGCGCCAGTAATGCGCCCGCGGTCAAATCCATGTCCGCGGCGTGGGCGCCAATTGCCAGAATTGTTTGGTGCTGCGCCCACACAGCCGGTTCGCAGATCACCAGCAAGCAAGCGGTTCCCAGCGCGCGCCAGAACCCATTACGCATTCTCTTCTCTCCTTGAAATCTCTTGTGCTTTCGAAATTCGGCCGGCGAGCCACTGCAAAATGAAGATCGCCAGCGCGTTCAACACGACTAAAAGCAAGGCTCGCCGGATACTCCAACTCTCGGCGATTCGCCCCGCCAGCCATGGCATAATCATGCCGCCCGTTAATGCCGTTCCGATCAGAATGCCGAAAACGGTTCCCGAATGGCCGGCATAGCGCGAACCCGCAAGGCCGAGGACGGTCGGGAAAATGGCGGCGATGCTGAGGCCCAGCAGAATCACGCAAATCAACGCGACCGGGACCGATCGGCTTGCCAGAAGCCATGCCGTGCTGGCTGCCACTCCCAGAGCGCTGATGCCCACCAATGTTCCGCCGGCGCTGCGGAGCGCGACACGGCTGAGAATGATGCGGCCCAGCATCAGCGCTCCCCAATAGGCCGCCAAAAGGTAGGAGGCCAGTGAGACGGTTGCGCCCAAATCTCGCGTCAAATAGGTTGTTACATAGCCGCCCAGAACAAATTCGTTGCCCGATTCGAAGAGGAGCAGAAATGAAAAGGCAACCACGAGAGGCTGCCGAGCCAATTGCAGCATGCGGACGGCCGATACGCCCTCACGGTGGTGCGGCGGCGGAAAAACAAACGGAAAACTCAAGAGTACCGGGAGGAGACTCAACGCCATTGCGAGGTACAGAATCAACGTGAGACCGAGCGCGTGCAGAGCGGAACCCACAGTAAAAGGCACAAACAGAGCGCCGATGCCGAAAAACACGCCGAGCAGATTGAGAGCCGCACTTTTCGCGCGGACATCGCCATACAGATCGGCGACCAGCGTATTCGTCACCTGATTCAGAGCACCGCCCCCGATCCCCAGCAGCACGACGGCAGCCATCAGGTTGTTAAAGGTGCTTGCTTCAGCCACCAGGACCAGCGCGACAGCGACAAAGAGCGGTGCAATCAGCAGCGGTGGTTTATGCCCAAAGCGGTCCAAGAGTGGACCCACGGTGAGCGTGGTGACGAGCATGGCCGCGTTCATGACCAGGAACAGATCTCCCGCCTGTGCCAGGTCGAAATGCAGCCGGGCGGCTAACAGGGGGAGCAGCGCGCCTAGCAGGGCCATTACAATGCCGAAGCCGAACATGCCGGCATAGGCGGCCCCGCTGAGCCATCGGGCGCGTATTCTCAACTCAGCCACTCCCGCGATCACGACCAGCCGCGCGCGAACCAGGCCTTCGTATAGGTTTCGAATACCTTCTGGTTATGATCCTTCTGGATACCCGGCACATTCGGGGATACGAAAGTGTGCAGCTTGATTCCCTTTGCGGTAAGCCGTGATCCCGTTTCGGCGAGAAGCGACATCGCGATAAAGACGACGGCCATAGTGGAGCCGGCGGCCAACTTCTCGGGATTACCGACATCCACTTGCGCATCTTCCGGCTCAACGCAGTTGTCGATTGCAATATCAGCCACATCGGACAATTTCTTGCCGGTCGAGTGCCTGGCCTTCGCAGCTTTGGCGTTGGCAAGTGAAGAGACGGTTATTACTTTCAGCCCCTTGTTTTTGGCGTACAGGGCCGCTTCAACGGGCGCCGCATTGAGCCCGCCGTGCGAAAAAACAATCATCACGTCGCCCGGGAGAAGCTGATAGCTCTGCAGAAACGTTTCGATATATCCCTCGCGCGTCTCGATCCAGAGCAGTTCGCGCGCGCCGCCCGGGCCCACGACGTTCGACCACATCAGGCGCGGATCGTAAAGCGGAAAGAACCCGACAAAACTGCCATACCGGGGAAAGATGTCCATCACCGGAATAACCGAGTGGCCGCTTCCAAACAGGTAGACACGATTCCCGGCCGCAATCGCCGATGCCGCGAGTTCTCCAGCCCGCTCGATCTGGTCCTGCTGTGTCGCATGAATCTTCGCCAGGACATCTGAAATTTTGTGATAGTAATTTGCTGCTGACATAATCGCTTTCAAATTTGAGCCGCAAGCGCGAGACGCGCCGCGCCGAATAAACCTGCATCCTCCCCGAGGGAAGTAACTTCGATGCGAACCTGCCGGGCAGCGATGGGTTGAGCCCGATCCGCCATTACCTGCTTTATGGTGTCGAGAAAGAGATCCGCGGCCTGCATCAAACCGCCGCCCAGAACAATCATTTCCGGATTCAGCAGACTGACGATGTTCGCTATGCCCATGCCGAGGTACCGCGCAGCTGTTTGAATCGCCATTCTTGCGCCCGCATCGCCCGAACGGGCCGCCGCGACGACCTCCTCAGCCGAGCCCGCATGCGCATTCGCAGCGACTCCGGGACCCGCCGACTCCGCCTCCCAGCATCCGACTCTTTTGTAGATTTCCCGCTGCTCCGGGTTGAGCGCGAACCACCCTACCGCACCCGCGATATCGCCTGCGCCTCGAAGCAGGTTTCCACTTGCAATGATGCCCGCACCAATACCCGTTCCGACAGAAAGAAACACGACGTCCGTTGAACCGCGCGCAACACCCAGCCATTGTTCCCCCAACACGTAACCCGCACGATCACTATCGATCACCACAGGCAGCGGCAGCAGCCTTTGCAATTCCGCGCGCAATGAGACCTGCTCATGGCCCCAGAGATTCGGCGCCCAAACCTTGCCCGTGTCGGCGAAATAGATGCCGGGGACAATAATGCCGGCGGCACGGAGCGGCTCCCCGGAAAACGCAATTGCTTCCGCGATCTCCCGGGCGAGTTGCTGGATAGCCGTGCCGGCGTCTTCCCGGTTGACTGGAACCTTCTTGCGGCGGCGCACGCCGCCAACCGCGTCGATCAATGCCGTCGTGAGTTTTGTTCCGCCCAGATCAACAGCAATCACCGGTTCCGCGCTGGTCAATTGGACTCCAAACGGAATACCCAGATCTCATCTTTCGCCAGGCGCTTACGCAGAAGGGCTTTTCCGTTCTCCATCTGAACAGGAATTACACTTTCATCAGATAAATTGCGCGCCTGCTTGACGCTCCAAGGCACGTCAATAGAGAGCGCCGCATTGAACGCATTGCCGGCGTGATTGAAAACGAAAACAACTTGTTCGTGATCGCTCACCAGACGCCGCACTTCCACTTCAGAGGATTGCGGATCCGCGAGTTCCACTTCCGGATTCACTCCGGCGCCCCGGGCGAGGGAGAGAAACAACTGTTTCGTGGCGTTATTACTCTCGCGCTGATAGGCAAGAGCGGCGAATGAGCCAATAAGAATCGCTTTCCCGCTACCCCACGAG
>JAICXK010000149.1 GCA_025980435.1 Bryobacteraceae bacterium
CCGACGCTCACTACTTTTCAACCGAACAATACGTGGATGTTCTCGGATGGCTTTTCCAAAGTTGTAGGGCGGCATTCCATGAAGTTCGGCGGTGAATTCCGCTACCTGCAGATTAATGAGCGCAATACCTGCGCTCCAAATGGCGATTTCTCTTTCGACGGCAGCGAAACCGGAATCGATTTCGCCGACTTCCTTATCGGCGCGCCTGTCAGCTATAACCAGTGCAGCCAGCAATTCCTCGACTCGCGTACGCGCTACGGCGCCGCCTATGGGCAGGATTCGTATCAGATCAAGCCGAACTTGACCCTCAACCTCGGGCTTCGTTGGGAGGTCAGCATGCCCTGGTATGATACGCAGGGAAAGATTGAGACCATTGTTCCTGGTCTGCAGTCGACCCAATTTCCGACCGCTCCCAAGGGCTGGGTTGTGCCTGGTGACCCGGGCATTCCAAGCACCCTGGCGCCCACGCGCTACAAGAACTTTGCGCCGCGCGCCGGTATCGCGTATTCGCCCGATTTCCACGACGGTCTTCTGAATAAGATCACCGGAGGCCCCGGCAAAACCAGTATCCGCGCCGCTTACGGCATCTACTACACATCCATTGAGGATCTGAACCTTTTCTACGAAGTCGGCGATGCTCCTTTCGGGCTCTATTGGGTCAGCCCCGAACCGACGATGTTCGATCAGCCGTTCGTAACTCGCGCTGATGGCAGCTCTCAAACCCAGCGCTTTCCCTTCACATTTCCAATTCCGGGCAGTCCGGCCAACAAAACGCTCGATTACTCGATTTACCTGCCTATCTCCTATTCGCCTGGATATTCCATTCACAACCGGATGCCCTACGCGGAGGATTACAACTTGAGCATTCAGCGAGAGCTGTCGAAATCCACGGTTTTGACGTTAGCCTACGTCGGGACCCAGGGGCACCGGCTGATCGCGCAGTATGCCGCTAACCCAGGCGATCCGGCTCTGTGTATGCAGTTGAATCGCCTCGGCGCTACGCCCACCTGCGGACGGAACGGCGAGCAGACGACCTACACACTTCCGAACGGAAGCCAGGTCTTCGGAACGCGCACCGCGCTTGGCTCGGCATTCGGCCAGGGAAACAGCTTCACGGCCAATATCGCTAATTCGAACTACAACTCGCTTCAGGTCTCGGTGGAGAGGAAAGCAGCCGACGTGACGTTTCTTGCAGCCTACACGTATTCAAAGGGAATCGACAATTCGTCCGGCTTCAACGATTGGGTCAACTTTACCAACTACAGGTTGAGCCGTTCGCTTTCTTCCTATGATCTGACTCACAACTTCGTTGTTAGCTACAACTGGGCCGTCCCGTTCGATCGCGCGTTTTCCAGCGCTCCTAAACGGCTCACGCAAGGGTGGCAGTTCATTGGGATTACCCGTTTCTCCTCGGGTTTCCCCATCTCGCTGCGCCAGAGTGGAGACTATTCGCTCATCGGCGAGAGCTCTACCGATACGCCCGATCTCATCGGCAAAGTTCAGATCCAGGATCCGCGGAATCCCGGACCAAACGGCCCGAATACCTATTTCTTGCCGGATGCCTTCGCCTCCGGGCAGTTGGGACAGTTCGGGACCTCCAACCGCCGCTTCTTCCACGGCCCTGGGATCCTCAACACCGATTTCGCGCTTCTGAAGGATACGCACATCACTGAAACGATGGCGATCCAGCTTCGCGCGGAGTTTTTCAACATCTTCAATCATGCCCAGTTCAACAACCCCAGCGGCAACTTCAGCAGCGACAACTTTGGGGTGGTCACCAGCGCGCGCGATCCCCGTATCGGCCAGTTCAGTTTGAAGTTCCTTTGGTAACATTTTGTTTCTAAGTGGTCTGGCTTGCGCTGCTTCTCGTCGCTTCTCTCGCGGCAGCGTCAGCAGCCGACACCGCTCAACAACGACTGGAACTGCGGCGGGCAATAGCGGCTAATCCGAAGAACATCGCAGCGCGGCAGTCGCTGGCGGGTTTGTTGCTCGACTCCGGCGAGATTCAGGAAGCGATCGCACAACTCAAGATCGTGTCCGCACTGCGGCCCGGCGATCCGCACGTTCATGGACAACTCGGCCTCGCCTACCTGGAAAATGGCGACCCGCAAAAGGCGATTCCCGAGTTTCGTCGCCATCTGCTTTCTCATCCCAAAGACGTCGCGGCTCACTATCATCTGGGTATTGCGCTGGGCCAGTCCGGCGATTTGCCTGCCGCCCTCTCCGAATTCCGCCGCTCCGTAACGATCGATCCGAGCTTTGGGCCCGCTCATGAAAGCATTGCAACCACACTGCGCCGCCAGGGCGATAATGCCGGCGCTCTGCGGGAATTCCGGGAGGCCGCTCGCCTTATGCCGCAAAATCCCATTGCGCTCTGCGACCTCGGAATGGCGCTGAAGGAAACCGGCGACCTCGGCGGCGCCATTGCCAATCTCCGCGACGCAGTGAAACTGAAGCCCGATTTCGAGAGAGCAAAATACGGTTTGGGTCTCGCGCTTCGCATGAACGGCCAAACTACCGAGGCAGCTTCCGAAATGCGTGAGATTCGCCGCCTGCATCAGTCGCGTACCGACATTGCGCAAAGCAAGAAGCTGATCGTCGAAGGTATGGATCTGCTGAAGGCACAGCGTTGGCAGGACGCGCAGCAGAGTTTTCAGCAATCCGTTGCTCTTACTCCGAGTTTGCCTGCCGCCTACTACTATCTCGCCAAAGCGCAAGCAGGACTCGGCGAGCGCGAAAAGGCAGCCGCGGCGTACCGGAAAGCGATCGATCTAAAACCCGATTACGCGGAAGCGCACATGTCCCTCGGCATCCTCTACGCGCGTCAACAGGAGAACGCCGCAGCGATCAAAGAATTGCGGGAGGCCGTACTGGGTGACCCCGACCTGGCGGACGCCCACTATAATCTGGCTCTCGTGCTTGCCGCTACCAACAAGTCGGAAGAAGCGTTGCGCGAAGTCTCCGACGCCGTCGCGCTGGATCCAAACAATGCCGATTTTCGCCTGGTGCTGGGTAATCTCTACGCCGCTGAAAACGAGATCGCCCGGGCCGTCGCGGCGTACACCGAAGCGATCCGTGAAAAACCTGATTCTGCCATCGCCCATTACAATCTAGGATTGGTGCTCCTCAAAATGGGTGACACCGCCTCGGCCCAAACGCACTTTGAAACGGCACATCGTCTTGATCCCTCAATTACCCGATAAATCCACGCTTCTTTTACATTTTGTCTTTGCTGCTGCACTCGGTGCGGCGCCTCCGGGAGCGCCGTCGCATGCCGGTTGGAGCGATTACGGCGGAGCAGCCGATTCGGCGCAGTATTCCGCACTGCATCAAATCAACCGCTCCAACGTCGCCAGATTGAAGATCGCCTGGAAATACCCGACCGGCGATAACAATCGCTACTTTTTCAACCCCGTCGTCGTGGACGGTCTGATGTACGTTCTGGCCAAGGACAACTCGATCGTCGCACTCGATGCCGCTACCGGGAAAGAGGTCTGGATCCACCCGACCGGTCCACAAACTAAGCTCATCACGAACCGCGGAATCAATTACTGGGAGAGCAAAGACCGATCTGACCGGAGACTGCTGTTCGCAGTCAACAACTTTCTGGAAGAGCTTGACGCCCGAACCGGAAAGCTCATTTCATCATTCGGCAAGAATGGACGCGTTGATCTCCGGGAAGGCCTCGGCCGCGATCCTGCTTCGCTTTCCTTGGTTCAGTCCACCACGCCCGGCCGCGTTTTTGAAAATCTTCTTATCCTCGGTTCGGCAACCAATGAAGGCTACGAATCCGGTCCCGGCGATATCCGCGCCTATGACGTGCGCAGCGGCAAACTCGCGTGGACTTTTCACACCATTCCGCACCCGGGCGAATTCGGATATGAGACCTGGCCCAAAGATGCGTGGAAGACGGTTGGCGGCGCCGATAGCTGGAGCGAACTCACTCTCGACACGCAGCGCGGCATCGTGTACATTCCGACCTCCAGCCCCAAGTACAACTTCTACGGCGCCGATCGCAGCGGAATGAATCTCTTCGGCGACTGCCTGCTCGCGCTCGACGCTCGCACCGGCAAGCGTCTATGGCATTTCCAGATGGTTCATCACGATATCTGGGATTACGACAATGCCACCGCCCCGAAACTTCTGACCGTCCGGCACGATGGCAAACGCATCGACATCGTGGCCCAGTCGGGTAAGGAAGGCTTTCTGTGGGTGTTCAACCGGGTTACCGGCAAACCGCTCTGGCCCATCGAGGAGCGGGGAGTGCCATCTTCGGATATGCCGGGCGAGCAGACCTCGCCCACCCAGCCGTTCCCTTTGAATCCGCCGCCCTTCGCGCGTCAGAAGTTTACCGAAAAAGATCTGGATGCATTCATCGGCGATTCGCAGGAACGCGCCCGCCTGCGCGATGAGATCCAGAGCGCGCGCAATCAGGGCATGTTTACACCGCCATCGATGCGCGGCACGATTGAGATGCCCGGTAACAACGGCGGAGCGAACTGGGGTGGCGCCGCGGTCGACCCGGCAAACGGAACCCTGTATGTCGTGTCTAAGGATCTCCCCTGCCTGCTCAAGCTTGAACCGGAAAAAGGAAAACCCAGCCGCTACGTCAGTGGTTTCGGTTTCATGTTCGCCAGCAACGGGCTGCCCGCCAATTCCCCGCCCTGGACCTCGCTTACCGCTTATGATCTGAACACGGGAACGATTAAATGGAAGAGGCCGCTGGGAGACGTTCCTGAACTCGCCGCTAAAGGCTTCACGGATACGGGAACGGTTTATCCGAAAGTTGGCCCCGTGGTAACGGCGGGAGGATTGATTTTCACGGCAACGCGCGACCGCAAGGTTCGGGCGCTCGATGAGAACACCGGCAAGATACTTTGGGAAACGGAGCTGGATGCCGCCATGGAAGGGATTCCTGCCGTATATGAAATCGGCGGCAAAGAATATCTCGTGGTCTGCGCCGCAGCGCAAGCGGAACTCGTCAAGAACCCGAGCGCAAAAATACACGGCGCTTACGTCGCCTTCGCGCTGCCGTAAGGGCGCAATCACCCTCCTGTTACGCTGGCAGAAGCGGCGGGCAACGGTTCGAGTTTCCGGCGCCGCAAGGAGCCTCTCATTTCATGTCGAAGCAAGATGAAGCGGAACTGATTCTCAAGCTTTACGAATTGCGCCGCGAACCTACCATGCGCAAGGCTCGCGACTGGGTTTTTCTGGAGTTCAATCCGCAATCGATAGACGACGTTAAGAATGCGCTGTTTGGCGAGCACAGCGGCTACCTGCGTATGGTCATGACCTATTGGGATATGGTCGCCGCGCTGGTCAACCACGGAGCCATCGGCCTCGAGCTTTTCAATGACACTAACGGCGAGCATATCGGCACGTTTGCGAAAATCGAGCCGCTGCTCGGCGAAGCTCGCGGCCTCTTCAGCCCGCAATTCCTGGTCAATTTGGAAAAGCTGATCGACGCGACCCCGAACGGCCGCGCGCGCACGGCCGCTGCTCGCGATCGGATGAAGGCCGTTCGCGCCGAAGTCGCTGCGAAACGCGCACAGGCGGCCGCCCAACCCTAAGCCGCGTCAGAACCGGTTGATTACTCCTTGCGGCCGGACAATATGTTGCGTACCTGCTCGATGTGGTTCCTATCGTGCCCCGCCATCTGAGCCGCTAAGTCCCGAACCGTCATCCGCCCGCGCTCCGCGTGGATTCCAAATCGCTCCCACTCCTCGGGTGTCAATTTCGCCAGCATCCGAAGATTCGCCGCGCGCAGAAGCCGGAACAGTTCAAGAGCTTCTCGCGGTTCCCAGGAATCGTAATCTCCCAGCCGCGCCCATTCGTTCTGATCGAATGACGAGAGGGGAGTGCCGGCGTTCTCGATCATTTGGCGATAGCGCCAGCCGCTGGCGATTTCGTCATCTGCAAGGTGCGCGAGAATTGCGCCTATCGACCACTTGCCGGGCGCGGGAGCCCGCTTAAGGTTTTCCGTTGAAACTCCCTCAATGAGCTGCGCGAGCGTAGCCGGGGTGGCGCGCTGCATCTCTATCGGGTCTTTTCCTTTTACGTACGCAGCCAGCCGCGCTTTATATTGCTCTGCGGTTTCCGGTTCGGCCTTCGCATTCGTCATTCCGATATTGTCCCCCACACGAGTCCCATCACTCCCATTGAATCCGGTCGAAGATCGCGCGCAGGCGCTTTCCCCGAACTGGATTGACCGTCTCAACGAACCCTACATGCCCTTCCAGGTGCGAACGGAATAGCGGGTGTGCTGCTCGGTTTTGGCTCCCCGGACCCAGGCGGACACAGTTCGTAAGCGTTGCCTTGAGCCGATCGAAATCCCCTCGAAACGTATTCGTGCTTCGATTGACGACGAGCCCCGCCAGATGCTGCCGTACGCCCTGGCGCATGATCCGCGTCTTGCGGTGATGCACGCTGAAACCTTCCTCGAACAGAATCGCGGCTGCGTGGGTTGAGAAGCGCTCCACCCGCTGTTCGAACCCCTCGCTCCCGGAAAACGCGAGATCGTCGGCGTAGCGCGTGTATTCCGCATCGGCTGATTTCGCCAGCCCGGCCAAACGGCAGTCGATCCGGTAAGCACACAGGTTCGCGAGCGCCGGCGAGGTCGGGGCGCCTTGGGGCAGGTGCGGCCGGCCATACAAATCCCGTGCTTCCCGAAGGTCTCGCGGGTTGATTTCAAGCGACGTTCTGTTCCATACGTCCCGCGGTGCCGCGTTCGTACAAATGCCCCCCAGCAGACCCGCAACGGTTTCGGGATAGCCCACGGTCCGGAAGAAGGCCTGAATCCTCACGCCCGCGATCGACGGAAAAAAGTCACGGAGATCCATACGCAGCACCACGCGTCGACCGACATGTGGAGCGACAAACGTCTGAATAGAGCGTCCCTTGAAGAACCCATGCACCGCCGGATGTGGCGGAACCTTTTCAAGAATGCCCGAAAGGATCTGCCGCTGCAGCTCTTTCAGACGCGGCTTCGGCGCTTCAATCAGCCGGATGCTGCCGCATCGTTTTGCTAAGACCTGGTATCGATAGTGCCTCAGGCGGCCGGCGGTCTTCTTGTATCCCAGCCCTTTCAGATCTGCAAACCATTCCAACTCGCCGGTACTGACGCGGAGCCAATCAGCCAGTGCTCCGGCGCACGGAATCGCCGGAAGATCCCAAGCCTGAGCCGCTGTCATGCCGTGCACCAAGAATTGCGGCGGAATGCCCCAACGAGTCCGACCCTGCGTGAGCGGTTTTTCTGCGTTGTGGCGCAGGGTTGCTCACGAGACGAAATGCCAGTTCTTTACGTTTCCCTGGGGTAACCCCGGAGAGCCCAATCGAACCAAACGGTCCAATTTAAGCCAGGCTTGGAGCACTCCACCGCGGTCGTATGATACCAGCTTTCGCACTACCGCGCCGGATTTACCGGTCTGCTTCGGAGGCGACGGTCGGAAACGTACTCGACATGTGGTCGTGCCAGGTCAGGCTATCTTCATCGACCAGGGCCCAGACCAGGCCAATACCGGCCGCAAGCAGACTGATCGCACCGCCGAAGGCTCGTTGATACCTTCGATCCTGGGAAGGCGGATTGCCATCGAAGTCGATCAGGCGCAGCCCCGTGGCCCGCATGCCGGGAGTGTCGCGCCTGGCGGCGGTCCAGATCAGTTTGTAGGCAGCCGGTACCGTCGCCAATGCGGCAAGCAGAAACGGAAGCTCATGCCGCGACGGCAGCAAGGCGCCGCCCAGGTATACATACAGCGCCACCGCGACCAGGCATCCGCACGCCATCAGCAGGCCATCCAGCAGGGCCGCTTGCATCCTCAGTGTAGGCGGGGCAACCGGAGCGTCGCAGATAATGTGGGATTGCGGCTGGTTCAGGACTTCGTCCTGGCCCTGAAATTCCAGTCTTCGCTGGCCGCTGGAATGCGCGCGCTTCGAGCGAATACGCCGCACCTCTACTTTTGCGTTCTTAACCGGCGCAGGGCGCGCAATCTCGGCCGCCCGAGCCCGAATGGATTCTCTCTCCGCGGCCGTGGTCAACGAATCGAAAGGAATTACGCGTGGATCCGTTTGGGGCGCTGAAAAAAGCGCCTGCTGGCCGGTGAACGCGGTCTCCGGCGCCTTTGGCTCAGACTCGCGCGGCTGTCCTTCCGGCGCGAAATCGTACGCCGCCGCGGTAGCGGTCGCGGCAATCGGGTAGGTCTGCGCGGAAATCCGCGCGGGTGTGGCTCTCACGCGACGGCCGCAACGCCGGCACCGGTGGTCGTCGTCTAAGATCCAAGTCTGACAATGTTGGCAAGTCATGAGGCTCAAGCGCCCATCAATCGTTCACGGCCATCAAAATGGTTGCAGCCATGCGCGCGGGCATGCTACGGTTTTCGGTTGAACCCCTCTCTTGTTCCGCAATCTGCCCCAGTTTCTCTATCTATCAAAAAAGGTGAACTTTGTCCAGAACATTTCTTACGTAGATTGTTGTTTTCGTGGGCCGCTACTCTGTTCCTACTGGCCCGCTGCGCTATGGCCCAAACCGCTACCCATCCCGCCAAGGCAAATCTGCCCCCTGAGAACGAGATCTGGATGGAGGGTATCACGCAGGATTCGAACCAGGAATGGCGTTATCTGAAGGGCGCTGCCAAGGTCCAGACGTCGGAGATGGTCATTTCCGCCGATCAAATCGACTACAATTCCGATACGCATTGGGCCTACGCCCGCGGACACGTCCACCTGGAGCACTTTGCGACCGGCGATAAGCTAAACGCCGATCACGGCGAATACAACCTGGAGACCGAAGAGGGGCGATTCTACCAGGTGGACGGCACATCGCCCGCCAAGATTGTTTCGAGTCCCTGGGTGCTTTCCACAACAAATCCTTTCTATTTCCAGGCGGAATGGGCCGAGCGAATCAAAAACCGCTACATTCTGCATCACGGTTTCGTTACGGATTGCAAAACGCCTAAGCCGTGGTGGACCTTTCAGGCGCCTCTGTTCGATATTGTCCCGGGCGACCGCGCCATCGCTCGCCACACCATTTTCCGGCTGAAGAACGTGCCCATTCTGTATTTGCCGTTTTTCTATCGGCCGCTGGGCCGAAATCCCCGCCAGAGCGGGTTCCTCACGCCCAACTTCGGCCACAGCACCATCCGCGGATGGATGTATGGCGGAGGCTACTACTGGGCCATTAACCGGAGTTACGATCTGACGGGCGTTATGCAGTACTTTACGGTCCGTGGCCCCGCCGAGACTTTCAACTTCCGCGGCAAACCCAACGAAAACTCCGATTTCAATTTCAACTTTTATGCCGTTCAGGACAAAGGCTTGCTCCAGCCGAACGGTACGTTGCAGAAACAGGGCGGCGAGGAGTTCCAACTCACCGCGAGAACCCAGATCCTGGGATTTACCGGCCGGCTGGACTACAGTTACCTCAGCTCATACCTGTTCCGGCAGGCATTCTCAAGTTCGTTCACCAGCGCTATCTATTCCGAGGTGAGTTCCATCGGCTTCCTCCAACGGCACTTCAAGGACGATCTCTATACGGTCAATATCGTTGCCTCGCGTGATCAACTCTTTGAAAGCATCACACTGCCCGGCCAGCGCGCGAATGACGTGATCCTTCAAAAGCTGCCTTCGCTTGAGGTGTTCGGCCGGGATCGGGAAGTGGTTTCCGGCCCCGTGCCTGTCTGGTTTTCGTTTTCGGCTAGCGGAGGATTGCTGAGCCGGCAGGAGCCGGGCTTTCAGACCGGCTGGGACACCGAGCGCGCCGATGTTCAGCCCCGTGTGGCTACCTCGTTCGATTTCAAAGGCTTTTCGCTGAATCCCAGCATTACTTTCGGCGCTACCGATTACGGCAAGTATTACGCTCTCAATCAAACCACCTACACGCCGCGCACTTCCTGCGGCGGATATGCCACCTGTCCTCCCGCGCCGTCGTCCAATGTTTTGGTTTCGGATTCCAATCTCTTTCGGAAGAACGCCGATTTCGTACTGGATTTCAGGCCTCCTCCAATTGAAAAGGTCTTCGTGCCGGCGAAGTGGCTCCACCTGGGCGAGAAAGTGAAACACGTCATTGAAGCCGACGCGACATACGAGTACATAACTGGAATCGATCAGTTTCAAAAGATCATCCATTTCGACTCGACCGATATTCTGTCCAACACCAACCAGCTCACCTTGTCCGTGACAAACCGCCTCTATCGCAAGGACAAAACGGGCGCTGTCAACGAATTTCTCACCTGGCGGGTGGCGCAAGCGCGCTATTTCGATCCAACCTTCGGCGGCGCGGTTCTCCCCGGACAGAGGAATGTCGTGCTGGCAACGGATGAGTTCTCGCCATTTGCCTTTTTGGATGGCCCGCGGAACTACTCGCCTGTTGTTTCTACTCTGACGGTCAATCCGTACACTTTCTTGTCGCTCGACTGGCGTACGAATTACGACCCGCTTCGGAGGAAAATTGTGGCCAATACGTATAGCGTTGGAGTTCACCACGCTCAATATTCGGCGAGTGTCGGCGATACGTCGATTACAACCAATCCGCTGCTAGCGCCGCAGGCGAATCAGTTGACCTTCGGCGGATCGTACGGCAGCACAAACCGCAAAGGCTGGAATGCCGCGGGCCTGTTCGACTACGATTTATTGCTGCACCGCCGGCTGTACGAGTTCGTGCAGGCTTCCTACAACACGAATTGCTGCGGATTCAGTATCCAGCTCCGCAGATTTAATCTTGGGATTCGCGATGAAAATCAATATCTGTTTTCATTTTCGGTCGCGAATATCGGAGCCTTCGGCAGCCTGCAGAAGCAGGAACGGATCTTCTGATTGGTGCTTAGTGGGGCGGACCCCCTGGTCCGCGCGGGTCCGCCTGGACCCGCCATCAACAGATCCGCCCCTCAACTCTGCGAATGCTCATCAATCTGGAGTTTCGATCCCGTACTCCACTCCGTGAACGGCCGCATGGTCGTAACCACGTTATCTCTCGCGCGCCAGCTTCCGCGGATATAGTCGTGATTCATCGCCGCAATCACTTCCAAGGGGATCTCTTTCGGGCATACCGCCGAGCATTCGCCGATGTTCGTGCAACCCCCGAATCCCTCTGCATTCATCTGGGCCACCATGTTGATCGCGCGCCGGTCCCGTTCGGGCTGGCCTTGCGGGAGAGTTCCCAGATGAGTGATCTTCGCCCCCGTGAATAATGCGGCGGATGCGTTTGGACAGGCTGCTACACACGCGCCGCAGCCGATACAGGCTGCCGCGTCCATAGCATGGTCGGCGGCTTCTTTGGAAACCAGAATCGCGTTGCCGTCCGGCGCGCTTCCGGTCGAAACCGAGATGTAGCCACCGGCTGCAATGATCCGGTCGAAGGAGCGGCGATCGACAACCAGGTCCTTGATTACAGGAAACGATCGCGCGCGCCAAGGCTCCAGAATCAGCTCATCGCCCTCTTTGAAGTGACGCATCGTCAACTGGCAAACCGTGGTTGCGGGCAGGGGACCATGTGCGATCCCGTCGATCATGAAC
>JAICXK010000370.1 GCA_025980435.1 Bryobacteraceae bacterium
ATAGTTCGAAGGGCTCGCCGCTTCCGTCATGGTGATGTTCGAGAAGCCGGGATAGATGCGGTCCAGGTTCGCGTCATAACTTGCGCCCGTGAAGCCGCAATTGCCGCCGCAGATGGCCAGCCGGTTCGGGTCATTCAGCGGGACGGTGTTGATATTTCGCTGATCGGGCTGATGATAATCATGCGAGCCCACGTATGAAACGTTCAGCACCGCGGCTTGGGAAAGCTGCCGTTCGATGCCGAAACTGTACTGAGTAGCGACGGGTAGTTTATAGTCGCTGAAGGCCAATGCAGTAAAGCTAGACGGGAAGGTCGGTGTGGCCGCAGTTAATCCCGTTTGGTTGCTTACCGACGGATTCGAGAAGTAAACGTTGTTCGGGTTTGGATTATAAGAGAACGGCGGATTGGGGCCCATGTTGTACACATCGTTGCCCTGAATCCGTTCGTAGAACATGCCGAAGCCGCCGCGAATGACGGTCTTCTGGTCTCCCATCACGTCATAGGCGAACCCGACGCGCGGACCCCAGTTGTTCCAGTGGTTTTGTACCAAACCTTGGGGGGTTCCGTTCCTTCCCGCCAATGCAAGCCCGTTCAAATAGAACGGAACGCTGGAGAGAGCTATCCCCGAAACCGTTCCAAATCCCGGACCGTTCACGTCCAGGCTTCCATCCGGATTGAACATTGGCCGGTTGGCGGGGTTGTAGAGCCCCTGCTCGAAGTTCGAGAGCCGCCCGTTAACGTCGTACGCGTGCGGGATGCCTTCCCAACGTAAGCCGAGGTTCAACGTCAACCGGTTATTAACGCGCCAGTTATCTACACCATAAAACGCGTACTGGTTGAAGCGGATATTCACGGCGTCCTGGATATCCAGCTCCTGGTAGCTGTTCGCATAACCCAGCAGAAAATCGGAAAAGGCGTTGCCCGTGAATTGGCCGTTAAAGCCGAAGTTGCCATTCGTGTTGCCGAAGATGTCCTGCTGCTTGTAACTCCGCATGTACGAACCGCCGAACTGGAAGTTATGATTTCCATGCGTCCACGAAACGTTATCGCCAACTACATGAGCGCCATAGACGTTATTCCAGGGCCAGGAAGCAGTGTCGTAATTCACGCCGTAAGGCGTGCCGATGTCGACTACCGGCAGCCGGTTCAGGTTATTCGCCGAAAAGTATTCCGGAACATTGAAGTCGCTCGGGCGCTTGAAAATGCCGGTGGGCGTAAGGTGCAGCTTATTACCGTTGAAATTGTAAGTAACTTCGTTCACAACGGTCGGGCTGATGCTGTAAGTAAGGTTTACGACCGTGCTGTACGAGGGCGCAACCAGCAGCGTGCCGATAGTGGGGTATGTATCGCCGCTCCAGAGACTCGTGGCATACGAGTTGTTGCTGGAATCGTAAATCAAATGACCCATGATGGAGAGCTTGTCCGTGAAGTTGTGATCGATACGAACGATCTCCTCGCGCAGATCGGTCGGTACCGGTGCTGCTTGCGAGAAGCGTCCATCTGCGGTGTTTGGTTTTGGAAATGCGCCGGTTGCCAGGAACGCGGCGGCATTGGGGTCAATCAAGCCAGTGGGGATGATATTGCCGGGAAACTGTTGGCCGGGTTTTAAACCGAACTTTGCAAACCTTGCAAGGGCGGCCGGATCCTTTGTCTGCGGGACCGTAATCGGAGTGGATAGCCCGCTGAAGTCGCCGGTGAACTCCGGAGCCGGTATGCCGGTTGCCGTAATCTGGTTGCCCTGGATCAGCTTGCGCCATTCCATGTTGTAGAAGAAAAATGTCTTCTGCCGGTCTTTGTTGTAGTGTCCGGGAATGTAAATCGGTCCGCCGAGATTAAAGCCGTACGCGTTATAGCGCAGCTTCGGTTTTTCCGTGCCGTTCCGATTGGCGAAGAAGTCCGTTGCGTCGAAATCGTCATTCCGATTGAACTCCCAGGCAGCCCCGTGGAACAGCCGCGTTCCGCTCTTCAGCGCCATGTTAATCGTTCCGCCCGAACCCGCTCCGAATTGGGCGCTGTAGTTACTCGTCATGACGCGGAACTCGGCCAGCGCATCAGGGGACGGGTTTACGATCATGCCGCCGCCTGAGCCCCGGTCGTACGCCTCGCCGCCATCGATTCTCCAGACGTTGTGCTCATTTCGCTGGCCATTGAAGCTAATGGTCTGATTGCTGGAGAGCGCCGTCGGAGCGTTGAAATCGGGAATATTGCTCGACGCGCCCGGCACAAGCGTCGCAAGCTGCACCGGATTGCGGCCGTTTGTGTCGATCTTTGCGATCTGTGTCCCTGTGATGACGCTGCTCTGCTCGCTGGTGTCGGATTGGACCTGGATAGCGTTCGCCTCCACCGTGACGCTCTCTTGCGCCTGTCCGATCTGCAAAGGAATGTCTACGCGCACCGTGCCGTTTACGTTGAGAACGATGCCGGTGCGCTGATACGCTTTGAAGCCGGACATGTCGGCTTTGACGCTGTAGGTTCCGATGCTCAAATCCGGGGCGTTGTAATTACCCGTTTGATTGCTGGTTACAACGCGAGAACCCCCGGTGGCAGTGTCCGTGATGGTAATCTTTGCGCCCGGGACCGCCGCGCCGGTCGGATCCGTTACGGTGCCCAGAATGGTTGCGGTTTCCTGTGCAAATGCTGCACTGCAGAAAATTGCCAGTAGGATAAATAAAAAAAGCCGCGGCGCACTCGGAAAGCGCGGCCGCGACCGGTTTGCACACTGATCAGTTGCGCACTGATCAAAAGCTTCGTGCATATACAGTCACCTCATAGAATGGAAAGTTTAAGCTTGCGGAAGAGACCCCAAAACAGAAGCACATCAGACATGCGCGACGAGGTTCCGAGACAGGATCTCGTCAGAAAGCCCACCTGGGGATTGAGTATATCACTGAGCTAATGAGGCTATAAGAGCAGCAGGATGACAGAGTGGGACAGGCGCTTTCGCGTCTCGGCTTACTGAGCCGCCACCTTCGGTCCGGTGATCTTATGAATCAGGTCCTCGTCTTTGCGCTCGTGCAGCTTCGCGACCTTCTCTAATTCAATTCGCGCCGCCTCGGCCTGGCCGGTTGCTTTCAGAACCTGGGCAAGCCGGTAATGCGGCTCGGGCCGCGTTGGGTCGAGCGCGATGGAACGGCGCAACTCAGTAGCAGCCTCGCGGTACTGCTTTCGCTGCTGCGCCATTACGCCCAAGTGAAAATGCGTTAGCCAGATGGTGTCGCGAATCCGGATCGACTCCCGCAGCGGCTGCTCTGCCTCATTCGCATGTCCCAGTTTCACCAGCGCATCTCCCAGATAGGCCAGCGCCTGATAATTCTGCGGGTCCGTGCTGAGTTCCTTTCGAAACTCGCCTTCTGCCTGGTCGTATTTATGATCCTTCCAGAGCAGATATCCCAGCCCGAAGTGCAGGTTTGGAATGTTGCCCTTCTGGGCTGCTGCCTGGAATTCCTTGATGGCGGGTTCGAGTTGGCCATTCGCGTCATAGGCCTCCCCCAGCAGCATGTGAACGTTGGCCGAATCGGGATTACGTACCAGCATCTTTTCAAATTCGGATTGCGCCTTAACGTATTGCTTGCCGTAGAGATAGCTCTGGGCCAGCACCTGCTGCAAGCCGGCGTTGCCCGGATCTGCCGTGCTCGCGCGCTGCAAGTGACTCGCAGCTTCGCTGTATTTGCCGGTCCCGAATAAACTCATCCCCAGCAGAGTGTCGATCTGTCTGCTCTCTCCCAGCGCCGCGGCTGCGCTTCGCAGAGGCGGAATCGCTTGCGGCAGTTTTCCCGCTTTAAAATACGTGATGCCCAGATTCAACTCTGTCTGGGGATCGCCGGGCTGAATACCGAGCGCTTTTCGATACGCCGCGACAGCATCTTCATACCGGTCCTGATGCGACAAAACAACGCCGAGGCTGGTCCACAAGCGATAGTCTTTGGGCGATTGCCGGATCAGTGCGCGCCAGGTCCCCTCGGCGTCCTTCCAGTCTCCTCGCGCTTGC
>JAICXK010000339.1 GCA_025980435.1 Bryobacteraceae bacterium
AATTGTTATACACTCATTAAAAATGCAAATTACGGTCGGCTCAGCGAGAGCTGGCCGTAGCCGCTAGGGAGCGGTTCAATCCTCCGTATAAACCGCTTCCTTTCTTCATCCGTTTGCGTCGGTGCGTTTGACACCCCTTTCCGGGCCGCCGTATACTTGAGGTTTGGGTTCAGTGGATTAGCAGTAGTGCGCCTTCGTGCTCTTTCCGATTGAGACTTCGGCGTTCCGGCCAGTGCAACCAGTTTCCGCTCCCACATACAATTAGAGTAAGGATCCGTAATGCCAAAACGTACGTTTCAGCCGAATAATCGCCACCGGGCAAAGACCCACGGGTTTCGGGTGCGCATGAAGACCGCCGACGGGCGGGCTGTGCTATCCCGGCGCCGCGCGAAGGGACGCCATAAGCTGACCGTAAGCGACGAGCGCGCTGTCCGCGACTCGAAGTAAAGCCGGGTTCTGACGATTTCAGTCCGCTGTCACTTCCCAAATCAAAACGGGTCCTCCGGTCGACTGAATTCCGCGAGATTTATCAAGCCGGTATTCGTATGACGAGCCGTTACTTCGCCGCCTTTTGCCTGCGCAGAGATGGCCCTGGTGCGCCGGCTCGCTTCGGATTTACCGTTCCGCGTGCGTTGGGTAAAGCGGTTCAACGCAATCGTTTGAAGCGCCGGATGAGGGCCGCGGTACGCAGTGAGTTAGCCGCTCTGCCGGAAAACTGGTCCATTGTGTTTAACCCCAGGCGAAGCGCTCTGGATGCGCCGTTCGAGGATCTGTGCCGGGAAGTCGGCAGGATATTTTCGCGATGCAAACAGTCGTGATTGCCCTTCTGAAAGGCTACAAGCTGCTCATTTCCCCTCTGTTGCCATCCGCCTGCCGCTATTATCCAACCTGTTCGGTGTACATGATGGAAGCCGTTAGCAAGCATGGCGCGCTGCGAGGCGTGTGGATGGGCATCAAGCGGCTCTGCCGGTGTCATCCCTTTCACGAGGGCGGCTACGATCCCGTCCGTTGAGAGGAGCCTTCGCAAGAATGAAATTTGAGACCTCATATGCCTAATACTCCGGGCGGCCAGAAATCTCCGCCGCCTTCGTTAGAGAAACGTTTGCCCCTGGCGCTAGCGCTGATGATGCTGGTGCTGCTGGTTTCACAGTACCTGTTCAAGCCCGCTCCGGCCGCCAAGCCACCCAAGCCGGCGAATGAGAACACGGCAGCGAAGGTGGTGCAGAAGCCCGAAGCGGCTGTGCCGGCCGCTGCGGCCGTTAAAGAAGCAATTCCCCCGCCTGCGCCGGGCCAGGTCCAGGCTGCTTCCGAGATCACAACCGACATCGATACGGACATGTACCATATCGTGTTCAGCAATCGCGGCGCAGTGGTAAAGAGCTGGGTGCTTAAGAAATATAAAGATGATGCCGGAAAGCCGCTGCAGCTTACGGATCCGGCCGCGACCGCCGTTCCCCCGCCGTTTTCGCTCGAAATTACCGGCGCAAAACCTGCTTTCGATCCGAATACTGTTCTTTATCAGGCGAAGCCTTCCGCCAACGGCCTCGGTGTGGATTACGAGTATTCGGATGGCAAGACCACGATCCGCAAATCCTTCCAGTTCGCCACAAGCAGCTATCTCGCCAATATCAAGTCCGTCGTGCTGGAGAACGGCGCGCCCATTCCAGCGCTCCTGATGTGGCGAGGTGGATTCGGCGACCAGAAAGTCCGCAACGCCTCCTCAACCGAGCGCACCGTGCGTTATGACACAAGCGCCGCGAAACTGATCACCAAGAACGCCAAGGACGCAAAGAACGGGCCCATCACGGACACGGGGAATTATGCCTTCGGCGGCCTGGAAGATAATTTTTTTGCCGCGGTCGCGTTGCCGGCGGATTCTCTGTCCCTTGAAGTGCGAACCTACTCCGACCAGGTGAAGCTTCCAAACGAGGAGAAGCCGCAGTCCTTTGTAGGCGCCGGCCTCTCCACCGGTCCGCAAAATGATGTTTCGCTTTTTGTCGGGCCCAAGGATGTCGATGTACTGAAGCAGGTGAATCCGAAACTCGCGCAGCTTATCAACTGGGGCTTCTTCGGCGTAATCGCCAAGCCGCTGTTCCTGTGGCTGAACTGGGTAAAGGACAACTGGACCGGCAACTACGGTTGGGCCATTATGCTGGTCACCCTGATCATCAACCTGGCGCTATTCCCGTTTCGGCTTACAAGTCTCAAATCGGCTCGCAAGATGCAGCGTCTCCAGCCCCAAATTCAGGCCATAAACGCTAAATACAAGGGGATCGGCATGCGCGACCCGCGCAAGGCTGAGCAGAACCAGGAGGTAATGGCCCTTTACAAGCGCGAGGGCGTGAACCCGGTAGGCGGCTGCCTGCCCATGCTGGTGCAAATTCCGTTCTTTTACGCCTTTTACCGGGTGCTCGACATCGCCATTGAGTTGCGGCACGCTTCCTGGCTTTGGGTCCCGGATCTTTCGTCACCCGAAACGTTGCCGATACACTTGCTGCCGATCATTCTCATTGCGACCCAGTTCTACTCGCAAAAACTCACCCCGGCCGCCGGTGTCGATCCCAACCAGCAGCGCATGATGATGTTCATGCCGCTCATGTTCGGATTCATGTTCTACTTCGCGTCGGCGGGGCTTGTACTATATTGGTTGACCAGCAATCTTGTGGGAATCGCCCAACAATTGATCATCAACAGGTTTATGCCTACTCCCGCGCCTCCGCCGCCGGCCCCTCCGAAGGCCCCCGTGAAAAGGACCGTGAAGAAATAGACCGCATGAAATACACTCTTGATTCACTGCGGCCGAAGCTGGAGCAATTTCTGGCGCCCGTGCTGGACAGAGCGGGCTTCGAGCTGTCCTACGAGTTGCGGGCGCCGGAGAATCCGCATCCCGAAGTGGAAAATCCGGAGATCACGGTCGTGTTTTCCGGAAACGATGTGGAGCTGCTCCTGGAAAACCGTGCGGAGCTGCTGCTGGCGCTCGAGCATCTTTCGATGGAGGCGATGCGCCTTCCCGCTGAAGACCACTCGAAGGTTTCTTTCGATGCCAACGATTACCGTCTGCTGCGCGTGGAGGAGTTGCGGATGAGCGCGCTCGCGGCGGCCGAAAAGGTAAAGCGAACGCGCGTTCCTTTCCATTTCAATCCAATGACCAGCCGGGAACGCCGTGTGATTCATATTGCGCTGCGCGACGAAAAGGATCTGCGTAGCGAGAGCGTAGGCGTAGGACCTGCCCGGGCAGTAGTCATTGTTCCCGCCGATATGCCGACCCCGCCCGCTCCGCCGATGCCCTATGGTGCGCCTCGACATGGCAGCCGTGGAGAGGGCTATCGTTCGGGGAACGGACAGCGGCGCGGAAACGGACCACGCGAAGGGCACAACCGTGGAGGCAACCGGCCTCGTGGCGGCCGCGGCCGAGGTCCTCGCTGATTTAGGGAGCTGGCACAGAACCGCGACCGTCAGGGAGCGTCTGCAACCATGAACCCGCGCGACACGATTGTCGCAATTTCTACGCCATTAGGACGCGGCGGTCTCGGCATCGTTCGCTTATCCGGCGATGCCAGCCGGAAAATCGCACAGACGATCCTACGCTTTTCGATCTCTCCACAATGGCGCAGTTGGAGCAGCGGGATGGCCGAGCTGACGGACCCGGAAGGAAACTCTGTCGACCAGGTGGTGGTGTCCTACTTCCAGGCGCCGCGTTCCTACACGGCCGAAGATGTCGTCGAAATCTCGTGTCACGGCGCTCCGGTCATTCTACGGCTCTGCGTCGAGCGGGCGGTTCGGGAAGGAGCCCGTATTGCCGCGCCCGGCGAGTTCACGCTGCGCGCCTATGTGAACGGACGTATCGATCTGGCCCAGGCCGAGGCGGTTCGCGATCTGATCGACGCGACGACTCTGTATCAGGCGCGCGTTGCCGCACAGCAGATGGAAGGCTCTGTGTCGCGCCGCGTGCGGCCGCTCAAAGAACAACTTCTGGAGCTCATCGCGCTTCTCGAAGCCGGAATCGATTTCGCCGAAGATGACATTAGCGTCGCGCCGGCGCATGAGGTATTGCGCCGTCTGCGCGCGATTGAAGATGGCGTGAGGGAACTGGCGGCTAGTTTCGCGCGCGGCAAGCTGGTGTATCAGGGCTTCACGCTGGCCATTGCCGGGCGACCGAACGTAGGCAAGAGCAGCCTGTTCAACCGCCTGCTCGAACAGGATCGCGCAATTGTTACTGAGATTCCAGGCACGACCCGTGACCTGGTTTCGGAAGCAACCTCGATCGAGGGCATTCCGGTAAAGCTGGTGGACACCGCCGGCATCCGCGAAGGTCAGGACAGAGTGGAGAGCCTCGGAGTCGAGCGAAGCTACCAGGCCATTGCGGATGCCGATTTGACCTTGATCGTGCTTGACCTCTCGGCGCAGTTTGATGACGAGGCGAAGGCGCTCATCGATAAGCTCCGCAACCGCAGACCACTCCTGGTCGGAAACAAGAGCGACCTAACTCAGAATTGGGGCGCGGTTGGACTAATACGTGTTTCGGCCCTTACGGGAGAAGGTATCCAGGAACTAAAACGCGAGATTCTCAATCGCCTTGCGCCTGGCGGGCTGACGGCTCCGGAGAGCGGTGAGATTACCAGCATCCGGCACGAAGCTCTGCTGCGCGAAAGCCTGGAGGCGCTTCAGAACGCCGGCCGCGCAGTCGAATATCAGATCCCGCACGAGATGCTGCTCCTCGATCT
>JAICXK010000134.1 GCA_025980435.1 Bryobacteraceae bacterium
CAATGAGACAAGCACTATCGCGCAGGGAACAGACGCAAACACGCCGGCATCGAACGGGTCGACTTCGAACAGCATCGATTGAATGATTCGGACGATCGCTAGTGAACCTAACAAGCCAAATCCCATTCCGATCAGCGCAGGAGTCAGGCCTTGCCGCAATACGGATCGGATCAGGTCCTGCCGCTGCGCTCCGAGCGCCAGGCGCACGCCGAATTCGGAAGTGCGCTGCGCAGTTGAATACGAAATCACTCCGTAAAGCCCCAACGGCCGCCAGCAGTACTGCCAGGCTGGCGAACAGGATACCGGCGAAAGCGCCGGTGAGCGACAGGATCAGACTCTCTAATAAGAACAGACGAACAATGCGGCTCCGGGAGGCGCCCAGGGCGGCGCGAATGGCGACCTCTCTCCGGCGAGCCGCGCCGCGCGTCAGCAGCAGATTCGCAACGTTTACGCAAACAATTAGAAGGACGCAGCCAATGGCTCCCCAGAGCACGTAAATGGAAGTGCGGAGCGATGGAGCGACGGTCTGGCTCTGCAACGTATATACTTCAACCGATTTTCCAGTTTCTCCGGAATAGCTGCGAGCGATTTGAGCCTGTATGGCGGTAAGTTCCGCCTCGGATTGGGGAACTGCAACACCCGGACGTAAGCGCGCGATAACTGACAGAGCGTCATAAGACGCCCTGGATCGCGATAGGGCAGCGGATCGAGCAGAATCGCTTTCACCGCGCTGAAAATTGCCGTGTTCGCACCGATGCCGAGAGCGAGAACTATAAAACACGTGCCCGCTAGCGCGGGGCTTTGGCGGAGAGAGCGAAGGCTAAAGCGGAGGTCTTGCCAGAGGGTCACCGGAACAATCAGGCCTCTCCTTACGTGTTACCATCAAAACGTTCCAGCGGTTCGGCGAAGGGAGCCCGAACTATAGGAAACAAGCCTGGAACGCGTCCGAAGGAAATTCGGGGGAGCGGGCGCTGCTTTAAATGCGCTAAGGGCATACAAGAAGAGTAGTTTACGTGCTCCAGATTGTCCCATCCATTTTCGCCGCCGACTTCGTACGCCTCGGCGACGATGTGCGCAAGGTGGAGCAGGCCGGCATCCAGATGCTCCACGTGGACATTATGGACGGCCACTTCGTCCCGAATTTCACAGTCGGGACGCCGATTACTGAATCCCTCCGCCGCTTCACGCGCGTCAAGTTGGATCATCATCTAATGATCGAGGACCCCGACACCTACGCTCCCATCTTCATTAAAGCGGGGGCGGACTGCGTGAGCGTGCATTACGAGGTCTGCCGGAACCTGAACCGGACCCTGCACATGATTCAGGACAATGGCGCTAAAGCCGGCGTGGTCATTAACCCCGCGACCCCGGTTCCGCTTCTGCAAGAGGTGCTCGATATCGCTGATTATGTGCTGGTGATGAGTGTGAATCCGGGCTATGGGGGTCAGGCATTTATTCCGAACTCGCTTCGCAAGGTCAGGGAACTGGCCCGCGTGCGGGAAGAGCGAAAATTGGGTTTCGCTATCGAAATTGATGGCGGGGTGGGGCCGGAAAACATTGCGGACGTAGCCAGGGCGGGGGTAGATTGGGTGGTTGCAGGATCTTCCGTCTTCCAGGCTCCCGATCCCGCAGCAGCCGTCCGCGAGATGCTGCACCTTGCCGCGGACGCATTTTCAGTGAAGGTTTAGTTCATATGCAATCTTTCTACTTACTGCCGAAGCGCGCGCTTTTCGTTGCGCTCTCGCTGGGTCTTCTGGCCGGCTGTATCCGTCATAAGTACGAGACGCCCATCGCCAAGAACACCCAGCAACCCGACAAAGTGTTGTTCGATCAGGCCATGCACGACATTGAACGCGGGCATTACGAAGTAGCGCGCATCTCGCTGCAAACCCTGATGAACACCTACGAATCCAGCGAGTACCTGGCGAAAGCCAAACTGGCGATTGCCGATAGCTGGTATCGCGAAGGCGGCGCGAACGGCTTGGCGCAGGCCGAAGCCGAGTACAAGGATTTCGAGCTCTTCTACCCGAACATGGAAGAAGCTGCCCAAGCGCAGAACCGGGTCTGCGAAATCCATTACAAGCAGATGGACAAGAGCGATCGCGACGACATACAGGCCCTGCGCGCGGAAACCGAATGCCGTCAGCTTCTGGTCCAATTTCCGAACAGCAAGTTTGCTCCGGAGGCTGCACAGCGCCTTCGTAACATCCAGGAGAGTCTGGCCGAGCACGAATTCGTAGTCGGTGATTTCTACTGGAGGCGCGACATGAACCCGGCGGCTGCGAACCGGCTGAATGCTCTGGTGGACCAGTATCCTCTATTTAGCAAGGCCGGCGAGGCGCTGTATGAGGCTGGTGATTCGTATTCGAAGATGGGAGCGCGCTTCCGCCCCAAAGCCGGGGACATGTTCGCCCGCATCGTGCGGGAATACCCGTTGAGCGATCGCGCCGAAGACGCCAAGAGCCGCCTGCAGGATCTGGAAATGCCCATCCCGCAAGTAGACCAGGCCGCCTACGATCGCGAGAAGTACGAAATCGAGAATTATAAGCATCCCAGCCTGCTGGCCCGTTCGACTTCTTGGCTTCACGGCGGACCGGATGTGAGCCATGCCGCCAAAGAGGGTCAGCCGACTATGACCGACCCAAAGCGGACCATTCCGGCGAGCGTTCCTCTAGCGAATACCGAGGTCGCGAGCAATGCAGGTGGCGGAACGGGGACCACCGACGTGAGCGCGACAACGGTCGGCGCAAACGATACGGCGCTCGAAAAGAACGCGGATGCCAGGAACGGGGGAACCGCGCAAGCCGGCGCGCAGACCGCAACGCAGAACCAGCCATTGCCCACGAATCGGGATGCCGAGTTGCAAAAGTACCGCGAGAAGCAGGCCAAGAAGCAAGCCAAACTGCAGAAGAAGAAAAAGAAGAAAGAGCAGCAGGCCGCTGAGCACCAGGATCAGAAGCAAAGCTTAGTGGCACCGGGTGCGACGAACGGGCAAGCCCCGCCGCAGCAGCAATGAACCGCATTCTGCTTGCGGACGATAGCCCACAGGCACTCCGGCTTGCCGAGCAGATCCTTCACGGCCAGGGAATCGAAGTGGTCAGCGTGACCGACGGCGCGATCGCGTTGCGGCGATTACCGGACGTGAATCCGGACCTGCTCATCACCGACGTTTACCTGCCCACCAAGAACGGTTTCGACCTGGCCCGCTTTCTGAAATCCCAGGACGAGTACCGACACATCCCGATCATCTTTGCCGCGGGTCCGGTCGATCAGTTTGAGGAGCAGGACGCGAAAAATGCGGGCGCGGACCTCATTTTGCGGAAGCCCTTCGAGGCCTCGACACTACTCGGCGGTGTGCAGCAGCTTTTGGAGCGCAGCGCGGCCTCGCGAAAGGACGGCGCCGGCACAAATGGGAAAGCGGGTCTAGACCGGCACAGCGTTCGAGCGGCCGTCACGCTGGCGTTGGACTCAGCTATGCCGGCGCTGATCGATGAACTGACGGAGCGGGTGATGCTGGCGCTGGCGGGGCGAGGATAAAACACGCCAATTGATGTTAAAGTTTGAACATTGTGCCGCAATATGTGATTGAGCGCGAGGTTCCCGGCGCCGGAGCATTGTCGGAAATGCAGATTCGCGAAATGTCACTGCGTTCCTTGGCGGCGTTGAAACAACTGGGGCCGCAAATTCAATGGCTGCATAGTTACGTCACCGAAGACAAGGTCTACTGCGTTTACCTTGCTCCCGACGAGGACAGCATTCGCGAGCACGCTCGCAGATGCGGCCTCCCCGCCGATCGTATCGCCGCGGTCCGCCGTTTGGTTGATCCTGCCGCACTCGTCTAGCGGGAGATCAAGCCTCTTCCAAAGAGTATTGGACGGCGCTTTCGACGCTCATTGCCAAGCCTTCGGCCCAGGCGCGTTTTCCTTCCACTTCACCGAGCGCCTCCCAGGCAGGCTGCAACGTTGCATCGAGGTTGGCCTGCTCTGGCTGATGCAAATGGGCATTGATCGAGCGGCGCAGATGAGCCGCCGCTGCGGCTAGTCTCAGCGCCCGTCCGGCATGTCCCTGAGGAAGGGCCAGGCAGGCGGAGCACTCCAACGCCCGTGCGATCCCACGGCGATGCCCCAAACGCACAAAGATTTCCAGTGCTTCGCGGCACTCTACGTGCGCATCGGCGTACTGTTTCTGCGTGCAGTTGACGTACGCCAAATCGGTGAGGGAGCGCGCGGCGCCCCACAGATCGAAGGCCTCCCGGAAGGCGGCGAGCGCTCCTGCGTAGCATTCACGTGCGCCAGCCAGATCCCCCTGTTCACGCGCAATGTCGCCCTGCTGGTTGACGCACCAGGCGGCCCCCGTGCGATTGCCAAGTTGCTCGAAGATCTCCGCTGCTTCGCGGAGAGCCCATTGAGCACGCGAATAGTCCCCGCGAACCCGGATCACATTGGCCAGGTTATGCAAACAGCGAGCAAGTGCCAGACGATCCGGGAGCAATCGCCAGCAGGCCAGACTTCTTTCGAGGTTCGCCTGCGCCGCCGGGTAGTCGCCCCGGTCCCTTGCCGATACCCCCAAAGCGTTTAAGGATGCTGCGATGCCTGAGTCATCCCCTAACTCTTCGTAAAGAGAAAGACCGTGTTGCAGGAAATGCACGGCGGCAGGATAGTCGCCCTGGGCCGTCGCTAATGCGCCGGTAAAATGCGCCACTCTGGCGCGTTCATTGGTATATTCCGCGCCCGCCAGCCGCAGAACGGTTTCCAGTCGGGTCCGGCCCTCGGAAAGGTGCTCCCGCATATCCCAGAATCGAAACAAGGCCATGCAGAGGCGCAGCGCCCAGCCCAGTTCCAATGTCTGAAACAGCCAGTCAAGAGCAAAGCGGAAATTGTCGATCTCGGCATCGCATTCCATCAACCAGCGAGTCCGCACGCTGGAGTTTAGCTCCGGATTTCCTTCCTCCGCCAGAACGAGACAATAGGCGGCGTGGGCCCGCTGCAGCGCCTGCTGCTCGCCGCTCTCCGTGAGGCATTCCAAGGCATACTCACGAACTGTTTCCAACATGGCGAAACGCGGCTCGATGCCGGCGCGATCCACGCGCTGGATCAGGTTCTTATCAACCAGAGAAGACATTCCGTCCAGGACCTCGATACCGAGATCGCGGCTGGTGTTGCAGACCGCTTCGGCTGCCTCCAAAGTGCATCCGCCGGCGAAAACGGAAACCCTCCGAAACAACTTCCGCTCGCCTTCATTCAGAAGGCCATGGCTCCAATCGATTGTCTTGCGCAACGTTTGTTGCCGTTCCGGCAGATCGAGGGCGCCGCCCGTTAACAACTGCAGACGGCTTTGCAGCCGGTCCAGAATGGCCCCGGGAGACAGCACCTTGATTCGGGCAGCCGCCAGTTCGATCGCCAGCGGCAATCCATCCAATCGCAAACAGATTTCGTGAACCGCGGGTGCATTCTCTTGGGTAATCGCAAAACCGGGCCAGACGGCTGCCGCCCGTTGCGCAAACAATTCGACGGCGGAAGTCTGGGCAAGCGGCGCAACCGAAACTTCCTGCTCGCCGTAGATCCGCAGACACGACCGGCTGGTGACAAGAACCTTGAGAGACGGACATGCTTCCAGCGTTTGGGCCACGATCCTAGCCGCCGGCAGCACTTGTTCGAAGTTATCCAGCAGAAGCAGAAACGGTCCCGAGTTCTGCAATTGCTCGCCGATCATTTGCGGAATCGTGCGATTAGCGACTTGCTGGATTTCGAGCGCGTCCATGAGAGTTGTCGCCACTAGAGTCGGATCCATGATCGAACTCAAGCCCACAAATTGAACACCGGCCGCGAACCGGTCGCCAACCGCGTTTGCGGCTGCAATCGCCAGCCGGGTCTTCCCGGCGCCACCTGGACCCGTCAGAGTCAACAGCCGGATATCCGGCCGGAGCAGCAACTCGGTGACATCCGCCAACTGTTGTTCTCGCCCGATAAGGGAAGTCCGCGGTGTTGGCAGATGACGGCGCTTGTGGGCAATCTTCCGCGAGATCGCCTCATGGCCGTTTGACAATTCAACCGGATCACTCTCGGAGAGCGGCGCTCGGTTTGGAGCGCAACGAATCACTTCAGCGGTAAATACGTATCCACGCCGCGGAACCGTTTTGAACAGTTGCTGGCTGCGATCGTTCAGTGCGCGGCGCAATTCCACCATGCATTGCACAAGCGAGTCATCAGTGACCACGGCATCCGGCCACATCGCTTGCATCAGTTCCTGCTTCCCGACTAGCTGTCCGGGACGTTCCACCAGGTACTTGAGACTTTCGTATACCTTCGGACGAAGCTTGATCTCCTCACCTGACTTGAGAACGCAACCCTTTACCGCGTCCAGCGTGAACTCGGCGAATTGATACTGTGAGCTCGCGTCCAAGTCCGCTCCCGTCTCCACGAATTCAGAAATCTGCCCGGGTTAACTTTTGGGTTTTCTTTGGCGTTCTTTCGTTACTTCACCTGCCGATCCCTGTTACTTTGCAATTACCCCGTAAGGACTCAGCACGGCATTCCTGGCGTTTCTTGATTCCGCAGGCTATGAATCGCTCTATGCAGCGGATTCTAGCAAAGGCCAGGAAGAAGTGATGAGTACCGGTAGGTACCAGGAGATAGGTCTAATGACACCACTGTTTTCTTCTATTAGATTCAAGGTTGGGCCATTCGCGATTGAGTCGTTGATGATCGCGGGCCTTTTAACCGCTATTTGCTCGACGCACGCCATGGCGCAAAACGGGCACGTACACATGCAAACCTCGCAAGATCAGGAGATGACGCCGGAGCGGCAGCACCGGGCGGGTGAACTCATTCGAATCGTTCGAGAGGCGACGGAGCGATTCAAGGATGTCTCCGTGGCCGAGGCAGAAGGATATGCGCTCCAGTTCGGGTGCGTGACCGGTCCCGATGCCGGTGCGATGGGCCTACACTATGTAAACGGGGCGCTGGTGAACAGTGGTGTGCTGGACGCGACTCGTCCCCAGATCGTCATCTACGAGCCCAAGCCGGGCGGCGGTCTGCGCCTGATAGGCGCCGATTATCTGTTGTTTCAAGACGCGTGGGATAAGAAAAAACAAGGCCCGCCGCAACTCATGGGACAGCTCTTCCATCTATTCGAAAGTCCCAACCGCTTCGGGCTCCCGGCGTTCTATACGCTCCATGTCTGGGCGTGGAAGGATAACCCAAATGGCGCGTTCGTAAACTGGCATCCGAACGTTTCATGCGAGTGGTTCGCTGGGCAAAATCAGTGACCCGGAAGATTCAGAATCAGGAGGCAAATGAAATGAGTACAACGCAGGCGCCCGCTTTGAACATGGAAAAGCTGAATGCTTTCATCGGCCAATTCGTGGCCGATCTGGGAGCGGCCGCTCATACCGGAATGGTCGTTATCGGGGAGAAATTGGGGCTCTATAAAGCTTTAGCGGGAGAACCGCAGAGTTCCGCAGAACTGGCGGCAAAGACGAATACCGATGAACGCTATGTGCGCGAGTGGCTGGCCTCGCAAGCTGCCGGAGGGTACGTTACCTACCACGAGAAAACCGGAAAGTTCAGTCTGAGCGCAGAGCAAGCGTTCACTCTGGCTGCAGAGGATAGCCCGGCCTATTTGCCTGGAGCATTCGAACTGGCGCTGGGATCGCTTGCAGCGGTCCCGCGTATTACGGAATCTTTTCGTAACGGCACCGGCATGGGTTGGCATGAACACGCTGACGGGGTCTTTCATGGATGTGAAAAGTTCTTTCGACCCGGTTATGCCGCCAATCTCGTTAGCTCCTGGCTTCCTTCGTTGGACGGCATCACGGAAAAACTCGAGGCGGGAGCGCGAGTGGCCGATGTGGGCTGTGGGAAAGGCGCTTCTACGTTATTAATGGCCAAAGCATTTCCAAACTCCCGGTTCTTCGGATTCGATTATCACGACAAGTCGATTGGGGCAGCGCGAGAATCCGCCCAGCGCGATGGCCTGTGTGACCGCGTCACCTTCGATATGGCAAAGGCGAAGGATTTTCCCGGCAAGGATTACGACCTGGTGGCCGTTTTTGATTGCTTGCACGATATGGGCGATCCAATCGGCGCGGCTGCGCACGTTCGCCAGTCATTGAGCAAAGACGGCGCCTGGATGATCGTAGAGCCCTTTGCCAATGACCAGTTAAAGGACAATCTCAATCCCGTAGGGCGGGTCTACTATTCTTTTTCGACACTGTTGTGCACGCCCTGTTCACGATCGCAGGAAGTCGGGCTGTGCCTGGGGGCACAGGCCGGCGAGGCACGCATCCGGGACGTTGTAACATCAGCCGGGTTCACCCGCTTCCGCAGAGCTACTGAAACGCCGTTCAACATCGTGTACGAAGCGCGGCCGTAATTGCTTCCCAAGAATGCGCTAGCGCGGTCATGCAGCCCGGGTGGGGCAGGCGATCGTTCTTGCTGTCGCCTGCCAATATCGTCACTCATAGCGCAAACAAATCATCGGATCGACCTTCGCGGCGCGGCGCGCGGGGAGGTAACTGGCAAGCAGCGCGACTATCGCAAGAATGACCGCGACGCCCGCAATAGTTACGGGATCACGGGCGCCGACGCCGAACAGCAGCGTAGCCAGAAGCCGTGTAAGCGCCAAGGCGCCCAGAAAGCCAAGCGCCAATCCGGCGCCCACCATGACCACGCCAACTTTCAGAATCATTTTCACGACGTCTATTGCGCTCGCGCCGAGAGCCGCGCGAATCCCGATCTCATGGGTCCGCTGCACAACCGAATACGAAATCACACCATAAATTCCGATTGCCGAAAGTAGCAAGGCGACGGTAGCGAACCCGCCGAGCATGATGGAGTTTAATCGGTTGCCGGCCAAGGATTCCGTTTTAATCCGTTCGAGCGTCTTGACGTCGCTCAACGCCTGATCTTTGTTCACTTGATGAACAGCTCTAGTGATGCTCTGCTGAAGAGCCAGCGGGTCCATCGCCGTACGGATAACAAGAGCCTGAAAGAAAACCGGACTCTGTTCGTTGCTCACATACACACCTGGGTTGTCGTCCTTCTTGTCGTCCAAGTTTCCGACTTTCTCGTCTTTCACAACTCCGACGACCTCCCAAGGGATCTCCGGCCCCAACTCTGTTTTGCCGGGCACAATCTGCTGAATCAGAATGCGCTTGCCAATCGGATCCTCACGCGGAAAGTACTTTCGCGCCATGGTTTCATTGATAACTGTAACGGGCAGAGATCCTTTGACGTCGCGCTCGCTCAACCCTCGCCCCTTCTTTAGCGTCATCCCCAGGGTTGTGAAATATGATGGGCTCACCATTTTGAAGAAGCATGCCTTCCGATTTGCGCGATCGACGATAGGCCTGCCGGCAATCTGAAAGGGCATGCCGTACCCCCAGCCTTCCATCGGCAATGCGGAGGTGAGCGCCACGTCGCGAACTCCCGGAATAATCTGCACATTCGATACGATCTCCCGCAAGTAAGCGTTCAGGTTGTCAGGATTCGGAAAACGCTTGTCGGAGATCGGAAGACCGGCCGTGATCACGTTCTCGGCGTTGAATCCGGTGTCCACGTTCTGCATTTCAAAAAAGCTTCGTATCAACAACCCCGATCCGACAAGCAGAAGGAATGCCAGCGCCACTTCGGTCACAACTAATCCCGACCGCAGCCTTTGTTTGCCTGCTCCCGTGCCTGACCCGCGGGCGCCTTCTTTCATGCTGTTTGCGAGATCGGACCGCGTAACATGAATCGCCGGCGCCATCCCAAAGATCAATCCGGTAAATATGGAGAGGCCGGCAGCGAAGAGCAGAACCCGCCAGTCCAGTGTGATGTCAGCTTCAGCGGGGAGCGAAAACGGCGGAATCGCAGCTTTCAACCCCGCCATCAGCGCGTAGCCGAGTGCGACGCCTAAGGCTCCGCCGATAATGGACAACAGAACGTTTTCCGTCAGAAATTGCCGGGCCAAACGCCAGCGTCCGGCACCCACGGACGCGCGAATTGCGACTTCGCGCTCTCTCGCCGTGCTTCGAGCGAGCGTGAGATTGGCGAGATTGGCGCAGCCGATGAGCAACACCATTCCCACCGCTGCCAGAAGAACGTAAAGCGACTTGCGCAGTTGCTTGCCGACAATGACGTCCGAAAGCGGATCGACCGCCACGCCCCAACCTTTGTTGGAATCGGGATAATCATGTGCGATCCGCGCGCCGATGGCATTCATCTGGGCTCGTGCACGTTCTAATGTGACGCCCGGTTTCAGCAGCGCTATAGCGCCGAACCAGTGAAAATTACGCGTCATGTTTTGCGGCTCAAATACGAGCGGGCGAAAAATCTGCGCATAGGTGCGGTCAGCGACGCTGCCTGCCGGTAGCACGCCGATTACGACGTTCGGTTCCCCGTCGAGTTGGATCACGCGCCCAACGATCTTCGGATCCGAGCCGAATTGTGAAACCCAAAGCGAGTGGCTCAGAACGGCCACCCTGTTCTTGCCGGGCTGGTCTTCGTCGGCGGCGAACGTGCGGCCGATTGCCGCTTTCATACCGAGAATGTCAAAGTCGTGCGCCGATACCCTTGAACCCCGCAGTTCAACCGGGTTGCTGATGCCGGTGAGCGTCACAGAACCGCCGGTCTGTGCCGCCATATATTGGAACACCGTGTTTTGCCGCTGCCAGTCCAGGAAATTGAGCGTTGAAATACCGTTCCTGGCGTCGGGGTCGCCCGGCGGTTTCTCCAGCACGCGCATGATCCGATCGGCGTTGGCGTACGGCAGTGGTTTCAAAAGAACGCCGTTTACAAAACTGAAAATGGCCGTGTTCGCGCCAATTCCAATCGCTAGTGTCAGAAGCGCGATCGAAGTGAATCCGGGATTCGTCCGCAGGATCCGGACAGCGTATCGAATATCTTGGAGTATTTCGTGCACACTTATCCTCAGGACAGATATACGAATCACTTTTCAAAAAGTTTGCAAAATCCCGCTATCGGACAGTCAGACACCATCTCTCCCCGCCTAATACGTGCGTTCCCATTACCATATAAGTGACGCATGCCTGAAAACACCTTCGATATCGTTTCGAAAATCGACCTGAATGAAGTCCTGAATGCGGTGCAGCAGACCTCGAAAGAGGTGCAGACACGCTATGACCTGAAGGACAGCAAATCGTCGGTCGAGCTGAACGATAAGGACCACAAGATCCTGCTCGCCAGTTCCGACGAGTACAAGCTGAAAGCCGTGACTGAAATCCTGGGCCAGAAGCTCGTCAAGCGAAACGTTCCCTTGAAAGGCCTGCAATATGGAACGATTACCCAGGCCTCGCACGGCAGCGCACGCCAGGAGATTACGCTGCAGCAGGGCATTTCGGGCGACAAGGCGAAGGACATTGTCAAAACCATAAAGGACAGCAAGCTCAAGGTGCAGGCCAGTATTCAAGGCGACGTGGTACGCGTCAGCGGGAAGGACCGCGACACGCTGCAGCAGGTGATTGCGCTCCTCAAAGGGAAAGATTTCGGTATCGACATGCAGTTCACCAACTACCGGTCCAACTGATGCCGCGGCGTATTGAGACGCTGTCGCTCGAAGGACCGGCCGGAAGGCTGGAAGCTTTGCTGGAGGAACCGGAAGACGGCGCTCCCGTAGAAGCCGCCGTGGTTTGTCATCCGCATCCGCAGCACGGCGGGACCATGCACAACAAAGTCGTCTACCGGCTCGCGCGCGGTTTGCGAAGAACCGGCTGCGTGGTGCTTCGCTTTAACTATCGCGGCGTGAATCTCAGCGAAGGAACTTACGACGGCGGTATGGGCGAGACGGAAGACGCGCGCGTCGCGCTGCGCGAAATCCAGCAGCGGTATCCCGACTTACCGCTTCTCCTCGGTGGCTTCTCGTTCGGATCGCGAATCGCGCTGCGCCTGGCTTCGCAGGAAAGCGCGATCGGCCGCGTGATTGCCGCCGGATTCCCCACCCGCGTCGCCGAGCGCGAGTTTGTCTATCACGTACACGTGCCGAAGTATTTCGTGCAGAGCACGAACGACGAATTCGGACCGGCCGCCGACCTGACCGAATTTTTCCACACACTCCCCGAACCGAAGCATCTCGACTGGGTTCCGGCCGAGGATCACTTCTTCCGAAATGCGCTAGACGCCTATGAGGCTGTGATTGAGCGCATAGGAGGGGAGAGAGCCCCGGCGTAATCAACCGAAACCAGAAACAGCCCGCTGGCGGGAGCCGATGGACCGGCCTTTATCTCGTTGCCAGGCTCGAGGCGCGCGAGCAAGTCGTCCCGAGATAAATTACCTTTACCCACTTCCAGTAGCACCCCCACAATGTTCCGCACCATGTGTTTCAGGAAGCCGGAACCTGTGACCTGATAGATCAGCAGATCCTCTTTTCTGCAGAGCGTCGAGCGAAAAATGGTGCGGGTCCGCTCTCTTACGATCGCGGTTCTGTCCCTCTCATCAGTTGCTGCGAAGGCGCTGAAATCATGCTCGCCTTCGAGCAGCGGAGCGGCCTCGAACATGGCGGCTTCGTTGAGCGGGTAGGGGTGATGATACACGAAGCGGCGCTCGAAGGGCGGGCAGACCTCTTCGCGGTAAATCCGGTATTCGTAGGCCTTGCTGTGGGCGTCAAATCGGGGGTGAAAATCGAGCGGAACTTCCTGAATGTTTCTGATGCGAATCGAGTAGGGCAGCAGCCGGTTCACAGCCCGGCGGAAATTGTCGGGTGGAATAGGGTTTTCGAGCGAAACCGCGGCTACTTGAGCAAAGGCGTGGACGCCGGCATCAGTCCGGCCGGACCCCGCCACATGAACCGGCCGCCCTTCGATGCTTCGGATGACTTCTTCGAGAGCGCCCTGGATGGTCGGCAGGTCCGGCTGCACCTGCCAGCCGAAGAAATCGGTTCCGTCGTAAGCGACTTCGAAACGGAGCCGTCGCATGGATCAGGTGCGGCGCGAACCGGGCTTCACGACCGCAAGACCTTGGCGGCACAGCGGGCAATCTTCCGGCCTATATGTGATCGGGTCCAAAATCTGCAGCGAAACGCGCGGCGCTCCCACATCGGC
>JAICXK010000148.1 GCA_025980435.1 Bryobacteraceae bacterium
GTCCTTTGTCATGGCAGATCGACTGACCGGGCGACGCCAGCCCCGGCGCGGCGGATGCCTGTTTCTGGCCATCCTGCTGATCATTCTGCTGCTGTGCTCGCGCTACATCGCCTCGACCCTCATCGATTACTCGTGGTGGTCGGAGATGCACCAGGTAGACACCTGGATCAGCCTGCTGCTGTACGGGACAGGGCCCGTAATCGTCACGGTGCTGCTTTTGTTTGCCGCGTTCTGGATAGCGTTCGCCGCCGGCCTGCGCAAACTCGGCGACGCCGCGCTATTCGGATTTGTAAAGCGCAGCTTTGTCACCAGAATCGGCCTCTTGGTCCTGGCGGTTCTCGCCATTCTGGTGGCGAACGCCACCGTCGATAACTGGACAGTCGTGCGTTATTTCGGCGGCTTGCGGCTGCCCGCCGCGCCCCACGAATACGTCGATCCCATCTTTGCCAGGCCGCTGCACTTCTATTTTTTCAGCCTGCCCTTTTACAGTCTTTTGCTGCGGTTGGTGCTTGCGGGCGCCGTCCTGTCGCTGATCATTTACTGGGTAATGTCGAATGCGGAAAAACTAAGCAAACGATTGCCCTCTATGTATCCGGCTGCGCCATACGAGTTTGAGAGACTTTCCGTCCGTGAAGCGTTCGATTCGCGCTTCGTGCGCCTGGTCGCCGCGATTGTGCTTCTTGGCGTCGCCGTAAAGATCTACTTTGACCGTTACGGCCTTCTGATGGTGGATCATGGGCAGTACCTGGTCGGCGTGGACTGGGTGGCGGACCACATTGTGCTTCCGTTGCAATGGGCGATGATCGCTTGTGCGGTGGCCGGGGCGATTCTGGTGCTGGCGAGGCGCGGACGCCTGGCGCTGGTGCTGCTGCTGATTCTGCCGATACGGTTCATTGTCCCGCCGGTTGTAGCGGGATTGTATGTGCGGCCCAATGAGCTGGCGCTGGAGCGTCCGTACATCCAGCACCATATCGATGCCACACGATCGGCTTACGGATTGACCCACCGGGTAAAGGAAACCTCGCTTGAGGCGACGCCGGAGATACCGATCGATTATGCCAGGCACGGAGCGGTTCTCGACAACGTGCGCCTGTGGGACTGGCGCGCATTTCACGACACCATTTCACAGATTCAGCCGCTGCGGCCGTATGTGTATATCGATACCGATGTGGATCGCTACACGATTGATGGCAGGCTGCGCCAGGTGCTTGTATCCCCGCGCGAACTGGAGATCCAGCAATTGGGCTCTGCGGCCGGGCGCTGGATTAATCCCCACTTGATTTACACCCACGGCTATGGCCTGGTGATGGCGGAGGCGAACCGCATCACGCCCGATGGGCTTCCGGTGCTCTTCATCAAGGATGCACCCGCCGTGGTCACGACGAAAAGCCTGAAGCTTACCCGGCCGGAGATTTATTACAGCGAAGCTCCGCACGAACCCGTATTCGTGGACACATCACAGCCGGAGTTCAATTACCCCTCTGGCTCGGAGAGCGTTTACACGCGGTATGCCGGAAGAGGCGGCTTTTCCGTTTCAGCGGAGCTGATGCGCCTGGCGGCGGCAGTTGACTACGGCGATTTCAACATTCTGTTGACTGAGTATCTGAACAGCGGCAGCCGTATGATGATTCACCGCACAATACGGGAACGGCTGTCGACATTGGCCGGCTTTTTGACCTGGGATTCGGATCCTTACCTGGTGGTGACGGATGCGGGACGGCTTGTGTGGATCGCGGATGGCTACATGTCGTCCGATGCCCATCCGTATTCGCGTGAACTGGATTTGGGCAATGGACAAACGGTCAATTACATCCGGAACTCCATCAAAGCGACTGTTGACGCGTACACGGGAGAGGTGAATCTATACGTCTTCGATCCGAGCGACGTTCTTATTCAGGCCTACGGACGGTTATTTCCGAAGCTGTTCAAGCCTCTTTCGGCGATGCCGGCAGACCTGCGCGCCCATGCCCGTTATCCGGAGACGCTTTTCAACGCGCAGGCCGAAATCTACAGAACCTTTCATATGCGGGATCCCGAGGCGTTCTATAATCGCGCGGATTTGTGGGATTTGGCGAAAACCGGCAACCGGGGCGAGGGCGCGACTTCCGTTTCACCGACCTATGTCGTGGCCGCTCTACCGGGCAGCGATATTCCGGAATTTATGCTGTTCACGACCTTTACGCCCGCCAACAAGAACAACCTGATCGGCGTGATGTACGCGCGCTGCGACGGGGATCACCTGGGCGAGCTGGTGTTCGAGCAGTTGTCCAAACAGAACATCATCTATGGACCCATGCAGATTGACGCGCGGATCAGCCAGGATCAGAACATCTCGAAGGATCTGTCGCTCTGGAACCAGCAGGGATCGCAAGTGCTGCGGGGCCAAACACTCGTGCTGCCGCTGGATAACAGCTTCCTTTACGTGCAACCGATCTATATACAGGCATCGCAGGCGAGTATGCCGGAGTTGAAGAAGGTCGCGCTGGCGATGGGTAACAGGCTGGCATATCAGGACACCTATGAAGAGGCTCTCGCCGAGTTGGTTGGCGAAGTGGGAGGTCATGCGCCCCCGGTAAGCGCGCCCCCGACGCCGTCCGCAACAGCAGTTAGCAATGCTCCGGCCGCCGCACAAGCCGCCCCCCCGCCGCCTTCCGCTCAGGCGTTACAAACTTTACAGCAGATACGTGACCACCTGACGCGGTATCGCGAGCTGAGCGCGCAGGGCAAATGGTCGGAAGCGGGAAAAGAGCTGGAAGAGATACAGCGGCTGGCGAAGAAGTAAGGCGATAAGTACAACTCAGGTTTCGTCCCGCCTAGCATCCCGAAACCGTGAATACAGAAACGACGCCACAAGCAAAACCACTCCTAGGGCGATAAATGCGGTGATGAGGTAGAACCGGGTGAGCTGCCACACATCCCACAGATAAAGCTTCGCCACAACGAAAGCGAGCAGCACAATGGCCAGCGCGCGGTCGGCCGTGGATTTTCGCACGACGCCTGAAATTGCCATGGCTATCCCGTAAGCAGCAATTAAAAATGATTCCAACTCGCTGGTAAGGCTGATGCGGTCGGCCGGAGCGCTATGGTGGGCCGCCCACAGAGCGACGATCCGAATGAAAGCCAGAATCACCGCGGCATGCCCGACCAGGTACAACGCGTCGCTCAGGCGCGAAATACTGGCGGCTCTGGCGGCGGATCCGAAGTGCAGAGCAGCGAAAAGGAAGCAGAAGAAGATGAAAAGATCCGGATGGGATTCGTTGATAAGGAACAGGGCTGCGAATAGGACGAATCCGCCGATGATGGGCATGAGCACGGTCCAGCGCTGGCGCAGCGAAATGATGATCGCCGTAATGGAAACAAGCAGGAGATACGGAAAGTGCAGAGCAACGACGGGGCGGGCGCCGCTCGTCCGCAGCAGTAAAGGCGTCAGCACCGCGCCGATGAAGCTGAGGACAGCGATGCTGACCGACGCATAACGCAGCGATAACAGAACGGCGAGGGCACAGGTGAGTGCGAGCGCAACGAAGCCGGCCATTTGAGAGGCCAAGCGGTAATATGCAAACGCGGCGTAGATGCTGATGAAGATGGTTGCGAGCCCGCAGCCGGCTACTCCTTGAGAAAAAACCTGCTGGTTGCGCTTTCTGAGCCACTCGGCAACGCCTGTGAGAGCGATCCCCGCAAAGAGTCCGAGTACTACGCGCCCGAGAGCACCAATCCACCGGCTGTCTACCGCGTATTTAAAAAAGAAGATGATGCCGATGGCGAGCGTGAGCGCCCCAATGCGATTGATCAGCTTGGGACCAAAGCTGAAATCGGATTTGACGGGCGGCGGAACCGTCGGCGGGAGCAGTTCCGGAGGTGTTTCGCTTTTCAGGCGGCGCTCGAGTTGCGCAACGCGCTCCGTGAGGTCCTCTACAAGGGCTCGCAGCTCACGAACGTCGGAATCAGGCAACGGTTTCAGCGACGGTCTCGGCGACGCCATAGCGACGCGCGACGTAGTTGTCAAGAATATCGCGAAACTCGGCTACGATGTGGTCGCCCCGCAAGGTGGTGGAGAGCTTGCCGTCGATGTACACCGGCGCCACCGGTTTTTCAAACGTTCCAGGCAAGGAAATGCCGATGTTGGCGTGCTTCGATTCACCCGGCCCGTTTACCACGCAGCCCATCACCGCTACCTTCATCTCTTCGACGCCTGAATACATTTCGCGCCAGATCGGCATCTGCTCACGCAGATAGGTCTGAATCTGATCCGCCATGTCCTGAAAGAAAGTGCTGGTAGTTCGGCCACAGCCGGGACAGGCAGCTACCTGCGGGGTAAAGCTGCGCAGATTCAGCGCCTGGAGTACCTGCTGGCACACGATCACCTCTTCGGTGCGGTCGCCGTTCGGAAGAGGGGTTAAAGAAGCGCGGATCGTATCGCCGAGGCCCTGCTGCAGAAGCACGGATAAGGCCGCGGTGGTAGCCACGATGCCCTTTGAGCCAAGTCCTGCTTCGGTGAGCCCGAGATGGAGCGGGTAATCGCAGCGCCCGGCCATCATTCGATACACGTCGATCAGATCCTGCACATTGCTGACCTTCGCGCTCAAGATAATCTTGTCGTGCGCGAGTCCGTAGCGCTCTGCCGCTTCGGCGCTGCGGAGGGCGCTTTCGACAATAGCGCGCTTGGTAACGTCCATGGCGTCGAGCGGTTCGGGCGAGCGCGAGTTTTCGTCCATCATTCGCGTAAGCAGCGCGGAATCGAGCGAGCCCCAATTGACGCCAATGCGAACCGGGCGGTCATATTCGATAGCGGCCTCAATCATCACGCGGAAGTTGTCGTCCTGCTTCCGCCCGATATTGACATTGCCGGGATTGATGCGGTACTTGCTCAGCGCGCGCGCGCACTCAGGATACTTCTTCAGCAGGATGTGGCCGTTGTAGTGGAAATCGCCGATGATCGGAACGTTGACGCCGAAGTCACGCAACGTACTGACGATAGTTGGAACGGCCTGCGCAGCTTCTTCGGTATTGACGGTGACACGAACAAGCTCTGATCCCGCCCGGGCGAGCTGCATGACCTGATTCACAGTAGAGGCGGAATCAGCCGTATCGGTATTCGTCATAGATTGAACAACGATCGGATTCGACCCGCCAACCTTGACGCCTCCGACGCTAACGACAACCGATTTACGCCGCTGCAAAGCAGCCATTCGACCTCCCGTGACCTGAATCAGACTTTATTTTAACAGTGGAGGAGCGTAGCTAAGTTATTCCACTTACAGGTAGTACACGGAGCGGTTTGCGATCACGCTGATGACATGATATTCGAGGTGGCCGACAACGGCAATTTACGAATCGAACTGCTGGGCGGATTTAGCGCCTTGCGAAACGGGCAACCAGTGACCCGAGGATTCACCGGCCGGCTGCAGTCGCTGCTGGCGTATCTGACCTTGCATCCGAGAGCCACGATTTCGAGGCAGCACCTGGCATTTCTGTTTTGGGGGGATTCGGGGGAGTCGCAGGCGCGCACGAACCTCAGACAACTGCTACATAACCTTCGGGCGGCGCTTCCCGAAACGCAAAGATATTTGAAGGGGGATCACCAGGGGCTCTGCTGGCAACCCGATGAGGGCTGCACGACGGACGTTCTGGAGTTCGAGACCGCGATTTCCCAGGGAGACCTGGACATCGCAGCAGACCTGTACCGCGGCGATCTGCTGCCCGGGCTCTATGACGAGTGGCTGGAGCCCGAGCGCGAACGCCTGAGCAGGCTTTATGAAAGCACCCTGGAGCGGCTGATAGCGGCAGCGGAAGATCGCCGCGATTTTGCGGACGCGATCCGTTTCGCCGAACGCCGGCTGGCGCGCGACGAACTACGGGAAGCAAGCTATCAAAATCTGATGCGGCTTCAAGCCCGGATTGGCGATCGGGCAGCGGCCCTTCGCACTTATGAGCGCTGCGCCGAAATACTGCGCCGTGAACTCGGTGTTGAGCCGGGACCGGCAACCAGGCGAGCGCGCGATCATGCCATGGAGTTACAGCCCACGCCGGAGATCGAGACGCCCGCTCCGGCCGTGCGACGGGCAGGGCGCAAAAATCCCTTGATCGGCCGTGACGCCGAATGGAAAACATTGAAGGAGATCTGGCGAGCGGCGGAAAAGGGGCAGCCGAATATGGTCGTGCTTTCGGGAGAGGCTGGAATCGGAAAAACCCGTTTGCTTGAGGAATTACTCGATTTGGCACTGATTGGCGGCGCTTCCATAGCCTGCGCCTCCTGCTATGCGGGAGACCGGGCGCTGGCATTCAACGCCGCTGCCGACTGGCTCCGAAGTCCCGCCATCCGGCCTCATTTATCGGAGCTGCCCGCACTCCAAAGATCGCAACTAACACGCCTCGTGCCTGAAGTCCTCCTGGATCAGGCAGAGATGCCATTGCTGCCGCCGTTTACGGATGCCTGGCAGAAGCGTCTTTTTTTCGAGGCTTTAGCGCGGGCTGTGCTGAGCCCGGGGACTCCGGTCCTGCTCTCCATTGATGATTTGCAGTGGTGCGATCCCGAGACAGTAGAATGGCTGCACTATCTGATCCGGTTCGATCCAAGCGCACGCCTTTTGATCGCCATGACGGCACGCACCGGGCAGACGGCTTCCGCCAATCTGGTCATATGGGAGCGGCTGGTGAAGATCGAACTCGAACCGCTAACTCAGGAGGCTACGGCGCAACTGGCTGCACAGACCGCCGGCCACGAGGTCGACCGCGCTCGACTTGATTCTCTATATGAGAAAACCAGAGGGAACCCGCTGTTTGTCGTCGAGACCGTTCGGGCCGGGTGGTCCGGCAGCGGAGAGATTCCGGCTAAGCTGCACGCCGTCATCACGGGACGTCTGGAGCAGCTCAGCGCAGACGCACAGCGAGTGGCAGGTATTGCCGCAGTAATCGGACGCCCCTTCACGGCGGAGCTGATTCTCGCTCTGGCCGGTTTGGATGAGGATTCCGCGATACGCGCGATCGACGAACTCTGGAAGCATCGTATCCTTCAATCCGACGAAAAGGGGGCCTACGACTTCTCACATGCCTACTTGCGGGATGTAATGTACACTCGGGTCGGTCCCGCTCGCAAACAGCAGTTACACCGGCGTGTAGCCGAGGCACTGGCAACATCCGATGCCTCGGAAATGGACGTACTCTGCGGTCAACTCGGGAGCCACTATGAGCGAGCCGGAATGCCGCAGCACGCGATCCCGTATTATCAGCGCGCCGCTTACGTAGCGCAGCGCCGGTTCTCGGAAGCGGAAGCAATTACGATCCTTTCCAAGGCCCTGGAATTGCTGAAGGCTCTGCCCGGCTCTACTGACCGCGACCATCTCGAACTCGAGCTGCTGGTGGCGCTTGGCCGTTCCATACGCGCAACGCAGGGTTATGCATCCGAGGAGTCCGGAAAGATCTACTCGCGCGCGCGCATGCTGTGCGAAGTTTCCGGCGATGTGGACCTTTCATTCCGGGTGCTCGCCGGTTCCTGGCTCTTCCATGCCGTGCGGGCAGAACTCGTTATCAGCCACGAGATTGCCCAACGATATTTGGCATTAGCCAGGCAGAACGGAGACCCGATGCTGCTCGCCGCCGGCCACTTCTGCCTCGGCACCAGCACTTGTCATCTGGGTTTTGTCAGAGATGCATACGAACTCCTGCTGGCGTCTCGTCGGTTTGAGCACGAGTCGGAGCGCTCCGGACGATTTCTTGATTTCGGGCCGGAGCTGGGCATCTTTCGCGAAGCGTACATGACTCATCTGCTTTGGCTACTGGATGACGCCGAGCAGGCATTGCACCAATGCACTCAAGTGCTGGCGCGCGCGCAATCGCTCTCGCACCCTTTTAGCCTGGCACTGGCGCTGGCGTACTCGGCGATGCTGCACCATTTTTGCGACGAGCCGGAAGCGGCCCAGGAGCGGGCCGAAGCCGCTGCCGCAATCTGCCGGCGTTACAACTTTCGCTACTATCTGGCGTGGACTCCGATTATCCTCGGCTGGGGCCAGGCGCGATCCGGCGACCGGCAAGGCGGGCTGGCACGCATGCTCCAGGGTTTCGACGAGCTCCGCGAAACGGGGGCAAAGCTGCGCGCCCCATATTACTTGAGCCTGATCGCGCAGACCTACGGAGAATGCGGCAACCAGGCGGAAGGTCTTCGCCGCCTGGAGGAAGCAGCGCAACTCGGGGAGGCCAGCGAAGAGAAGTGGCTGCAACCCGAACTACAGCGAATCCGGGGAAATCTGCTCAGCAGCACAGGTGACCGGATGGGAGCCGAAACGTGCTATCGGAACGCGCTGCGCTTAGCCAAACAGGCGGGTTCGCGCGCCTGGGAGATCCGGGCGGAAAAGAGCCTCGCCGCGCTGGCAAATTGATATTCTGAAAAATTTCAACGAACTAACGCCGGCAGAACGCTTTCAGAACGCTTCATAGTTTATGCTGCTTCCATCGAAAAGGAGATGGAATGGAAATGCTCGAAACAATTGATACGCAGTCGTTCAGGGCAGCTTTGCGCGGGCAGGTAATCGAACCCGGCGATGCCGACTACGACAACGCGCGAAAAGTTTACAACGCGATGATTGACCGCAAGCCACGGCTCATTGCCCGCTGCGCGGATGTGGCCGATGTGATGAATGCCGTGTGCCTGGCTCAGAAAAACGGCTTGACTGTTTCCATCCGAGGCGGGGGTCACAATGCGGCCGGCCTAGGTGTGTGTGATGACGGGCTGGTCATCGACCTTTCACCGATGCGGTACACCCACGTGGACCCCAAAGCAGGTACTGTGCGCGCCGGAGGCGGATCCACTTGGGCCGATGTAGATCACGCGACACACCCATTCGGCCTGGCGGTTCCGTCCGGGATTATCTCCTCTACAGGCGTCGGCGGGCTGACCCTGGGCGGCGGGATGGGGCATCTCACCAGGCGCTACGGCCTGACAATTGACAATCTGATTGCAGCCGACTTGGTGCTCGCCGACGGCAGTTTTGTGACCGCTAACGAGTGGCAGAACGAGGACCTGTTCTGGGCGATTCGCGGCGGCGGCGGCAATTTCGGAGTAGTAACGTCGTTCCTGTTCCGCGCGCATCCTGTTCACACAAACTACGGCGGTCCGATGTTGTGGCCGCTGGAAGACGCGCCGAAGATTCTCAGATGGTATCAGGACTTTATCCGTGAAGCGCCCGACGAAGTCAGCGCCTTTTTTGCTTTTCTGAGGGTACCGCCGGGACCTCACTTCCCCGAGCATCTGCACCTGCAGAAAATGTGCGCCATGGTGTGGTGCCATACCGGCGGACCGGAGAAGGCGGAAGCGGCATTGCGTCCGATTCGCGAAATGTTCCCTCCAGCGCTTGATTTATGCGGCCCGATTCCGCACCCTGCCCTGCAGAGCATGTTCGATCCAATCTATCCGCCGGGATTGCAGTGGTACTGGAAGGCGGACTTCATTAACGAAATCAGCGACAGGGCCATCAACCTGCACATGCAACACGCGCAGGAGTTACCGAACATGTTCTCGACCATGCACCTGTATCCGGTCAACGGAGCGGCTGCGCGAGTCGGAAAAAGCGATACGGCATGGAGTTATCGCGATGCCACCTGGGCGCAAGTAATCGTAGGCGTCGACCCCGATCCTGCCAACCGGGACATCATCGTGAAATGGGCAAAAAGTTATTGGGATGACCTGCATCCCCACTCCGCGGGAGGCGCTTACGTGAACTTCATGATGGACGAGGGTGAGGACCGGGTCAAAGCGAGTTATCGCGATAACTACAGCCGTCTGGCCACGGTCAAGTCGCGCTACGATCCGGCGAATTTCTTCCGGGTCAATCAGAACGTGCCGCCAAGCCGTGACCGATAGAGAGCGGCTTCTTGTATCTATGATGAAAGGCTGAGAATCAGCCTGGCGACCCGCAACCGCTTTCAGGCGAAGGCCAGGTTCAGATTCTCGATCGCTTCGTCCACTTCGGCGGTGTTCTTGTAACCTACGGTTACCGAATCGACGCCCGCATGGCGGAACGCGAATCGCATCGCAGCACGGCGGTCCTCGCGCGTTGTGAACGCGCCCTCTCCTACCAGCTTCATGCTGATAACGCCCATTCCGTCCGTTTTAGCCTGCTTCACGTGCGTGACCACTTCGGGCACATTTCCCAGGCCGTTCGTGTTGTAATCCTCGGCGTCCATCCGCACGCCCTTGTGATTCATCCGGATCATGGCGATCTCCAGCCATTTATTCTCCGGAACCTGGCGGAGCGCCGGGAGCCCGTGCACCGACGCGCCATGCCCCACCACGATCTTTTTCGCCTCGGCCTCGAGAATCCCTTCCTGCCATCGCATACTGTCTTTCGGCCATGACGCAGTATGCTGCCAGTGCAAGAGCATGATATCGAAGTAGTCGGTATTGGCCAGCTTGCACAGCTCGTTAATTTTCTCCATCGGGTCTACGCCTGGCCGCGTGGTTGCCTTCGACATCAGGCGGTAACTGTCGCGGGGAATGCCCTTCAGCGCTACACCCAGCATCTGGTGCATTCCGTGATACGACTCGGCGGTCTCGAAGAAGCGAACGCCGTTATCGTAAGCATGGCGCACGAGCCTTGTAAACTGCTCCTGTCCCAGATCGCGCTGCGTTTCGCCGCTGAAGGTTCCGGTGCCAAACGCCAGGCGCGTAACCTTAACGTCGGATTTTCCGAGCGTTACCCAATCCGTCGCTTTCGCGCGCTCGGCTTTTAAAGGAAGGCTTCCGGCGCCGGCGAGCGCACCCGCGGCGAGTCCGGTTTTCAGAAAATCACGTCTCGACCAGTGAGCCATCATCGTTCTCCAATGCGCCGCATCTTATCACGGCCACACACCCACTACTCTACGCCTTGGGGTGCGCCCGATCGTAAACTGCCTGCAGATCCCTGAGCGAGACCTGGGTGTACTTCTGCGTGGTGGAAAGCCGGGCATGACCCAGCAGTTCCTGAATAGCGCGGAGGTCCGCGCCGTCGTTCAGCAGGTGCGTTGCGTAGGCATGGCGGAAACTGTGCGGGTGGACTGTGGAATCGCCGGTCACCAGCAACGCATAGAGTTTGACCAGGCGGCGGACCTGGCGATCGCTCAGACGGCCGCTGCGCGAATTCAGAAGCAAAGCGCGCTCGCCCGGGAGAGCGGACCGGGTGCGCAGGTAGCGTTCCACGGCCGCGACCGCACGCTCTCCCACTGGAACCTGGCGTTCCTTATTCCCCTTACCGCGAACGCGGAGCCAGCCGCTCCGCAGATCGATATCTTCCAGATTGATGCCGACCAACTCGCCCACGCGAATTCCACAACCATAGAGCAGCTCGAGAATGGCGATATCGCGCTCCTTTGAAGGCTTCTCGACGGGCTCACCCGATTGGACCGCGTCCAGCAAACGATTGGTCTTCTCCTCGCTAATGACCTCGGGCAGACGCTGGCGGGCCTTCGGCGTGCGCAGGCGCGCGGCGAGGTTCGCCGGAACGACGCCTTCCTGGAGAAGAAACTTGAACAAGGCGCGCACGGCCGCCAGCTTCCGGCGGATGCTGATGACGGTGAGTCCCTGGTCATATA
>JAICXK010000207.1 GCA_025980435.1 Bryobacteraceae bacterium
GCAAAGCCGCGTTCCGTAACGCCGATGATTTTGTACGGACGCGTATTCAACCGGATGCTGCGCCCGATGATGTCCGGCACACCTTGAAACTGGCTCTGCCACAGCCGATCGCTGATCACGCAAACGGGACTCCCTGCTGCGTCGTCGAGGTCACGTTGCGTGAGGAGTCTGCCGCGCTCGGGCTTGATCCGCAGTGTGTGGAAGTATTCTCCAGTCACAAGCTCGGCGGAGACCCATTGCGGATGATCGCCGAAGTTCGCACTGACATCGAGCGCAAAACTTCCCGATAGGCCATCGAGTTCTGTCGCCTGCCGGTTGAGTTCATTGAGCTGGTCATAACTGAGGCGAATCGGTTCGCCGGCAGCCTTAAGCAATACGAGCCGGTTTGCATCCGGAACCGGCAAACGCTTCAGCAAAATGGAATTCACAAACGAGAACAGGGCCGTGTTGGCTCCGATTCCCAGAGCCAGCGAGAGCGCTGCGGCCGCGGTGAAGCCCGGGTTCTTGCGGCATTGGCGAACGGCAAAGCGGATGTCGCGGAATACGTTTTCTAAAGCGCGAAAGCGCGCCTGGTCGCGAAACTGCTCCTTAGCCGGCTCGACAGGCCCGAATTCGCGGCGCGCCGCCAGCCGGGCGCCTTCGGGGTCAAGTCCGTGCGCCGATTGACGTGTTGCGAGCTCATTCAAATGTTCTTCGATCTCTTCGCTTAGCCGCCGTTCGCGATTCTGCGGCAGCAGCGTAGCGAGTAGCCGCGATAGAAAAGAGTGAAGCATTTCTACTCCGCAGGTCTGAGGACACGCTGCATCACGCCCGCGAAGCGCTCCCAGTCCGCTGTTTCTTCCCGTAGTTGTTTTTTGCCGGCTTTCGTAAGCGAGTAGAAACGCGCCCGGCGCTTGTTTTCAGATTCGCCCCATTCCGAAGCGATCCAGCCCTTTTGCTCCAGCCGCAATAGAGCCGGGTAAAGCGTACCTTGGTTCAATTGCAGAATGTTCTCCGAAACTTGCTGGATGCGAACCGCAAGGCCGTAGCCGTGCATCGGCCCCAGCGTTTCCAGCGTTTTGAGGACGATCAGATCGAGTGTGCCTTGCAGAATATCGGATTTTGCGGCAGGCATAATTTAACTCCTGTTGACCCTCAACAAGAGTACGCCAGGTTCTTGTTGGATGTCAACAGGTACTAGAAAGACCGCTTGCTTACCCGCGCGGCTCGGTTTCGAGCGCAATCTTCGATTCTCACTCCGCGTGTGCTGCCCCCGCCCTCGGCCGCGCACGTTTGAACAGCATCACCAGCGGCAGACAGCCGAAGCACACCAGCGCCATGTACCGGAAATCATCGATATACGACAGCAGCGTGGCTTGCGACGAGAGCATATTGTTTAACATTGCGACGGCGCTGTTGTGCGAAGTCACCGCGCCTGCTGCATTGGTCTGCGAGACAACGCCTTGCAGTGCGGAGAGCCGCTGTTGAACCTGCGGGTTGGCAGGATTGATCAGATGCGCCATCTCGTTATGATGAATTTGCTCGTGTCGCGCCAGAATCGTGTTCACGATGGAAATACCGATGCTGCCTCCTACGTTTCGCAGCAGATTGTAGAGTCCGCTTGCGTTGCCGATCTGCTCGTTCGACAGTGTGCCCATAGTGGTGGTCGATAGCGGCACAAACACCAGGCCGGACCCGAAACCGCTCAGAACGATCGCCCAGAGGAACGACCAGGGACCAATTGCGAGGTTCACTTCCGCGAACCACAGGCTGCAGACCGCGAATGTAAAAAACCCGGACGCAATCAGCCATCGATTATCCATGCGTGTCGTAAGTATGCCGATGATCGGCATCGCCACGATGGCGCCAATACCCCTGGGGCTCACAATTATACCTGCGTTCAGGGCCGTGTATCCCATCAACTCCTGATAAAAGAGCGGCAGCAAAACGACCAGCCCGTAGATCGCCGCGCCGAACAAGGTAATCAGCAGGCAGCCGGTGGCAAAGTTACGATTCTTGAAAATCTTCAGGTCGACCAGCGGCTTCTCTTTGGTCAATTCCCACGCAAGAAACAGCACAAAGCAGATGCAGCCAAGAAGCGTGGCCCAGCGAATCCAGGTAGCGCCAAACCAGTCGTCTTCCTGACCTTTGTCGAGAATAACCTGCAGGCAACCCAGCCAGATAGCCAGCAGTCCCAGGCCCCATACGTCGAACTTGCCGGGCGAGGCGTGCTTTATGTACGGCGGATCTTCCACATTCCGCAGAATCATCATGACCGCCAGGATCCCGATGGGAATGTTGATGTAGAAACTCCAGCGCCACGAATAGTTGTCCGTCAGCCAGCCGCCAAACGTAGGGCCCAGGATCGGAGCAACCACCACGCCCAGCGCAAACACCGCCATAGCCAGCCCGCGCTTTTCAGGCGGAAAACTCTCTAGCAGAATGGCTTGGGAAATCGGCTGTAATGCGCCTCCGCCAGCCCCCTGGACCGCACGTGCAAGCAGCAGAATGCCAAGCGAGGGAGCCGCGCCGCACAGGAATGATGAAAACGTGAAGATAACGATGCAGGTAATCAGGAAGCGTTTGCGCCCGAAGCGCAATCCGAACCACGAACTGGCCGGCAGGACCACCGCGTTCGCCACCAGATAGCTTGTCAGGACCCAGGTAGCTTCGTCCGTTGTGGCCGAGACGCTGCCCGCAATATACGGCAGCGCGACGGTGGCTATGGAGGTATCCAGGACCTCCATAAAGGTGGCCAACATCACCGAAACTGCAATTAGCCAGGGATTGACAGATGGCCGCCAGAGTTGAGCGGCTGCTGCATCAGATGCGGCCATGTAACGTTTGGGTCATGCCGGAATATGAATAGAGGATTGGATTTCCCCCGGAAACGTTTCCCGACGGAAATCGCAATAATACTGTGATGACCGTTTACGGGCCTGAGATGCACGAACGCGGAACTTCGGCCGCCGCCTTTGCGTAGGTCATCAGTGCAAGGGGGATAGTAGCAGGATGAAACGGGACTTGTTTGTTGCCTGTTGCGCGCTCTTTCTGGCAGCATCCATCGGCAGCGCGGATGAATGGAATAAGAGTTGGTCTGCCGGCCCGAAGCCCGAACTGCATGTGATGGCGGGAGATGCCGCAATTGTTGTGGAAGCGGTTGGCGGAAGGTCCATTGACGCCACGCTGCGGACGCGAGGCTACTCGATTGGAGGATCAGACGGCGTAAGGGTGACCGAGCATCAGACCGGCAACCGGGTTGAGATCGAAATCCGTGAGCCTCACATGCACTTCGATTTTGGCCAGCATTCCATTCGCCTGGAACTGCGCGTGCCGAAAGAAATCGTTGGTTACCTGCACACTGGCGATGGTTCGATTACTCTGCGAAACGTGCATGGTCCGATGCAGATCGATACCGGCGATGGCAGTGTTCAGGGTGAAGGTCTGGATGGCTTGCTCGATGCGCGCAGCGGCGATGGCAGCGTCCACGTGAGCGGGCGTTTTGACGTTCTGCGGCTGCACACCCAGGATGGCTCGGTGGATGTGGATGCGCTCCGCGGGTCGCGTATGCAATCCGATTGGCGCTTGCAAACTGGTGATGGGAGCGTGCGCTTGAGCCTGCCGCGCGATCTATCCGCGGACCTGGCCCTGCGCACCGGTGACGGGCGCATACGGATGAACCTGCCGATAAGCATCGCTGGAACCCAGAGTGAAAATGAAATGCGCGGAAAACTGAATGGCGGTGGACCCTTACTGACAGTTCGCACCGGCGACGGCTCTATTACATTGAGCCCGCTGCCAGGTTCTTAAGCCTCAACGCATCAGCCGCCGCGTAACCGGCCTCGTCATTGTCGAAATAAACGTAGACCGCTTTGAGATCCCCTCGCCACGCGCCGATGCGATTGGACCACTCCCGCAGGTCCCGGTCGCTATAGCTTCCCTGATACTTGCCGCCCGGACCGTGCAAGCGCACATATGCGAAATCCGCTGTGGTAAGGATCGGCGATTGTTCGCCGGCCAAATGAAACGCGCAGTACGCCGCATTGTGCCGGCGCAATAGATCGTAAACCGCTGGCACGCTCCAGCTCGCATTGCGAAACTCGAATGCGTAGCGGTGTACCTTGGGGAGCAGATCGAGAAATGTAGCCAGCCGCTCGAGGTTCAGTTCCCAATTCGGCGGAAGCTGAAACAAAATGGGCCCGAGCTTGGCGCCGAACGTCTCAATCGCATCCAGAAATCGCGCCAGCCCCTGCCCGGCATCCTTTAGCTTTTTCATGTGCGTTAGAAAACGGCTTCCTTTAGCCGCGAACACAAATTCCTTCGGCGTACTATCGCGCCAGCATTCCAGAGCGGTTTTCTTTGGAAGGTGGTAGAAGCTGTTGTTCAGCTCTACCGTGTCGAATCGTTCGCAGTAGTAGGCGAGCATCTTCGATGAGGGGAATTTTGCCGGGTAGAAGTTTCCAATCCAATGCTTATAGTGCCAGCCGGACGTGCCGATGCGGATGTCGCAAACCTGAGAGCCGGCCACAACGCAACCTGTTAGGTCAATGTCATTCAGTTTTCTCACAATCCGCAACGCGTAAACTCAATAAGTTGAAACCGGCACTGACAGCTAACTCTCTTTAAGCGCCTTGTCTAGCAGGTCGCCAACTCCCAGTTTGACCGCCGAGCTCTGCATGTAGCGGTGGTCGAGAGTGTCTGCGCAAGTACGAGCGATTCCTCGTATGTCGCGCCACTGCACTTCTGACACGTCACCCCCTGACCTGAACCAAAAGAGCTTAGCGAGCAGGATGTCTTCTGGCGTCACAAAAGGTGCGGGTCCCTTCGCGAGTCCCGTGTCACTCAGATAAATGGCGCGATCTAACTCCTCTATGCCGAGAGCAAATGCGGCTGCAGGAAAAAAATCAAACTTAAACGCCATCGGCGCGTAAATCGCATTAAACGATCGGCCGTTTCGAATTGCCGCCAAGGCCTCTTCCGCATCTACGTAGAAGGTGTCCGGCAGACTGTCCAGAAATCGTTCAACATTCTCCTCAGTAAATTCACCCAGGATGTCGATATCGTTTGTAAAGCGGGGCTCCCCGAACGCCGTACTAGCCCAAGAGCCTCCTATTGCATAACGAATTCCGGCTCGTTCGAGCGCGGAGCGCAAGGGTTCGAACGCGTCCGCGAGCGACATTACAATTTTCGGTAGGCCTTTCGCGCCAGTTCCAATCCAAACCGGGATACAGCGATTCGAAACGTGATCTCTGCCTCGTCGGCATGGAGATTTCCGCGCCGCAACGCAGCGCGTTGAAGCGAATCTGCCGCAGTCCAGAGCGCCGCACCAACGCCGAGCCGTTCGGAAGTGGTCATTCCTTTCATTCGCCGGAAATAGACTTGGCGCACTTTCTCGGATGTGTCGCTCATCGCCACAGTACTTCGAGTATCTCGCACCCTTTCGCGGAGAAAACGCCAGATTCGATGCGTCGGCGTTGTTGGTAAGCGCCTATGGAACGCTGCTTCAACAAGATCGGCTTCCCGGTTCACCGTACACTTCGGAGATGGATGTTCGCGGATTGAGCGCCGCGTGGCGGGGAACGGTTATCTTGTTTCTTGTTCACGGACTCGTGGTCTCGACCTGGGTTTCGCGGATACCGGCCGTGAAAGCTGCTTTGGAATTGAACGACGCCGTGCTTGGGCTTGCGCTGCTTGGTATGGCAGTCGGCGCCGTCTGCACCATCCCCGTAACAGGCTGGCTGATCGGCCGTTTCGGCAGCAAGAAGATGAGCACCTGCGCCAGCGTTTCGTTCTGTTCCGCGCTGGTGCTGCCTTCCTTAGCATTCAACGCACTCAGCCTGACGGCCGCTCTGCTTGTGCTCGGAGCGGCTGCGGCGGCCATGGATGTCTCGATGAACGCACAGGGAGTAGAAGTAGAAAAGGCTCGCGGCGCGCCTACCATGTCGCGCTTCCATGGGATGTTCAGCCTGGGCGGGATGGTGGGAGCGGGAATCGGAGGGCTGGTTGCCGGGCGTGGCGTTCCTCCGCTGCCGCACTTCGCTGCCGGCGCGGCAATTAACCTGGTGGCCGTGCTGCTCGCCTCGCGCCTGCTGCTGGATACACACGAACGCAGCGCGCCTGGCGCCCATCGCCTCCCCTTCAACCGGATTCCGCGTGTGCTGCTTGCCCTCAGCGCCATTGGCTTCTGTATTCTCCTCTCGGAAGGGGCGATGGCGGATTGGACGGCTCTCTACCTGAAACAGATTCTGAACGCTGGCGCAGGAACCGCCGCGGCCGGCTACGCCGTGTTCTCGGCGGCGATGGCCATTTTTCGCTTTCTTGGCGACCTCATCACTGCGCGCCTTGGCCCCATGCGAACCGTGCTTTCCGGCAGCCTCATCGCGGCGGCGGGTCTTGTCTGGGCTCTTAGCGTACACGCACCGGACTGGGCGCTGCCCGGTTTCGCCGCCGCTGGAGCCGGTTTCTCCGTGATTATTCCCCTCGTGTTTGGGTCTGGCGGCCGCGTGGAATCCATTCACCCGGGCGCGGGAATCGCAACCGTTACCGGCATCGGCTACATCGGATTCATTGTCGGGCCGCCAACTATCGGTTTCGCATCGCAGCTCTTTACGTTGCGCTATGCGCTGGGCGTCGTGGTGGCCTGCTGTCTGATAACTGCATTCTTGTCGCGCTACATGCGCGCATTGAAACCAGTAGGCGCGGCAGAGCCCGTTGCCGAGATTCACCTGTAGCGAACTGGGTCTAAGTCCCCTTTAACCAGTTTGTAACCTTCCCGTCATGAGAAAGTGATGGCCTGCCCCGATACTGAGGTCGAATGGCATCGAAAAAGAATCGGGCCGCATTCATCGTGTGCTTTGCTTTCGCGGCAACTCTTCCGCTTGCTGCGCAGATTACTTTAACCGGCGCCGGCGCTACGTTTCCCGCGCCTGTTTACCAGAAGTGGTTCAGCGAATATCAATCCGTTGGCCATGTTCAGATCAACTACCAACCGATCGGTTCTGGCGGTGGCATCCGGTCCGTCACCGAGGGCACCGTGGATTTCGGCGCAAGCGATGCGCCGCTGACGGACGCGCAACTTCAGGCTTACAAACAGAAGCATGGCGGCCACTCTGTGCTGCTGTTCCCTACTGTGCTCGGCGCCGCGGTTCCCAGTTACAACCTCCCGGGCGTGTCGCAAACCTTGAACTTTACCCCCGAAATTTTGGCCGGTATCTACCTGGGCAAGATCGTCAAATGGAATGCGCCGGAAATCGCTCGCGCAAATCCTGGGGTAAAGCTTCCCGCAGATGACGTTATTGTGATTCATCGCTCCGACGGCAGCGGAACCACGTACTGCTGGACGGATTATCTTTCGAAGATCAGCCCGGAATGGAAGTCGAAGGTAGGGACGAATACCTCGGTCGATTGGCCCGTCGGTCTCGGCCAAAAAGGAAACGACGGTGTGGCCGGCCTGCTGAAACAGCAGCGCGGTGCTATTGGATATTTGGAATTGATTTACGCCGTGAAAAATCATCTGCCTTATGGAAAGGTAAAGAACGCATCGGGCGAATTTGTGAAAGCGGATCAGCGATCAGTCACGGCGGCCGCTGCGGTTCTCAAGGAAATACCGGCCGATTTCCGCGTCTCCATCACAAATGGGACCGGCGCGGGTGTTTATCCCATTTCTACTTTCACATGGCTGCTGGTCCCCTCCCAATGGTCTGATCAGTCGAAGAAGAATGCCATGGCGAGTTTCCTGAAGTGGGCGATTACCATCGGGCAATCTCGTGTTGAGTCGCTCGAATACGCACCGCTGCCAGCCGGCGTGGTTACGAAGGAGCAGAAGCAGATCGCCGCAATTAATTAGCGATCTTTCGCCCGGGCTTCACGTTAGTCTATGGCAAGTTCCAGTTCTATAGCGAGTACATTGCGCCGTCCAGCAGCCCCATCCTTTGTGCGGCGGTTGTTGCGCGGGGATCAAATCACCTATCTCATTACGCTCGCCGCCGCAGTTTCCATCCTGATGATCGTCGGCCTCATCGTAACGGAGCTTTGGCAAAATTCCCAGCCCGCTGTCCACGCGTTCGGCTGGCGCTTTCTCCAGACCTCAAAGTGGGACCCGAACCTCGGCAAATTCGGCGCCCTGCCTTTCATCTATGGAACTTGCGTCACTTCATTTCTCGCGCTACTGATCGCGATCCCGCTCGGTGTTTCATCCGCAATCTTTCTGGCGGAGCTTGCGCCGCCAAGGTTTTCCAGCTTCCTGACCTTTCTGATCGAGCTGCTGGCAGCCGTTCCTAGCGTGATTTACGGCCTGCTTGGAATTTTCGTTCTCCTGCCTATCATTCGCGAATACCTTGTGCCGGCATTACGCCATACGCTGGGCTTCCTGCCCCTCTTTCAAGGCGCGTTCTATGGCGTCAGCCTGCTCTCCGCGGGAATCATTCTCGCCGTGATGGTAGTGCCGTTCATTATCTCTGTTTCGCGCGAAGTGCTACTTTCTGTTCCGGTTGAGCAGCGGGAAGCAGCCCTGGCCCTGGGAGCCACGAAATGGGAAACCACCTGGCAGATTGTCCTTCCATACGCGAGTACTGGAATCGCCGGATCGGTCTTTCTTGCGCTGGCTCGCGCTCTCGGAGAAACCATGGCAGTCACCATGGTAATTGGCAACACGCCCGCCATTGCGGCTTCGCTCTTTTCTCCCGGCTACTCGATTGCCGCGGTGATTGCCAATGAGTTTGCCGAGGCAAGCGGGCCGCTCTATGTTTCGTCTTTGGTGTTCCTGGGCCTGGTTCTGTTTGGCTTGACCATTGTCATCAATGCCCTGGCGCGAATCTTTGTCCTGCTGACCTCGCAGAAGGGCGTCCAATCATGATGATGGGCGTCTCACCGCGCCGGCGAATCGTAAATGCCGTTATGCTGTCGTTATCCGGCATCTGTACGCTTCTGGTTGTCAGCGTTCTCTTCTTCATTCTCGGTTATTTGTTCATACATGGCGTCAAATCGTTGAATTGGGC
>JAICXK010000078.1 GCA_025980435.1 Bryobacteraceae bacterium
CAGACGGCGGCGCGAGTGTGGATCTTCTCCACCCTTCAGGGCGCTCGCAGGCTCGATAGACGAGGCGCGCAGCGCGGGAAGCAGCCCGAACAGAAGCGTCACACAGACCGCTAGCGCCAACGCGAATCCGAGTACACGCCAGTCCGCGGGTAAGGAGAGACGTGCGGGGTTATCAGGCGGGTTAATTTTACCGACGATGAAGGGCGCGGCCCACCAGGCGAACAGCCCGCCGATCCAGGTTGCGAGCAGGGCGAGCAGCGCACTCTCGACCAGCATCAATTGCACCAGCCGCCATCGTCCGGCGCCGATGGAGACTCGCAGCGCCATTTCGCGCGCCCGTGCCGCGGCCTGGGCTGTCAGGAGATTGGCGACGTTCGCGCAGGCGATCAGCAGCACGAACGCTACCAGCACGGCGAGAACCATGAGTGCGCGCCGGAAGTCTTTGCTCATGTCCGAGAGTCCGGCCGCCGCTGGCTCGACGAGAACGGTCTGTTTGAGAAAGTTCTCCAATCGCTGTTTTGGCCATCCCGTGAAATTCTTCGACCGTTCCCGCTGAACGCGGTTGAAGACAGCTTGCAGCTTGTCGCGAACAACGGCCCGGCTTACGCCTGGGTGCAACTGAACGAACGTACGGATCCAGCTCCAATCATCATGCGTAACTCCGGCATGCATCATAGCCGGAATGAAAATGTCGGTAAAGGCGCCGGGCTCAGTGCCGGTGAAGCTTTGCGGACCGACGCCAACGATCTGATAAAGATCGTTGCCCATCCGGAAATTGCGTCCGATCACACCTGGGTCCTGCCCAAAGCGGCGCGTCCAGTAGTCGTAGGAGAGCACAGCGTAACGGTGCGCTCGCGGCTTCAGATCGTCGCTCTCGTTAAGCAAGCGACCTAGCGTGGGCTTGAGACCGAAAGCGCTGAACATCCATCCGGAAACATATTGCCGGTACGCTTTCTCGATCTCCTGGTCTGAGCCGTAGGTGAGATCGGCGCGTTCCGCCCAGGAGACTGCGATCAGCTCGGCCTGACCTTTGACGGCTGTCCGCATCAACTGGAACTGCGGATATTCGTTGCTATCGGTAGTTCTGAGCGTTCCATCAGGGCCGATTCCGCGGCAGAACATTGCGTAGAGGCGCTCGGGATGAGCAACCGGGAGGGGTCTCAGCAGCAGGGCATCAATGAGACGGAATGCGGAAGTGCAAGCTCCGATGGCCAGAGCGAGCGAAAGGACTGCCGCTGCCGACGTGATCTTCTTCTTCAAGAGCTGCCGGCAGCCAAAAATCATGTCTGCACGGAGCGAATCGAGCCAGGGGATGATTTTCGCATCGCGGCTCTCTTCGCGTTGCCTGAGCGCCGGTCCGAATGCTCGCCGCGCTTCCGCCGGATCGCGTCCATTCTCAATAGCTTCCTCTATGTGCGATTGGAATTCTTCGTGAAGCTCGCGATTCAGTCGATCGCCGTGAAATACATTGGCGAATCGCGACCAGAGAGACATATCACGCCGTCCTCAGAACGCGATTTACGGCTGCAGTGACTGCCTGCCAGCGACTCTCTTCGGCTGCGAGCTGCTTCCTGCCAGCGGTTGTCAGCTCGTAGGCACGCGCCCGCCGGCCGGTATCTTTCGTGATCCATTCTGCGCGAATCCAGCCGACTTCCTCCATGCGGTGCAGGGCCGGATAGAGCGAGCCTTCCTCGGCCCGGAGCACTTCGCCCGACGTGTCCTGAATTGCGAGCATGATGGCGTAGCCGTGCGTGCGCGGGCGACGCGAGAGGATCTTCAGGACAAGCAGATCCAGCGAGCCTTGGAGGGAGTCGGGCTTGGGCATACCTAGGCCTCTTAATATATAGAGGTCTGGGTACGATGTCAAGAGCTGAAGTACTGTAGTTGCCCTCCGGCGCGCGAGGTTGCGCTCCGGACGACCCTTTGAAAAACCGCTCCCCGGGCGTCGAGACGAGTCTCGACGCGGCACGCAAAAGTGCGTGCGCCACGGCTTTTTCGTTACTTGGGCCGTTACGGCATCACAATAATCAGTTCCAACTGCGGGTTCGGGAAATCGGATGGTACCCAGGCAGCGAAATTGCGGGACCGCTTGATGGCTTCCCAGGCGGGGCCGTCCTGATTCAGAATGAAATATTGATAATTCAGCTTGATCGGTATGGCGTTGGGCGGTATCGGGAGGTGGCGCATGGCGACGCCGGGGAGAGCGTTGCGGACCAGATGCTCCAGGTGGTTCGCCGAGCACGGCTTGATGAGTTGCGGCGCTTTTGCGATTAACTCACCTTCGGGCATTTCGGCTGTTACCGCAAGATACATCTTTGTATTTTGCAGGTATTTATCTTCGTTAATGGCGGTTGCGTAAATGGACGGGCTGGTGGAGCGAAGGGGCAGGGCGACGAAGTTGCTGGGGATGACGGTCTCCAGCAGATAGCGGAGCTTATCGTCCAAATCGGCGATACGCGGGCCAAGGTCCCTGTGCTCGTAAACCGGAAGATCACGCGGAAGAATCTTAGTCGAGAACGTGGTAAGAGCGCCGGCGAGCGCATTCATGGTGTTGAACAGCACTTCCGGATGGCCCCTGCGGACCTCGAACAAGTGGCGTAACTGAGGCACGAAGGTGTTCACGGTGTAAAGCAGCCAGAAGTTCGCGATATCGGAGGCGGTGAACTCCGCCAGTCCCTGGCTCTTCTGACGCCGCATGCCGGAGAGCACCCCGCTCTTCGCGGTCAAAATCTCAAGGAGCCGGCGAAGAATCGACATCAGGTATTCGCTGGCGAGGATGTCGAGAAGCGGAGGAACAAAGGCCGGATCCAGCTGGAGGACACCGCTATCGGTGCGAGTGACTCGCGCGATTTTCAGAGCGGGTGTGCCTTCACGAGCCTCTTTGTCGACCAGGAGCCGGAAATTTTTGCGGGCAATTTGGACGGGACGCTCAATCTGCGAGGCGTTCTCATCCCGCAGGAGCGTTACCTCCGCCTGATAGCGCGTATCGGCATCCGTTGTTGAGCCGGTGGAAATGTTCACGTGGCCGTAGCGCCAGGCGGGCACGGCCAGGTAGACATCCACGCTCTCATGAAGCGCATCGAAGTACCCGGCCAGCGGCTTGGGTAGCGGCGCAGGATCGCTATCCGGTATGTCGAAGGCCAGACCGTCAGGGAAAATGCCGGAGGCCGTGTCGATGGCAAGATTGCCTCCCGCAAGAGCTTCCCGATTAATGGTGAGCGTTCGAAAACCCCATGGACAAAAGCAGAGTCCGTCCATCCGGAACTGCAGCAGGTCCTCGTGAAAGACATCTTGCGCCTGCAGGTGCTGCGGTGAAAGGAATGTGCCTTTCGCCCAGATGACCGGTTGGAGTCTTCGCATGCTATAGCCCGTTTACGGTAACAATTTTACGAATTGATCATTACTATGGGCGCACTGATCGAGATAGATGCGGGCGTCATCGAGATGCTGCTTGCCCCGCACGAGATCGTAACGCCCTGCAGGCCGCTGATCGAGATGCTGCCAACATCGGCCTGAATCGTGATATTGCCTACCATGGCCTGCGTGGAGATGTTTCCCACGTCGGCTGTAGTCGAGATATTGCCGGTTTGGGCTGTTTCCGAGATGTTACCCATCACCGTAATGGTGCGTTTGCCGGTTTGGATCGCGATGGTGTTGTCCCCTGTTTTCACGGTTGTGGACAGATCGCCCATCACGGTTATCGTTCGCTTGCCCTGCTGGACATCGATAGTGTCGTTACCGGTTTCAACTGTGCGCGACTCATCCACATGGATCTTCGTCGTGCGGTTGTTCTTCACTGTCCGGGTCTCATCGTGTTTGATGAGAGAGTTCCAGTCCTTTTCGGCCTGAACGTAGATCTCTTCCGAATCCTTCTTATCCTCGAAGCGAAGCATGTTGTAGTTCGAGGAGCTACCCTTGGGAGTGCTGTGCGTCAGGATGCCGCTCTGGGTCTTGTTGTCGGGCAGAGCGAAGACCGGCGTGTTGTCGCTGTTGTAAATGCTTCCGACAACCACCGGCTGATCCGGATCTCCTTCGAGGAAACTGACCGCCACCTCATCTCCCGTGCGAGGCAGCCATTGCTGCCCCCACATCTTACCCGCCCAAGGCTGGATGACCCGCAGCCAGCAGGCGTAGTTGGAATCGCGGTCCCAGGGAAAGCGCGCCCGAATTCGCCCGTATTTATCGGGCCAGATCTCTTCCGTATTGCCCGCGGAGCTCTCGTCTACCACCAGGGCCGTTTGCAAACCTGCGATGACCGGTTTCGGAGTCTGCTGGAGCGGCTTGAACGCCACCGAGGCATCGATGCAGCTAAACTCGTTCGTGTACGGGTCAGGCGAAACATCGCGGTTCAGATAGTCGGGCATCTGAGCAGCCTGATGGGCCACCCCGGTGAGAAGGTACGTGCCCGCCGCTTTGCCGCCGGCAACCGTGATCTTGTACCCGGGCGTGAATGCGCGGCAGCGGGACATTCCGCTGAACTCCACGCGGGTCGTTTCCAGCTCCTGCATTCTGTTCTTGTTCAGCTTTTCCCCTTCCGGGTGTATGTCGCCCAGCCGCTGTGCGGGATCGTTGAATTTCTTGGCGTGATCGCCGGGGAAATCATATATTTCAAGCTTCTGACCCGCGGTTACGACCGCTTCCGACGGTTCGGTGATCTGAAGATTGTTCGACGGCATTTCGTGGTGATAGTCTCTGGTGGTCCATTTGCCGCTGTGAATCCTCTCTTCAGAGTTCCAGGTTCGAATGGTGTCCTGCAGATCTTCCTCCACACCCGTTACAAAGGCATAATTGAAGTTGCTCTGTTCCGGCAGCGATTGGTACGAACTCGGATCGTCGGACAGGACCATGGTGTGCTTCCCCGAGTCGTGCTGGAAATAGTAGAAAATGCCTTCGGCTTCCAGAAGCCGGCTCACAAAGGCGAAATCGCTCTCCCGGTATTGGACGCAGTAATCCCAGGCGGTGTAATCCTTTGTCAAGGACACTTCATAGTCACTGAAACCGTTGTCTCTAAAGACCTGCTGAACGACTTCGGGAACCGTTTTCTTCTGGAATATCCGGCAGTTTGAAGCGAGCGAGAGGAACGAGAACCAGGGGACGATACTGGCAGTATAATAGGCGAGCTCATCATCCTGCCTGCCGGCGCTGAATCTCTCGCATAAGCCGTTTATATATCGTGTTTTCCCGTCTTCCAGCGCGACTGTTATTGTGAATGGCTGCCCGACAAGCGCGTGCGCCGTCACTTTGTCCGGGCTCCCGGCTGCGATCTCCGAGACCAGCTCGAGATCGAAGCGGAACGCCCGCGAGACACCTTCCACGCCGGAAAAGCTGCTCAACAACAGCACGTCCTTTCCAGCGGGGGTGGTAATCGCCAGCAGACGATTCTCTTGAGTGATGGGATCGGGCATGTTTTCGATCAGGTGTATTGGAACGATCCATCGGCGCCAATGCCTACGCTAACGGAGCTGAGCTTTCGCCCTTCGGCAAGGCTTGTGAGCAGTTGCCGTGAGATATCCGGAAGCAGAGTGTTGGTCAGAATGTTGTCGACATTGCGCGCGCCGCTCTCGACTTCCGTGCAGCGGGTTGCGACCTCATCGACAACGTCACGGCCGTACTGCAGTTGAATTCTGTGGTTCGCAAGCATGCGGCGCTTGATCTTATCCAGCTTCAGATGGATGATCTTCTTCAGATTCTCATCGCGCACCGGATAGTACGGAATAACAACCAAGCGTCCCAGGAATGCGGGCTTGAAGATTTTATTTAGCTCCGGCTTGATGGCCTTCAAAATGCCCTCGGGGCTGGGCATAGCTTCGGGATCGGCCGTCAGTTTCGCAAGCTGATCGGTACAAGCATTCGTGGTGAGAATGATGATGCAGTTCTTAAAATCGATCTCGCGCCCCTCGCCATCCTCCATCATGCCTTTGTCGAAGACCTGGAAGAAGAGTTCGAGCACATCGGGATGCGCTTTCTCGACTTCGTCGAGCAGCACAACCGAGTAGGGACGGCGGCGAACCGCTTCGGTAAGAACACCGCCCTCGCCGTAGCCGACGTACCCGGGAGGCGATCCCTTCAGGGTAGAAACAGTGTGGGCCTCCTGGAACTCGGACATGTTAATGGTGATCAGGTTGTGCTCGCCTCCATAGAGAAGGTCCGCGAGCGCCAGAGCGGTTTCGGTTTTGCCGACGCCGCTGGGCCCGACCAGCATGAAGACTCCAAGAGGCTTGCCAGGATCGTCGAGACTGGCCCGGCCCGTTTGAATACGCTGGCTGATGAGCGAGAGCGAATGATTTTGACCGATGACGCGCTTTTCAAGATGCTTATCGAGTTCGAGGACCATCCCGATTTCGTCTTTGATCATCTTGCCGAGGGGAATACCGGTCCAGCCGGAGATTACCTGGCCGACGATCTGCGCGTCGACACATACCTGCATGAGAGCGGTCTCGCCCTGTACCTGGTCGAGTTCGCGCGTCAATTCGCCGAGCTTCTCGCGAAGATCCGCGATTCCGTTTCCCTCTGCCGTAGCGACGGCGGCAGAACCCGTTTGGGCTTCGGCCGCGATTCCGGCACCGGAGGACAACGAGCCGTTGCCGCTTGCAGACGCGGCTCCATTCGATGCGCCGGCGTGCGCGCCGTCGGCTTGCTTTTCTAACTGGCTGCGTACGTCTCTGATCTGCTCCACCAGGGTTCTGGTCCGGTCCCACTTACTCTTCAAGCCGCTCAACATCTCCGTGAGCGATGCTTTTTGCTGGATGAGCTGCTCCATGCGCTCACTATGATCGGCGCCGGTCGCGGATTCACGCCGGAGGATCCGCTCCTGAACCTCGGCATCGTCGATCTGGCGCGTCAGATCCTCGATGACGGAAGGCGTCGCATTCTGCCCCAGCGCCAGCCGCGCACAGGCTGTATCGAGGACGCTGACGGCTTTATCCGGCAATTGTCTGCCGGGGATATAGCGGTGCGAAAGCTTCACGGCCGCCGCCACACCCTCGTCGAGAATGCGGACCTGATGATGCTTTTCGAGCGCGCCGATAATGCCGCGCATCATGACCATGCACTGCGGTTCGGTGGGCTCTTCCACCTTGACGACCTGGAAACGCCGGGCGAGGGCGGGATCCTTTTCGAAGTACTTTTTATATTCGGACCAGGTAGTGGCGGCGATGGTGCGAAGCTCGCCACGCGCCAAAGCCGGTTTAAGCAGATTGGCCGCATCATTTTGTCCGGCTTGCCCACCGGCGCCGATCATGGTGTGGGCTTCATCGATGAAGAGAATAATCGGCACAGGCGATTTTTTCACTTCTTCGATCAGGCCTTTCAGACGATTTTCAAACTCTCCCTTAATCCCCGCTCCAGCCTGCAACAGGGCGAGATCGAGAGTCCGGACAACCACGTTACGGAGCGGGGGGGGAACATCGCCCTGTGCCACCCGCATGGCGAAGCCCTCTACGACGGCGGTTTTACCCACACCCGCTTCGCCCGTAAGGATGGGGTTATTCTGGCGGCGGCGCATCAGAATATCGATGATCTGCCGAATCTCCGAATCGCGGCCCAGCACGGTATCGATTTTGCCGAGCCGGGCGTTTTCGGTCAGGTTGACAGTGAATTGATCGAGATTCGGGGTTTTCCCCGCGCCCGGCTGCGCTCCTGGCGTTGCGGATCTAGAGGCGCCAGCGGCTGCCGCCGTTGCAGTCTCTGGCGATCCAGCGACAATGTTGAGGAACTCGCGACGCAGCGTCTCCGGTTGAATCGTCTGCAACTCTCTGCTAAATTCCCGCGCGATGCGCGATAGCTCGTCGTCAGCAAGCAGAGCAACAACGGCGAACCCGCATCGAATCTGGCTTGCACCATATTCCAGAGATCCAAGATTCCATGCCGTGGTTAGCAGCTTCACCAGCGAGGGACTAAAAGACGGAGTTCGCGCGTTGCCGGTCTTCAGCTTGTCGAGAGCGCGATTCAGCTCCCCGGTGAAGCGCGACTTGTCCACTCCGAAGTGTTTCAGGATGTGAGCCAGGTCGCTGTCCTGCTGGTCGAGCAGCTTCATCAGGAAGTGTTCGATTTCGATGTCATAATGCGTTCGCGAGAGACACAGGCCCGCGGCCGCTTCCAGGGCACTACGGGTCGTATCGTTCATTCTTGCGATCAGCGACTTCAGATTGACGTTCATACTCTCCTCATTTTTTCCGCGCGTACAAGTTTACAATTCCAGAACCGTCTGCGATGGATTGTAGTTCATCGGCCGCGTCGATGACCAGCTCACCCACCCGAGCTGAGGCGCCGCATCGCCGGTTGAGCCGAGCTCGCAGGCTGGAACTTCATGCCGGTCCAGAATCAATTGGGCTTCAAAATCGAATTCGTCTCCGGCAAAAAACCTTATCAGGCCGCGCAGGAGTGGATAGGCGCTGCCGGATGGCAGAAATTCCAGGTAGCGTTTGAGCGGCAGCGGTCCCACAACGACACGGATGCGCGATTGCGGATTCCAGATCTCATCCCCAACCACGGCCCCGAAACCGAGCATCTGTGAGTCTTCGGCTGCATCTTCCAAATTGCATTGCGAATCAGGATCGAGCCGGTACCAGCCGCCCAGGAACTGTTCCACTTCCACCGGAACGGCAAAAAAGTCGCTCAGTATCAGTTTCAGGGCCTCGGCGCTTCGAGGCTGCTGCGCAAATAGACCCGCATAGAAGCGGAGGGACTGGTCCGGCGCCTGCTGCCGGTTTTGCAGTCCGTCCGTACCCAGCCCAACGATACTTGACAGATAGTACGAAAACCTATCGTCCTCTCCCCTTTCGAAGGCTACCGAGAACCGATATTTTTCCCACGCGCGATAGAAGAGGGCAATGGCGCGGTGATGGAAGATATCGAGGAAGTCGCGAAGCGTGCGGTCGCGTTCTTTCAGGCACTCGGCAACCAGTTCTGTGTAGTACAGGGGCAACACACCCAGCGGTCCGATAGTGCCCATGAAGTTGACACGCATGAGGGGCGGACCGCTTTCGGATTGCTCCAGGGCATGCACCTCGCTGGCGGGAAACGACAGAGATGCCCTGGCGCCAAACCGCACGACTTCAGACCGAGGGGATTGAAAGAACCCGACGCCTGCGCGATTCGGGTAAAACTGGCGGAGCAACCGAACAGCCTGGACAAATTCGAAGGAGTAGGGCTCGGAGAAAAGCCTATCTTCGACAGTTGGCCGGATTACAGCAAGATTTTTTGTCCCGCTCGCGGCTTCCATTCTCTGAGCACCTCCTTTCGCTGCTTCGTCCGGACAACCAGCTGGCTGAAGCTGTTCAACGAGGCGTATAGGCCCAGGAAGTACTCCAGAACGGAGGCAAAAAGGAACACGCCGCTACCGACGAAAAGTTCCTCGTCAAACTCCATCTCCACGCGCACACCGCGGGCAAAGCTAACGCCGTGCTCCGATACCACACGCGCAAAATGGCGCCGGCTGCGAAGATCCGTGATGCCGGATATCTGCCGCTCGAGCGGCCGGGATTCAGTGAAATTGTAAAGGCGCAGAATTTCCTGCAAAGCGCCGCGGCCTTCTTCGACCAGCGACAGATAATTCAACGACAGGTGCGAAATCAGTCTCCACTGTATCTGTTTTCCAAGCGGTGGACGCAGCGTATCGGTCGGTTTGCGGAGAGAAACGATGCGCTTGACCACCGCCCCTCCCTCCAGATCGAAGTCTCCGGATTCGTTCCCAAATGGAAGCCGCGACGGCAAATCGCGATTGGTGCATGTACAGCGGATGTTCAAAGTCTCGGCGCCGGTTTTCGCCGCTTGGCCGGAGGTATCAACAAGAGAGATAAAGATATCAGTACCGGGGTCATCGCGGCGGAGGGAAACGCGCCGGGTAGCATTCCAGAAGGTCTGATTTTTCGCGGTTCGCCCGTGATGGCTGGAATAGAACGGTTCATATTGAATCACCTCGCGGCGGTCCGGGCTGGAGGTGCGCACATCGTCAATAGAGAAGATTTCAAGCACGCTACGGCGGCGGGCGTCGGGAATCACCAGATGCTCAAACCGCGTCTGCTCCAGCAGGAGGGGCTCGGCAGACTGAGCGAACAGGTTTACGATGGGCGTGCATCCCAGCTTAAAGGTAGTTTCCGAAACACCGAGTTCGAGCGACTGCTGGCGGTCCGCACGCTGGAAGGGCGAGATCAGGAAGACGATCTCCGCACGATTCGCGAATGCCTCCGATGCCAGCGGCTGCAGATTGCATAGTTCCGCAAAGAAAAACTTCTCGGGGAAGGCAAAGTATTCCTGGAGAATCCGGTATCCGGTGAACGATCGGCGAGGAAACGGGAGAACGGCTTCCTCGTCGCGAAAACCCACAGCGCGAAGCGAGCCCGGCGGCAATTCGACCGGCCGCTGGTCCGGATGATCGGGATTTCGCAGCAGAATCCGAACGCAGTTGTTGAACAGAAGCTCATACAGCGTATGAATCACATCGCCGTTCAGGTAAAAGCGAAGCGATTGAAGGCCGAGCGTTTTAAACTGGACGTCCGGAAAACAGGAGAGCTCGACGCTGCACGCCGCAATCGCATCCGGAGCCTTTAAGGGAGGATTCAACCTCTCGGGAGCTTTCCATTTCGCCTGTGAAACGCGCACGGGCGAGACCACGGTTTCGTAGCAGGTCCGGAATTTGCATTGGATTCCATCTACCGGCCGCGAATAGAGCAGAGCTTCGCGCGGTATCCGGATATTTGTCGTAAGTTTTCCCTGTTCCGGATCGACGTTGAATTCGACGATTGACATTGAGGGAATGGGCCGAAGAAAGTGCGGATAGAGGACATTCAGCAGCGATTCGGTGATTTCCGGGAAGTCGTCGTTGAGCTTCAGGTGGACGCGCGCGGCAAGGAATGCAAACGACTCGACCAGGCGCTCCACGTGGGGGTCCTCAGAGCCGTTAGGACCCATGACAAGGTGCGATGCGACGTTTGGATATTTCCCGGCGAATTCGGCTCCCAGCTTGCGGAGAAACGAGAGCTCGCTCTCGTAATAATCCAGGAGTTCATCGCGCACGGGTTTCGCCTTGCACCTTGTATTCTCCGCTAGATAATTCCAGCACGGCGTCGAAGCTCACTTGCTCGGGATCGGGATAGATGCGAAGCATCCCCTCAATGGCAAACCGCAGCGCCGGGAGCTTCTCATCTCCGCCGGTAACGAGAGTGATGCGGGGGTTTGCAATTCGAGGCTCAAACTTCAAAACCGCCGCCTGTATGGCCTGTGCGAGGCGCTGGCGATCACGGGTACTGGCGACGCTCAGAGACGTGACATCCGGGAGGCCGTACATGTAAAGCGAGTTTTGCAATTCGCTGCCTTCCGCGGCAGGAACAATGGGCTGGCGGGTGTTGAGCAACCATTCCAGGTCGCGCCGGACTGCGTCGCGGAGCTTTCGGACCGATTGTGCCCGGGTCAGATGCACTTCTCCGGACCGCTTCAGGTCTTCATCGATCAGGCGGTCCAGTAACGATAGAGTAACGGGCGCATCGCCGCGAATGGATGGCATGGTGAAGCTAGCCCGTTAACCGGCCAGACCCTCCTGGCGCAGCCATGCGAGCGTATCGGGATTTGCCGTACCGGTATCGTCGTTCAAGGTTGCCGCGGGCAACTGCGGGAAATCGTGCAAGAACGCCTTCAGCTCGGACCGCAGCGCAACGGCAGCAGCCGAGTAGCCCAGTTCATCGCATGCCTTGATCGAGTACCTCTGTAAATCCAGCCAGCCGCGGCCGACTGCCGTGCCCATGGCGCTTTCTGCCGTTTCCAATACCCGCTTCCAGTTCTTCACTGCTGCGGATGCCCGCAGGGTCATTCTAATTTCGGCGGAGGGCGCCGGCAAATCGCCGGTTGCCGATTCTCCTCCCGAACGCACTTCGCCCCAGCGAAGCGCCCGCAGAAGCAGGTAGGAAACAGGGCTCGCGGGAGCAGTCTGGCGAAGATACTGGGCTGCGGCTACGATGTGGAGCACAGCCTGATCGCCGCTGGTAATGGGACCGCCGGCCAACTGCGAAAGGTCGAGTTGCGAAATTGAGCGCGGAATCGCGCCTTCAGCCGTACCGGGCTGGCCATCAAGCTCGGGCTGGCTTGCGCCGTCGAGACCCGTTTGGGAGGGCTCCGGAAGATCCGGCTCTTTCTCCAGCTTTTTAAGCAGCAGGATGTGCGCGACGTTCTCGACCTCTTCCAGAGCTTTACGCAAGGGCGTGAATGACGGGGCTACGTCGGCGAATTTGTCGCGGCACTTCTCATCGAGCGTTTCGAGGGCTTCCCGCGCGGCCTTGAAATCGCGCTGAAGATCCTTATAGAACTGCTTCGGTGTCCCTTCGAAATCGGTATCAAACTCTTCAGGCGGAAGTTTTCCTTCCTTGATGGCTGCTTCGCGAGCCTTTTTTCGGGATTCGTTGCCGCTTACTTCGCTTTCATACCCTATGCGGCGGGACTCCTGATAAACGAACCAACCGAATCCACTATTGGTGAGGGCAATACTTCGCAGCGCGAAGATTGGAGAAGAGCCTTTACTCGGATCGAAATACGAGCCCACCCATTCGAGGGGAGTCGCGCGGAGCTCCGCATCGCCTTCGTCCAACTCTGGGTAGAGGTTCTCCCAGAAGCGCTCGATGAATCCATCCAGGAGCTGCAGCCCGGATGTCAATCCCGGAACATCGTACTCATAAATCCAAGCCTCGGTCAGCCAGGCCGCGATCCACAGATCTTTGGTGCTCTTGAGGAGCGCGTCTTCGGAGATCTTGATGACCTGTTTGAAATCAGCGGTCTTGGCATCGCGCTCCCATAAACCTACGGGTCCAGAATCCTCCTGGCGTCGGGCTTCCTTGATTTTGTCGTGCAGAGAATACTTCAAATTCTTGCCGACCGGGTTTTCACCTGGAATGGGCTCCAGGAACTGCTCGATTTCCTTCATGGGACGAACAATAAGTGGGCGGTCGCAGCAAGTTCTTGCAGGACTGACAAAACCGCTTGCTTACGCGCGCGGTTCAGATTCCAGTGTTGTGCGACTTGCAATGAAACTCATGGCTCCAGACTTGGGATTGTGTTCAGAGGATATATCTCCAGCTCGCGAATTTCAAGAAACGGCACTTCTTCGCCGTCTACGAGCAGGTTTTTCTGCCCGAAGGGAGCAACTTCGCCGGTTTCATCTTCGCACCACTCGCTAACGCGGCCAAGCTTCACTTCGTCATCGGGATGCTGCCAGGAACCCGGCGCAATTGCGGGCAGCATAATTTCACCGAGATCCCGCGACCGGAACGTAGGTCCGGTGACGAGCTTCGCCGGAGCCCAAAGCAGGTCGCGCAGCCGTTTAGGCGGTTCCATGCGGAAGGCGGCAATGTCCTGGTACCCGATCCACATGTAGTCTCCGGCGGCAAAGACTTCCAGTTTTTCGCCGATGCGCGGATCGGAATCGGAGAGACTCTGAAATTCCTTTCCGTTAAGTTTGCCTCGCACGGTGGCCGCCGCGCCGTTCACGACCTGCCTGGGGTAGGTTTTCTTTTCGAACATCTCCTGGCGCGTTTTCTCGGCGTTCAGGGCAGCCTTGTAAAGAAGGGTCCCAAGGAACGAGTCCTTGCTACCCTCCTGCTCCAGGATGTTCAATTGCTTCTCGGCGCGATCATAGTCCCCGGAAAAGCAAAGCAGCTCGAACAAAAACGTCCTCTGCGTTTGATTCGAAGGGTCGTTCCGAAGCGTCTCGTTCAGGGCCGAGATCGCTTCGGAAAGCTTCCCGGCCTTGAACAATTCTTGAGCATTCGTTGAGCTCAATGTCTTACACCTTCTTGTTAGTGGAAACGTCCCAGCCGGCGGGGATTTTGTCGCCCAGCGTTCCGTCGGCGTTCTGCGGCCAATAAGTCATGGTGATTTTCTTGAACGACATAGAAATCGACTCGGAGGGTTTGCCGCCGCCCGACGCGCCGCCCCAGCTCACGCTGTCGACGAAAACTTCTTCCATGTCGTAGGTCAGATATTCCAGAGGCTTCTCGCCGCCACCCGCTTCACGCACGGTCAGCTTGCCTTTTGCAATGTGCTGGCCGGATGCGCAAGCCAGAAACAGCTTCGGGCTCTGCTTTGCAACCTGGGTCTGGACGCTGAGACTGCTAACGTCTACTTTGCCCGCGCCGCTCCCCGTTCCGAACGAGACACTCGTGGGGTTCGAGGCTCCCCAGCTAAAACTGAACAACTCGATTTCGTTCGTGTGACCATCTTTGGTCGATTCACCGTCGATACCATCCAACTTCAAAAATGCTTCAACTGCCATAGTTCTACCTTTCGCTCCTAAATGAGTGTTGTGTTAGTCGAATCTTGCGATTCGGTTAAGATTTTTGGTTCAAGCGGCCGTTCACTGCCCCGCGGGCGGTGGAAGTTCTGCGACCAGGCGTAAAGACACGGACAGCTCGTCCAATTGATAGTGGGGCCGCAGAAATGCCACGGCTCTATATGCACCTGGCTTGCCAGGGACGTCGACCACCTCGACGCGAGCTTCGCGCAGGGGGTTTTTCGCCTTAATAGCTGGCGATGCATCGTCATCGCCGACCGTATACGTCCGAATCCAGTCGTTCAGGAACCGCTCGCATTGCGACCGGGACATGAAGCTGCCGACTTTGTCGCGCATCATGGCTTTCAGATAATGCGCAAATCGCGATACGGCAAGAATATATGGCAGTTGAGTAGAAAGCCGGGCGTTCGCATTGGCAGCATCCTTGTTGTACAGCTTCGGCTTCTGCGCCGATTGCACGCTGAAGAATGCAGCATAGTCCGTTCCTTTGCAATGGACCAGCGGGATAAAGCCGTTATCCGCCAGTTCCTTCTCGCGCCGGTCGGTAATGGCGACTTCGGTGGGGCACTTCAGGGCCACATCGCCTTCGTCAGTCCGGAAGGTGTGGGCCGGGAGCCCTTCCACCAATCCGCCGCCCTCTACGCCGCGAATTGCCGCGCACCAGCCGTACTGGGCAAAGGCATTCGTCAGGCGCGCGCCGAGAGCGTACGCCGCGTTTCCCCAAAGATATTTGCTGTGATCGGTGCCGTCGACATGTTCCTCGAAATCGAAGCCCTCCACGGGCTTGGTGTCGCGCCCGTAGGGGAGACGCATCAGGATATGAGGCATGGCTAGACCGACGTAGCGCGAATCCTCACTATCGCGGAAGCTCTTCCACTTGGCGAATTCGGTGCTGTCGAAGATCTTGGCGATATCGCGAACCTGCCCGATATCGGCAAAGTTCTCCATATTCATGAGCTGCGGTCCTGCCGCCGTCAGGAACGGAGCATGCGCCGCCGCGGCGACGTGCGACATTTTGTCCAGCAGTTCGATATCTTCGGGATGCTTGGTGAACTCGTAATCGCCGATCAGCGCGCCGAACGGCTCGCCGCCGAAAATTCCATACTCGTCCTCGTACACCTTTTTGAAGATGGCGCTCTGGTCGAACTCGGCCGCGCGCTGGAGGTCCTTCAAGAGCTCCTTCTTCGAGACATTGATCACGCGGATCTTTAGCATGGTCGATGTCTCGGAGCTGTCCAGGAGGTACTTCAGTCCACGCCAGCTTCCCTCGAGCTTCTGGAACGAGGCGTTGTGCATCACCTCGTTCAACTGGAGAGAAACCAGGTGGTCGATCTGCGCAATACGCGCATTGATCATAGCTTCGGCATCGCGAGAGATGGTGACCTCTCCCTGGAGGACTTGTCCGAGAAACTCCTTGACCAGATCCTTGCCGCGCTGCTGGGAGGCGGGTTCCTCGCCGAAACGCCCCTGCTCGACAATCTGATCGAGCAGACTAGGCTCCGCTGTCGTGGTCGCCGCGGAGGAAGGGGTTGCCTGTTGTAGTTCGCTCACTTCGCTTCTCCTTCTTTGTCACCGGCGCCCATCTCGGATCGCAGCTTGTCGAGCTTTTCGGTATTCGAAACGGCATCCATCAAAACCTGATCGAGCTTTTCGTTCGTCTGGAGCGTTCCACGAAGATCGCTCAACTTGCCGCGAAGCTCCAGCAATTCGCGCAATGGCCGAATCTGCCGGGCGACCTGCTCCGGCTCGAAGTCTTCCAGGCTGCGGAAGTTCAGATCGACCTTCAGATCGCCGGCGTTCGGATCTTCGCTAAGCTTGTTCTCGACACTGAACGCCAGGTGCGGCCGCATCTCCTCCAGCACGGCATCGAAGTTATCGGGATTTACATCCACGAAGCGCCGGTCTTTGAGCCTCTTGACGTCCCCGGTGGGCTGTCCGGTGAAATCACCCATCACACCGAGCACAAAGGGGAGTTCCTTGATCTCGATTGCATCGCCAACGTGCACGTCATACGAAATCTGAACACGTGGAGGACGCACACGCGTGAGCTTTTTCTGTATGCTTTCTCTAGCCATCTGATTTGATTACCTCAATCTCTCTCGCGGGCGGACGAAGACTCGTCACGCTCTTTTGTCGAGTGCTGAATTATGTGGCAACATCTTATCAGAGTTTCGTTAGCGGCAACATCGACGACAGCGATATAGCTTCGGGCAACTTGTTTTGAGAAGTTTTCAGGCACGGCGGGAACGCGTTCTCCATGTGCAACTACATAGCCAAAGAACGCGCTTCTATCCAAGTATTCCTCTCTGGCTGGAAATGACACGCGGCCCAGGACTTATGGACCTGTGGCCGGCTGAACAAGGACTGGCTGCCTGAAATTTTCGCGATTGGCCCCGCGGATCAGTTAAGTCAATAGCGAAAAGGGATAATCTTCAACCAAGGCAGTCGGAGCGCCAGACGAAAAAACGCCGTTTCCGCTGGTCGCGGCCGTTTCGGGCTGCTAATTTTGGCGAATGGTTCTGCGCTCGATCCGCCGCTCGTAGTGCTCACCCTTGATGATTCGTTTAATGTAGATGCCGGGCGTCACGATGCTATCGGGTTCGAGCTCGCCCGGCTCTACCAGTTCTTCCACTTCGGCGATTGCTGTGCGGGCGGCCGCCGCCATCATGGGATTGAAGTTCCGGGCTGTTTTGCGATATACCAGGTTGCCAAGCCGGTCGCCGCGCCATGCTCGAATAAAGGCGAAATCGGCCGTTAAGGCGCGCTCCATGAGATAAGTACGCCCTTCGAAATCGCGGGATTCCTTGCCCTCGGCGACAACGGTTCCTACACCGGTCGGTGTATAGAACGCTGGAATCCCGGCACCTCCGGCGCGAATTCGCTCGGCCAGGGTACCCTGCGGAATCAGGGTGACGGTCAGTTTCCCGCCCAGTAGCAACGACTCGAGCAGTCGATTTTCGCCCACATAGCTGCCAATATGAGAAGCCACCATGCCCGCCTCCAGCATGAGTCCCATGCCGGAGCCGTCCACGCCCATGTTGTTGCTGATGGTGTGCAGACCCTTGATGCCCCTGCGAATCAAAGCTGCGACGAGGTTTTCGGGAATGCCGCACAGGCCGAAGCCGCCCAGCATGAGGGTGGCACCGTCCGGAATATCCGCTACCGCGTCGTCCGCGCTGGCCAGTACTTTGTTCACGTGACTGCCCTCCGGTATGTGCCGTTCCGCAGCACCCAGCGATGATAACTCAGACGCCGCGATCCGTAGCTGCGATGGCGCCGGCAACTTTCGAGGCGGGCTTCCGTCCGAGTTGAGCCGAAATCTTGCGTCCTGCCGCCGCAAGTTCTTCAAGATCAACTCCGGTTTCGATTCCCATCCCGTTCAGCATGTATAGGAGATCCTCTGTGGCGACGTTTCCCGCCGCGCCCGGAGCGTACGGGCAGCCGCCCAACCCGGCAACCGAACTGTCCACGACGGCGACTCCGAGCTGAAGGCAGGCCAGAATGTTGGCTAATGCCTGGCCATATGTGTCATGAAAATGTACCGCCAATTGAGGAACCGGCACACGTCCGGCAACGGCGTTCAGCATGCCCTGCGCCTTCAGCGGCGTGCCGGTACCTATGGTGTCTCCCAGCGACACCTCATAGCAACCCATCTCGTAAAGCTCGCCAGCGACTCGGGCGACGGCCGCGGGATCAACGCTGCCTTCATACGGACAGCCAAGCACGCAGGAAACATATCCGCGCACTCGTAATCGGTGCGCGAGGGCTCGTTCTGCAACCACGCGGAAGCGCGTAAGGCTTTCGGCGATGGAGGCATTGATGTTGCGGTGTGAAAACGTTTCCGATGCAGCGGCAAAGACCGCGATCTCCTCCACTCCGCTCTGTAGCGCGTCCTCCAGACCCTTCAGATTGGGTACCAGGACCGGATAGCTTACGCCGGGCGTTCGGCGCAGCCTCGCCAAAACCTCGGCCGTGTCCGCCATCTGCGGAACCCACCTGGGAGAGACGAAACTACCAGCCTCGATGGTTTTGAGACCGCTCGCAGCCAGCGACTCGATCAATAAAACCTTTGTCTCAATCGGAACGAAGCTGTTCTCGTTTTGGAGTCCGTCGC
>JAICXK010000411.1 GCA_025980435.1 Bryobacteraceae bacterium
AGTCGAGGTTGTGTACTTCTCGGCATGGCGCGAATATCCCTTCACGGGTTCCAGCACCGAGGCAAAAACGTCCAGCGGCTGGTAAGGCATGGCCCCAGCCAAACGCTGGCGCATCAACTCCAGATTGGAGCGCTGGGTTAGGCCCAGCCATTCCAGCCATCGATTGGTAGTCTCCAGGCGGCGATACATGAAGGCGGTGCTGGTGATCGCTTCCGGAGACCACAAGCGTTCCGCAATGGCGGCGAGGCGCGGCCACAACTTCGCGTCCAGGTTCTCGGGCATCGCGAGTTCTTCCCACATGGCAGCTTCCCCGCCCAGAATCATTCTTTGCTGCTGCGGAGTCAGATCAGTGGGAGTTCCAGGCGCGGGCTGCGAAGGTCCGGCCTGTTCGCGATGATGCCCTGGCGCGGGCGGAGGCACTTTCATCGGATCAATTGCATAGTGGTACGAAGCCGGGTACATCAGATCCAGATAGTAGCCGGCCGAGAGGAGCCCCTGGTATCCTTCGCGGGCAGCCTGCCAGAGCGACGGCTGTCCACGCCAGGACTGGATGACCACGGATTTGGGCAGGCCCGGATGCAGCACCTCATCCCAGCCGACCATATGCTTGCCGTGCTTTTCCACGATCTTCTGGACACGTTGATTGAAGTAGGTCTGCAGGGCCTTCGCATCGGCCAAATGATGGCGGCGCATGAAGGCCTGAATGCGCGGGCTGTCGTTCCACTGTTTGGGGTCGACTTCGTCACCTCCGATATGGAAGTACTTATCGGGAAAGAGATGCGCCATCTCGCCGATGAAGCCGTCCAGGAACTGGTACGTGTATTCCTTGGTGGGATCCATCAGGTCGCCGAGAATGCCAAAACCGGGCACGATTTCAAAGGAGCCCGATCGCGAGCCTAACCTGGGATATCCAGGCAGCCAGCTTGTGGCGTGCCCGGGCATATCGAATTCCGGCACAATGCGGATCCCACGATCGCGCGCGTACGCGATCACATCCCGAATTTCGGCTTGCGTGTAATACAGACCGTTCGATCCGTAACGCTGCAGCCGCGGATACCGCTTGCTCTCCACGCGAAAGCCCTGATCATCGGAAAGATGCCAGTGCAGCACATTTAGCTTTACAGCGGACATGCCGTCGAGAGTTCGTTTGACGTCAGTTACTGGAATGAAATGCCGCGAGACGTCGAGGGAGAGCCCACGCCAGGGGAATCGCGGCTGGTCGCGAATAACGACCGAAGGAAGCGAGAAGCCGGGCGTAACCCCAGGGCCGGTGTTTTGTTCCACGAGTTCGAGAAACGTGTCCATGCCATGGAGCGCCCCGAGGGGATGGTCGGCGGACAAGCGGGCACCAGTAGAGGTGACCTGGAGCGAATAGCTTTCGTCGTCGCCAAGGCGCTGCGGCGCACGATGGTCCATTCTTTCGACGACAATGCTGAGCGTGGCACCGGCGCCCTGTTTTGCAAAGTGAGAGCGCACAGGAATACCGGTTTGCCGCGCAAGACGGACAAACATCCGTCCGGCCGCCGCTTTCACGCGCGGATCCGCCGCACCTGCACCCGAAAGCGATATCGAAAACGTGATGTTGACCGGCAGCCCTCCCGATTGCCGCGTCACACTGGCAGGCCATGGCATGAGCGTCAAGGCATCCAGGGGCGGCGGCGGTGATTGCGCGAGGGAGATGCCGGTGAACAGAGCTGCGATGAATAGGAACCGAAGCTTATTCAAGATGTTTAGCTTATATCAAAAAGCCGTCAGCGATCGGCGGTCAGGGATCAGGCGGCTTTCTTGCGGGATGCGAGCCTGGCGGCGACTTCGCTCCGGAGCTGCTGTTCCCAAGCGGCAAGCGGGCGGGTAGAGTTGCGCTCGCGGGAGGCGATCCAATCGAGAACACGATCCTCGACCTGATCCATCGAAATTTCGAACCCAAATTCGTCGAGATCGAATGGTTTTCCGGCGCGTTTGGCATCCTGTAAGGCTTCCGCAGCCTGGTTGACCTGCGCGTTGATGAGCTTGCGGCGCTCCTCCTGAACCTCATAGAGCGCCAGTGACGTATTTTCACGGATGCGGCGCAAGCGGCTTTCCTGAATACTGAGGTTGTTCAGATCCTTGCGGTAGGTGAGGAAGGTGTGCGCTTCGATCAAAGAGGCGCGCACGGCTTCGGGCTCGCCGGCGAACTTCTCTTTGAATTCCAAGCGGCCGAGGGCGTAGATGCCGGCTTCGAGCGAAGGAATGCGAAGCAGACGCCATTCGGTATCGGCAACGGTTTGGGCAAGAGCGCGCTCGGTATCATCGCACGGTTCCCAGAAGGAGAAGACACGATCGATGTGGGCCTGATAAGAGGCGACATCTTCGGAGGGCAGCAGGACGGTGCGGCCGGTAAGACCTGTCTTAACGGCATTCAGAGATGATTTGGCTTTACCTGTCTCGGAGGTGGGACCGGTGGACAGTTGGGCGTTCTTTTGATTGGCGGCGATTTGAGCGGGTGAAGACATGGCGCGGACTCCTGAAAGACAAAAACGCCGGAGTCGCGCTGCGGCGATCCGGCGTTTGGAAAATTCGAAGCCTTAGCGGGCTTCTGAGACCAGTATACAATGCGGCTCCAAACGATTTTCGGTAAGTGA
>JAICXK010000067.1 GCA_025980435.1 Bryobacteraceae bacterium
GAGACAGCAAGGTGGGGCGGATCGCCTGATCCGCGCCGGACGGCCACGTCCGGCTCTTGAGATTTCAACAATATCGCAACAGCGCCCCAGAGGGGAGCGCGCAGACGAAGCGTCTGCCCCACGAAAACTAAATGACATTGGGCCCTCGGCCTGCGGCGGCCTCCCCCAGGCCGCCTGAGTTTGCGACTTTCGTAACTACGTCCGGTACGAACCCTTCGTATCGGCAGTAACGAAGCGGCTTTCTTTCCGCAGCCAGGGCATGGGCTGTTCGCCCGTATCGCGTTTATAAACCCGATCGTACATGTGCCTTCGCGTCGTTGTGCCAAGCGATGTATTGTATAAATCCACCAGCCCAAGCGCGTCCTTCAGATCGGCTTCAAATGCGTGCAACGCCTTGAGCTGCTCTGCTTGCGCCGGCAGCCGGGTGCCGCCCGGCGTTTCGAGAAACATCTGATACCCGGCGCTCAGGAGGGTGGCCATTTGCGACCCGATCAAAACGCCCGCTTTTTCAATGCTAGGCTGATTTTTTCCTTCATCGCCAATGATCGCGGTGGCGCCGTTCTTTGAGATTCTGAAGCGGCCGTCCGGCAACGGTTCCGTTGCGAATCCTGCCTTCCGCAGGATCTCTACGCGTTCGCTGAACGTTGGAATTTTCGGCTGCTCGCGGCGGAAGAACATACTTTAAGTATAAGGATGCCCAGTTTCGAACCGAAAATACCCATTGCCGCGATTACCGACGAGTTTTCGCCCGTCCTCGCCGAAGCCATTCCTCCCATGAAGGAGATCGGAATGAACGCCGCCGAATTGCGCGTGATCGACGGCAAGAATATTCTTGACCTCTCGTCTGACGAGCTGAAACGCGCAAAGGAAGCGCTCGATAAGGCCGGATTGCCCGTCATCTCCATTGCTTCGCCGATCCTCAAATGCGTCCTCCCCGGCGGTCCGGAGTTGGACCAGCGCTTCCATCAGGATGCGTTCGGTTCCAAACACACGTTCGAGGATCAGGAGAAGCTGACCGGGCGCGCCATTGAGATCGCCGGATTCTTCGGCGCCCCCATCATCCGCGTTTTTTCCTACTGGCGCACCATCAAGCCGGAGTTATGTCTCGATGCGATCATCGAGGCCTTCGGCCGGCTCGCACGCTCCGCCGAAAAATCAAATCTGATCATCGCGGTCGAAAACGAGCATGCCTGCAACATCGCTACCGCCGCGGAAGCCGCGCGTGCTTTCGATTTTCTGCCGAACCCGAATCTGAAGCTGCTCTGGGATCCAGCGAACGCCCTGGTCGCGGGTGAGGATCCATACCCGGGCGGCTACTCGCTGCTCCGCAAAGATCGCATCGCGCACATCCACGCGAAGGACTGCCACATGGAAGGCGATACGCCGATTTTTGGCCCGCTCGGCACGCGCCGTGTCCGTTGGAAGGAACAGATTGCCGCGCTCCTCAATGAGGGATACCAGGGCTTTATCAGTCTCGAAACACATTGGGCCGGTCCGGGCGGCAACAAGCTGGAGGCAAGCCGTATTTGCGGCTGGAACCTGAAAGGCCTTGCGTCAGCTTAAGAATCAGAATCGCCCAGGTGCTTGCCCGGAACCAGATAGTGCTTCACGTAATCGTAAACGGCATCGTGTAGCGGCGTCATCTTCTGCGTAAATCCGGCTGACCGCAGCTTGTCGATATGCGCGCAGGTGAAATATTGATACTTCTCCCGCAGGTATTCCGGCATTTCAATGAACTGAATCTTCGGCGGACGGCTCAGAGCGTTGAAGATGGCTGTTACAAGAGATAACCAGGTGTTCGGCTCGCCCGAACCGATATTGTACAATCCGCCGCCGTCTGCGTGTTCGGCAAGATGAATCGTCGCGGCGACCGCATCCTTGACGTATAGAAAATCGCGGCGCTGCCCGCCATCCGGGAACTCGGGCCGGTAGCTCTTAAATAGCGATGCGGTGCCGGTTTCCTGAATCTGGTGAAATGCCTTGTGAACCACGCTGCGCATATCGCCTTTGTGATCTTCGTTCGGACCGAATACGTTGAAGTATTTCAATCCGGTCATCCGCTGCAGCATGCCGGCGCGGGCGGCATACAGATCGAACAAGTGCTTCGAATAGCCGTACATATTAAGCGGTCGGAGGCTGTTCAGATCTACCGTCTCCGGCAAACCCGCTGCAATGCTGCCGTACGTTGCCGCGGAAGACGCATACACAAAGCGCCGCGTGCCATCCACGGCGAAGTGCGCCAGAGTCTTGGTGTATTCGAAATTGTTGCGGATCAGGTAACTCGCGTCTTTTTCGGTCGTCGAAGAGCATCCGCCCAGGTGAAAAACCGTGGCGATGTTCCCGAAAAGTGATGGAGAGTCCGCCAGCTTTTTCAGGAAATCGTCCGCTTCCAGGTAATCGGCAAACCGAAGCGGTACGAGATTCTTCCACTTCTCATCGCTCCCCAGAAAGTCCGTAATCAGAATATTCGTCAGGCCCCGGCGGTTCAGTTCCCAAACGATTGCGCTTCCCACAAAACCTGCGCCGCCTGTGACAAGGATTCGTCCTTTAGAAAGATCGGTCATGTTTATGATCTGTTCACAATCAGCATCGGTATCTTCACATGATGGCGTACCGAGTTGATGGTCGTGCCGAAAATCAGGTCCTTGAAGCCGCGGTGGCCGTGGGAAGCCATCACCAGCAGGTCGGGCTGAAGCTCCTGAACCGCCGTCGCAATTTCACGTGCCGGGCTGTTGCCGTGCCGGACCACTGTTTCGACCGTGATGCCTTGATCGTGCAGCGAGTTTGCGATATTCGCAAGGTAATCCTGGCCCTCCGAGATTTCGGCCGTCGAGGAAAGCGAACCGAACATGCGGCTGGTGACGCCTTCTTCAACGTGCAGTAAAATGATCCGCGCATCGTGCATGCGCGCTAGGGCAAGCGCGTTGCCAAGGGCCTCATGGTCGGCCGAGCTGTGATCAATGGGAACAAGAATGCTTGAGTACACGCGTGAACTCCATACCGGCGCTTCCTGTGCAACTGCCACCGCAACGCGTTCAGAAACCGCGGGCACACGCCGGAGCCATGGCCAGCAAGTGACTAGAATCAGCAGAGCCGTGCAGCCAAGCGCCAGAGCCGTGCAGGCAACGATGACCAGGGGCCGGTATGCCCCGCTGCTGCCTGATATCCAGCCCCGCATTTCGTCCCAGGCGAGCCAGACATTCAAAATCACAATGAATGTGGCGCAGGCCCAGGCGCCGAGCTGCAGCCAAAAGCCATTGGCAAAGGGCCCCATGCGTTTGCGGTCACCCGTGAAATGAACCAGTGGAATCACCGCGAACGGCAACTGCATATTCAGAATCACTTGGCTGAGAATAATAAGGCTGTAAGTGCCCGTGTCTCCGGCAATGTAGATTGTAAGGGCGGCTGGAACAATCGCCAGGCATCGAGTTACTGCGCGGCGAAGCCAGGGTTGCATTCGGAAGTGCAGAAAACCTTCCATGACAATTTGACCTGCCATCGTGCCGGTGAGCGTGGACGATTGGCCGGAGCAAAGCAGGGCGGCGCCGAACAGCACGCTCGCCGCGGTCGTGCCAAGCAGCGGAGATAAAAGCTGGTGCGCCTGTTGAATCTCCGTTACGACAATGTTGCGTTTAAAGAAAACCGCCGCGGACATCACCAGAATCGCCGCGTTCACGAAAAGCGCGCCGTTCAACGCAACCGCCGAATCCAGCAGGTTATAGCGGCACGCGGTGCGTTTTTCCGCCTCCGTTTCGCCGATGCGTCGTGTCTGAACCAGGGCAGAATGCAGATACAGGTTATGCGGCATCACCGTAGCCCCGAAGATGGCAACCGCTACATAGAGGCTTTGCGAATTAAGACGCGGAATAATTCCGGTAAGCACCTCGTGCGCATCCGGCCGCGCCAGGAAAATTTCAAAAGCAAAGCAGCCCGCGATGGTCGCAATCAGCACCAGCACGAAAGCCTCAATCACCCGGATGCCCATGCGCGTGAACCAAAGCACCAGCAGTGTATCGGCCGCGGTGACAAGAACCCCGATCAGCATGGGCAGATGGAAGAGAAGATTCAGTCCGATCGCCGCCCCCAGCACCTCGGCAAGATCGCAGGCGACAATCGCCAGCTCGCAAAGTATCCATAGGATGTAGGAAACCGCCCGCGGATACTCCTCGCGGCATGCCTGCGCCAGATCCCTGCGCGCCACTACTCCCAGCCGCGAACTCAGCGTCTGCAACAGCAGCGCCATGAGGTTCGATAACACCAGCACCCACAGGAGCCGGTAACCGAATCGAGCCCCGCCCTCCAGGTCAGTGGCCCAGTTGCCCGGGTCCATGTATCCGACGCTGACGAGGTAGGCCGGCCCGGCGAACGCGAACAGCCGCTGCCAAAAACGCGGGTCTGAAGTGGAGATGCTCTCATGGACTTCCGGAAGCGAATAGCCGCGCGAGTCCGTTGAGCTCTGCCGAAACATCTTACGTTTCCAGTATGGCTGAAGGGACCCGCACGGCCGCCCTACGCAAAGAGCGGACACCCCGTCCGCGCGCGGAACTCTACGGTTGCAGCAAATAGGTGATCTGATCGAAGGGTGTGTTCCTGGTGACGCCCCCGCTTGTGAAGCTGACCATCGTAAGGCTATTCCCGACCTAGCTTAGTCCGATAATCGAATCAGCCTCCCACGGACCATAGCAACCTGTCCCGCCGGTTACGCCGTAGCTCCAGGCTGTAGATGTGATGCCGGCGGCCTTGAGCCGCGCATATAGGGGATTGCTCGTGATGGGTCCGACGTACCACGTAGCGCTGCTTGGGTAAGTGCATCCGTTCGCGGCGGGTCCCGCCGCGAGAGATCATTACGGAAGCATGGTACGGCCGCAAGGATCATGTCGAAGTGGCGCTCGATGCGGAGGGATTGGCCGGAACGTTGATTTGCGAGCACAAGTACGATGAGGCCGCGCCCCTTTCTCAGTTGGCGCTCAAAACGGACGAGCGCGCTTACGGGAAGGATCATCCCTTTGTGGCACTGGCTCTGAACCAGCTCGGTGTCGTGGCTCTGAAACACGGCGACCTGGACACCGCGGATGGCGATTTCCGCCGAATGGACGCGATTTACCGCTCGGCGTTCCCGGAGAAAAATAAGCACGTGGCGCTCGGGCTGTTGCGGCTCGGAGAGTTGTACGAAGCGCGCAAGGAATATCCTCGCGCCGAGCAGAGTTTCCGGCAATCCGTCCGGATTTACTCCGAAGCTCTCTCGGCTGACAATGTGCAGACCGGTGCCGCGCGGATCGAATTGGGCGTACTCCTGCTCCGCGAACGCCGATACAAAGAAGCGGAAGCTGAGCTGCTCGCTGGGTATCACATTGTCGCGCCGGGCCGTAGTCCCGCCCTGAACGCAGCTGTGGAGGCGCGCAAGGACTTGATCGAGCTGCATACCGCCCAATTTCGTACCGCGCCCTGAACTGGTGGGTCAGCCCCTTTTGGCCTGCGGCGGCCCTGGCCCTCCCCGATTGTTCTCCAACCGCTATACTGGCCCTCATTGACGGCACAACGGTTAAGCTTACTTTCCTCCGCCTTTCTATTTGCGTCCTTCCTGAACGCACAATCAACGCCGTACGGGAGCGGGGACGTCCCGCAGCTTTACGAAACCCTTCTCCAGTACATCAAGCAGATTCCCATTTTCGATGACCATGGACATCCCGGCTTTCCCGACGATCCCGACGTGGACGCTATGGCATCTCCGCCGGGAACCCTGCCGCTTCGCATTCGCGCCGATAATCCCGAGCTGATCGCCGCGTCCAAGGCGCTCTTCGGCTATCCCTATTCCGATTTTTCGCCTGCGCACGCGCGCTGGCTTGTAGAACGAAAAGCGCAATTGAAGCGCGAGCAGGGCAATCGGTATTTCGATCACATACTGGACAAACTGAACATCGAAACCGCGATTGCCAATCGTGTTGCTATGCCCGGCTATCTCGATCGAAAGCGGTTCCTTTGGGCATTTTTTGCCGATTCGTTCCTGTTTCCGTTCGATAACACCAACATCCGAAAGCGCAACATCGATGAGCAGGTTTATATGCCGCTGCAGGAGAAACTGTTGCGGCGCGAACTGCAGCAGGCCGGACTCCAGACGCTCCCCGCTTCTCTGGATGGCTATTTGAAATTCATTACCAAGGTTCTGGAACTGGACCGCGCGAACGGCGGCATTGCAATCAAGTTTGAGGCGGCCTACTTTCGCTCCCTGCATTTTGGCGACCCTCCCCAGGCAGAAGCCGCCGCCGCATATGAGCGTTACCATGGCGGCGGAGTGCCTGCGCCTGCCGAATATACGGCTTTTCAGGATTTCATCTTTCGCTATCTGGTGCGGGGAGCCGGCCGGCTGCATCTGGCGGTGCACATTCACACTGCTGTGGGTATCGGCGACTTCTTCAGCCTGCACAACGGGAATGTGCTGAATCTGGAAAATGTATTGCGCGATCCACGCTATGACTCCGTGACCTTTGTTCTGCTTCACGGCGGCCTGCCCTATGATCGCCAGGCTATCTGGCTGGCGGCGCGCAAGAACGTGTATATCGATTCGTCGCTTACCGACCTCTATCTGTATCCTTCGGAGTTCAAGAACACGCTGAAGTACTGGCTATCGATTTATCCGGAAAAGGTCTCATTCGGGAGCGATGCGTTTCCGTTTAGTGACGTGCTCGGCGCGGAGGAAGCATATTGGTTGTCGGTGAAATCTTCGCGCGAAGCCTTGGCCGCGGCCCTGGCCGAGCTGGTTTCCGAACACGCGTTCAGCCGCGAGCAAGCGCTGAAGATCGCGCATGGATACCTGCACGATAACGCGGCGAAGCTGTACGGCGACTTCGATTAATCTTCCTTGCACCGGGCCACCACTACCGTGATGTCATCGTGCTGTTCATGAGGACTGAACCGCCGCACATCTTCGACAAGCGATGCGAGTAAGGCCTTCGAGGGCAGTCTGCGGCATCGCCGCAGCGTTTCTATCAGGCGCTCCTCGCCGAATTCTTCACCCTTCGCGTTGAACGCTTCGGTTACGCCATCGGTGTAAAGCGCCAGCGTATCGCCGCAGGACAGCTCACACTCGCCAACCGAGCAATCCCACTGCTTGAAGAGCCCCAGCACAGTGGACGTGGAATCCAGCCGTTCAAGCTCGTTATCGCGCCGCAAGAGAATGCCTGGAGGATGACCGCAGTTTGCATACCGAAGCCGTCGCGTGCCGTCATCGTATTCGGCGAAAAAAAGTGTAGCGTACGCGTTATCCGTTGTATTCTCCGCGAAAAGCCGGTTTACCGAGAGCAGGAATCGCTGCGGTTGTTCCAACGCGAATGGAATGAACGGGCGGCTCCAATACGTTGCGCACTGATTGTGCATGTGTGCCTGCAGATTGGCCATCAAAAGAGCCGCGGCGGTTCCCTTTCCGGAAACGTCGCCAATCACCAGCCCCAGTCGTTCTCGTCCAAGATCGAGAAAGTCGTAGTAATCGCCCCCCACTTGTCGAGCCTGAATGCAAACGCCGGTATATTCGAGGCTCGCAAGGCTCGGCTGATTCTGCGGGAACAGCCTCGCCTGTACCTCTCTCGCGGTCGCCAGTTCCTGCGCGGCGCGATTTTCGGATTCCAGCTTCTCGGCATGTGCGCGGCGTTGCTCCGCGACTTCCCGCGTCAACTCGTCAAAGCCCAGAAGCGTAAACGAGTTCCCGTCCACATCTTCGAAGCTGGCGGACATCGCGCCCGAAGACTGCGCCTGCGGCGAAGTGTGAAAGCGAACCCCGCGCTTGCGCCATTCTTCAAACTTGCCCAATACATCTTCGGTCAGGAAAACGATCTGAGTGGAGTGCCCAATCAGCTTGTATTCTTCGGAGCCGGGCTTGGGGGCGACCAGCTCAAGCATGGCAGTGCCATCTGGAGGAACAACCGTTAGCCAGCGATCGCCAGACGGAAAAGGAGCATCAAAGGCTAAAGAAAATCCAAGCTGGTCCAGGTAGAACCGCAGGCTTCGATCCTGATCGCGAACGAAAACGGTGACAGTGCCGAGGCGTAGATAAGGATCCACCCGATCTGGTCGAAAACTGCACCGGTGCGCCTTATACGTTGAGACAGCGCTGCCCATCGACGGAATTATAGCGCCCAAGTGGGCAGGACTCCTGCCCTGCGGCCGTCCCGTCGGCCTGTTCCCATCGGCTGAAAAATCGGGGATCGCTCATGCTGACCCGCGACCATCCGGGAGCAGGCGCTGTGTATCTGCCAACCCCGCCTCTATTCTCACGATAGCGGCCGGACTTCGGGCCATTTTCGTGGCGCACGCCTTCAGCGTGCCGCGGTGAACTTTAGTTCATCGATAGGGGCCGGGCATGCCGGACCGTGATCTGGGAATTCAGCCGACTCAGTCCCCCGTTCACAAACTTCCCCCCAAAATTTCTCCCTCCTCAGCACGCACTTGCACGCATTTTCTCCGCTCTTTGGCTCAGCCATCCCGTCGCATGGGATCATGACGAGTCGCGAACTCCGTAACCAGCGCCGCGAGGCTGAACGCAAAGCGAAGAAACTCTCTTACCAGAAAACCCGCCGGGCTCTTTCCGACCAATCCGTCCCTGAATCTGTCAAGCCGGAACGTCTCGACGAATTCACTGCGGATGAGCCCGCCGTTCTCAGCGAGGCGAAGACTCAAGCCGACGAACAGTCGGAGATGATGGCTCTCCGCGCTCGTGTCCACGCCCGCGTCGGCCCGGGCCCCACCGGACCTCGCACCCCGCAAGGAAAAGCCACTTCCAGCGGCAACTCCCTCAAGCACGGGCTTGCTTCCGGCCGTATCATCGTACCGGGTGAAGACCCAGCCGATTTCGACGCGTTGCTCAACGATCTCACAGCCGAGCACGAGCCCGCGACCGAAACCGAGCAGCTTCTGGTCCGGCAAATGGCGCAATCCTGGTGGCTCATGCAGCGCGCCATCCGCATTCAGAACCAGGCCTTCACCGAAACGCGCGTCGATACGCAGAAGCTCGCTCTTTTCCTGCGCTACCAAACCACCCACGAGCGCGCCTTCTACAAGGCCCTGAACACATTGATAAAGCTCCAAAACCAACGCCGTAAATCCGCCCCCGAGTTCGTTTCGCAAAAGACCCCTCAACCTGCCGCACCAGCCGGGTTCGTTTCGCAAAATGCTGCTAACGGAGCCTCCAGAGTCGGCACAATGGGCGTAGGGGCCGTGGCCTGCCCGGCCCAAACCGAAAGCTGTCCCACTAAAAGCTGATATAGCTGAAAGCTGATCGCTTCCATGGCCATGCGCCCACTTCTAGACACCGTTCTTGCGCCTTTCCAGCGGGACGCTTCCGAGATCCGGAAGATCAATGCGATCCGATCTGAACTGGCTGGTCTGGATGAGGATCAATTGCACGCGGCGGCTATGGGAGCAAAGGATTTCCTTCGGCTGATCGCCATAACTGCCGTGGTCGCGTCACGCGTGCTGGGGCAGGAGATGTTCGACGTTCAACTCCGGGGAGCGCTTGCGCTGGCTCGCGGAAGCATTGCCGAGATGCAGACCGGTGAGGGCAAGACGCTCGCTGCTGTTCCCGCAGTAGCCTGGTACGCGCGCCAGGGGAAAGGCGTTCACGTCATCACGGCAAATGACTATCTGGCTCGCCGTGACGCGTGCTGGATGGGAGAAATCTACCGTCGTATTGGGTTATCCGTCGCGTATGTGCAGCAGGGTATGAGCCCCGATGAGCGCCGCACCGCGTACGCGTGCGATATCACCTACGCTACCTCCAACGAGATTGGCTTCGATTTTCTGCGGGATCAATTGGCGCTGAAGCTGTCAGATCAGGTCCATCGACCGTTCGCAGTGGCGGTCATCGATGAAGTGGATTCCATTTTGATCGATGAGGCGCGTATTCCGCTGGTCATCGCGGGCGGCAGCAACGACGAAATAGACTTGGCGTTCGTCGCGGATCAGGTCGTCCGCAATTTGCGTCCGGGCCACCACTACACAAGCGATGCCGGCAACCGGAACGTAGGGCTCACGGACTTCGGCATTCACGCCGTGGAGAAAGCAAGCCGTTGCGGGAATCTCTACGATGAAGGCAACCTGCGGCTCCTCACCGCGGTTCAGGATGCGCTGCATGCGCACGCCCTGCTGCACCGGGACCTGGATTATGTCGTAAAGAACAAGTCGATCGAAATGGTTGACGAGTTCAAGGGGAGAATCGCCCAGGATCGCCGCTGGCCCGCCGGCCTGCATACCGCGATCGAGGCGAAAGAAGGAGTCTCGCCTAAGCTGCAGGGCATGATTCTCGGCTCCATCACCATGCAGCACCTGGCAGCCTTGTATCCCCGGATCTGCGGCATGACCGGTACCGCCGCCAGTTCCTCCGTCGAATTCAAGACCATGTATCTTCTTCCGGTGGAAGTGATTCCGACCAATCGGCCGATGATCCGCGTCGATCATCCCGATGTTGTCTTCGCGACCAAGGCGGAGAAGCAGCGCGCCGTGGTGGAAGAGATTCGCCGCGTTCACGCCAAAGGGCAACCGGTACTCGTCGGTACAGCAAGCATCATTGAATCGGAAGAGATCAGCCGGACGCTAGCCGATATTCCGCACCGCGTATTGAATGCAAAAAATGACGAACTGGAGGCGGCGATCATCGCACAGGCGGGCACGCCCGGCGCGGTGACCATCTCCACCAATATGGCGGGACGGGGAACGGATATCGAGCTAGGAGATGGCGTCGCGGCGCTCGGCGGCCTATACGTGATAGGGACCAACAAGCATGAGAGCCGCCGCGTCGACAATCAACTCCGGGGCCGCGCAGGCCGCCAGGGCGATCCCGGCTGTTCGCGATTCTTCATTTCGCTGGAAGACGATTTGATGGTGAAGTACGCGGACCTGAATACGCGATACAGCAAAGATCCGGAAAACCTGCAGCGGCTGGTCGAAGGCCAGAACCTGGATCTGCGCATCTTCTTGCAGAAGTATGAAATTCCAATTGAAGGGCAGCGCCACCGGTTTCAGACGCGCCGTCAGCGAATCCTGGAGGGCAAGGAACTTTGCAATTCCGAGCTGGAACGCCTGGTCTCTCTTCGAACCATAGACGATCTTTGGGCTGACTACCTGGAGCGTGTAGCGGATTACCGCTCCGGTGTGCAGTGGTTATCGTGGGGCCGACGTGATCCGCATTACGAGTACATGAAGAGGATCGACCAGTGGTTCCCTGATCTGGAAGCGGCTTTGCCGGAGGAGATCGAACAGCGGCTCGCCGAAGCGGAGGCGGGCGGAGGGCAGGACCTGACCGAGCGCGGCGCTGTGTGGACTTACATCACTACCGACCAGCCGTTCGGCACGCGGACTGAGCGGATCGTGCACGGTTTCCGCCGAAAATTCAAGAACAGAGATCTTTGGGGATAGGCGCTGAAATTATGTTCCCGCCCGAACCGGCTCGACGCGCCTCGCCGATTCGATGTGCTGGCTGTTGCCGCCCCAGGCGTAATCCATGCTGACACTGGGGGCTCCCCCTGATAGCGCATACATAACCGCGAGGCCCCAGCCGTCGCCGAATGCCGACTGCGAGCGCCGCGCCACAGTGCCCAGTACGTCTGCCAGAGCCTGGCGCTTTTTCATCAGTTCAGCGTCTGCGCTGGGGTCAGGACTCTTCGATGTCTGAACCGCCGCGAGAACGTCAATTAGCTTGGGCGCGACTTTCACCATCGCGTCCGCCCACCAGGTGATGTCGATCCAGTCCGCGGCGATCGCTTGAATTTCCGTTTGTTGGTAACCGCTCAATCCGGCGATGGTCCCGAATACTGCGGTGTTCCCGGTTTTGTCCATCTCGGACCAGATCGCATCGCTCTTCAGCGCGGTCAACCGGGCTTGGCCGGCCGGTTCGTCCGGATGGATGAGCGCGGCTTTCGTCCTCCGGCCCGTCGCCTCAAGAACAGAACGGAGATACGGAAGCCGCGTGCCGGGATCGGCGAAGAAGATCCGCATGATTCCATCCAGGTCGTATTCGCAAACGATACTGAAACGCGCCTGGGAAAAGGCGCTCTGCGATGACAAGATGCTGTCCCAATTTCCATCTGTCAGCAGATTCAAGGCGCGCCCGAGTAAAACCTGATGACGCATCTCCAGGCTGGGCATAGACGCCTTGTAGCGCAAATAGTTCTGGCGCAACCTGCCCTGTATCTGCGAACCAGCCGCATACGTGAAGGTTGCCAGAAAGCATTCGGCCAGAGCGGAGCGCAGCCGTTCCGTATCGGCCAGGTAGGGATTTCCGGCGACCGCGATACGCTTGGCGTCGATTCGGTCCACCACGGAAATTTGTCCATTTTCGTCGTGCAAAACGGTGCACGATTTGACAAAGTCAGTAAGCGCTTCGGCATTGTAAACGCCCAGGAGATTGATAACGATGTTGTTGCCGGATCGATGGGTCTGCCTGACGATATTGCGCAACGGCTTGGCATTGGGCAAAGCATCGAGCGATGTCCAGTCGCCCCCGAGCGCCGAAGCAAGGGCCGAGTTCGTTTGGTTGCTGTCGCCGCCGGCAAGATCAATCGAGTAAACGACCGCCGACTCGTCCGCGTGCGTCGCCGCACACGCCGCATTGAAAGCGATGCTCAGGCTGTGGTCGAGGGAACTCGCCAGTGCGCCTTGGATGTTCTGGGCATCTTCGCCGGTGAGGCCGGCTTTCGAGACGTCGATTTCGGGAAGGACCGCGCCGAAGAACGTGCTGAGCAGATCGCGGCGGCCGAGGTCCGCTTCGATACCGGCGCTCGCGGTGAAGGCTGCTGAGAGCGTGGTGCTTCTCTTCTTGTACACACCCAGGTGCACTTCCGAATCGGTGACTTTATGGCACCGGACAATGAAATCGCCGCTGATCGAAATTTGTCCGGCTATTTCCAGGGTATCCGCAGGCTGCACGACAATCATTCGATTGAAGGGAAGATTCGCCGAGGCCAGCGGAGCAACCGAGATGGGCAGGGAATAGGACCCGGTGAGCTTGATGGTTCCGCTCAATTCACTTACATTTACTGTTCCGGGCAGTTGCGAACGGATGGAAGCGGCGTCCTTTATAACGGAGTAGTGGTCCAGAGCCGACTGGAAGCCTTGACGGAGGCTGGGCAGCGTTCCCGATGATGAGGTCAGGAGTGTATAAGTGCTTAGTCCCGCTTTTGTGAGTTGTTCGAGCGCAACGCCGAACCCTTGCGCCGACGCCGAGAGCTTTGCGTCTACCGAAGCATCCAATTCGAGCTGTATCCACGCCTCTCCGGGCGCGATTGGTATAGCGGGGGCAAACGGGTCCGGGCCGAAGAGAGTCTCCTGAGGACGGTTTATCAAGGCCAAAGCGCCGCCGGCCGTAGTCTGAATCGCAAGCTCGCCTGGAGTGGAAAGCTTGACTCCGAAGGCGCCCGATTTGAATGAGCATTGATCGACAGGCTTGTCCAGTTCCCCGATGAATGGAATCGCCGCGAAGTTGAGATTGCTCAGGCCCGATTTTGCCAGCGGTGCATCATCGCGTAGTTTGATATTCGCGGTAGCGCTGACCGCATCGGCAATCTTGATATCCGGCATAGGTGGGACATATCATCTCACAGATTCCCCCGGCGCGCCTGCTCGCGCTCGATCGCTTCGAACAAGGCCTTGAAGTTGCCCTTTCCGAAACTTCTGCTGCCCTTACGCTGGATGATCTCGAAAAAGAGCGTGGGCCGGTCCTGTACGGGTCGGGTAAAGATTTGCAGCATGTAGCCTTCGTCGTCGCGATCGACCAGAATCCCGAGCCGGGCCAGATCGTCGATGGGCTCGTCGATCTTGCCGACGCGAGAGGTCAGTTCCTCGTAGTAAGTGGTGGGCACGGAAAGAAACTCGACGCCCTGTTGCTGCAGCCTCGTTACCGTTTCGATGATGTTACCGGTGGCCATCGCGATGTGCTGAACGCCCGGGCCGCCGTAGAAATCGAGATATTCCTCGATCTGGGATTTGCGCCGGCCTTGCGCCGGTTCGTTGATGGGAAAGCGGATCCTCTCGTTTCCATTCGTCATCACCTTCGACATCAGGGCGGAATACTCGGTGGAGATGTCCCCATCGTCGAAGTGCTTAAACATTCGGAAGCCCATGACGCGTTCGTAGAAATCGACCCAAGTGTTCATCTCGCCCCAGCCGACATTGCCGACAACGTGATCGATGTGGAGCAGGCCAACTGGGCGAGCGACGCAGTCGGGCTGCGCAACCGGGGTGAATCCGGGAAGGAAGCAGCCGGAATACTCGCGCCGTTCAACGAAGGTGTGAACGGTATCTCCATAGATACTGATAGAGGATAGCCGGGCGCGGCCGGACTGATCTTCGATTATGAATGGGCTCCGGATGCTCTTTGCGCCCCGCGCGGTTGTTTCCCGCCAGGCAGAAGCGGCATCATCGACCCGGAGGGCGATGGACCGGACCCCATCGCCATGGCGGAGAATGTGGCCGGCAATCTCACCGGAAGATTGCAGCGGGGTTGTCAACATGAACCGGATACGACCCTGTTCCAGAACGTAGGAAACGCGGTCGCGCGTACCGGTTTCCGGACCCTGATACGCGACGAAGTTAAAGCCAAACGATGCGCGATAGAAGTAGGCCGCCTGTCTGGCGTTGCCGACATAGAACTCGAGGTGATCGGTTCCCTGGATCGGCAGAAAATCTGCCTGCCCGAGTTCAGCGCCCACATCCACTAGAATAGCGATGATGGTTGTAGGAGAGATTTGAGTGCCGATCTACCATCACCTTGGGGAAATTCCATCGAAGAGACATAAGGTTTATCGCAAGCCCGGCGGAGAGCTCTATTCGGAGGAACTGATGGGGAATATGGGCTTCACCGGTCCATCGTCTCTGCTCTACCATGCGCGGAAACCAACCGCGGTGCGCGCGCTGCAAACCATCAAAGAGTTGCTTTGGGATCCTGCGCCCAGAGAGCCGCTGCGGCACCGGCATTTTCGCACGAAGCAGTTGGAGCAATCCGGCGATGTGTTCGCGGACCGCATTCCGCTGCTTTTTAACCATGATGTGTCGATGTCGATTGTGCGTCCGGCGGCCGATGTCTCCGATTTCTACAGAAATGCGCAAGGCGATGAGGTGATTTACGTCAGCGAAGGCGAAGGCGCGCTGGAATCGCCGTTCGGTAACATTCCGTTTGCAAATGGCGATTACCTGGTGATTCCTCGCGGCATTCTGCATCGTTACCGCTTTGCATCGAAAAATCGCACGCTGTTGATTTTCGAAAGCGCCGGCTACGTGCGGCCGCCGAAGCGGTACCGGAACGAATACGGACAACTGATGGAATCGAGTCCATATTCGGAGCGGGATATCCGCCTGCCGAGCAGCTTGGAAACCCACGATGAAAAGGGCGAGTTCAAGCTCATCGTGAAGAAAGAGAATTTCCTGACCGAGATGCTGCTGGCGTACCACCCGTTCGATGTGATCGGCTGGGATGGATATTACTATCCGTGGGCGCTCAACATTCACGATTTCGAACCGAGAGTGGGCCGTTTTCATCTTCCGCCGCCCACCCACCAGACATTTGAGGGCGATGGATTTGTGATCTGTTCATTCTGCCCGCGGCCGTTCGATTTTGACCCCGAGGCGGTGCCCGCCCCGTACACACATTCGAATGTCATGTCGGATGAGGTCCTGTTTTACGCCAATTCGGAGTTCATGAGCCGGAAGGGAATCGAGTACGGCTCAATCACGCTGCATCCCGACGGGCTGGCGCACGGCCCCCAGCCGGGGCGGACGGAAGCATCCATTGGCCAGAAGAAGACGGACGAACTGGCGGTGATGATGGATACGTTCCGCGGCCTGAATGTGAGCCGCGAGGCGACGGAGGTTGAGGACGGAAGCTATTATCTCTCCTGGCTTGAAAGCTGATGATCGATGAAACCCACGATCCGGACTTGCGGAGCTGGGTGGAATCGGCGAATGCCCCCGGCTGCAATTTCCCGATACAGAACCTGCCGCTGGGAGTGTTCCGGACGCGGGGCGATACCGAAAGCCGCATAGGAGCGGCAATCGGCGAGGCCATTCTGGACGTTGGCCCGTGGCTCGAAGGTCACAATCTGAACGGCTACATGACGCTGAGTTCCGTTCAGCGCAGGGATCTGAGGCGGGTGATAAGCAGCGCCTTGCAGCGCGGATCGTCGCGGCAAGACCTGATTCCGCAAAGCGATTGCGAAATGCTTCTGCCGGCAGCGATTGGCGATTACACGGACTTCTATGCTTCGATTCATCACGCGAGGAATGTCGGCAGCATGTTCCGGCCCGACAACCCGCTGCTTCCGAACTACAGGCACGTGCCGGTTGCCTATCACGGGAGATGTTCGTCGCTCGTGGTGAGCGGGACGCCGATTCGCCGTCCATCGGGACAACTGGGAGGGGGGCGGTTCGGGCCAACACAAGAGCTGGACTATGAGGCGGAATTAGGCGCATTCCTGGGCCCCGGAAACAAGTTAGGAGAGCCGATTCCGATTGCGGAGGCCGAGCGGCACATTGCGGGCGTTTGCCTGGTGAACGACTGGTCGGCGCGGGACATCCAGCGCTGGGAGTACCAGCCGCTAGGGCCGTTTCTCGCCAAGAGCTTTGCGACTTCCGTTTCACCCTGGATGGTCACGATCGAGGCGCTGGAGCCGTTCCGGGTATCAGCGGCCGAGCATGAGTCTCCGGTTCTTCCTTATTTGCGGGAGAGCGGCTCAGGGGCATTCGACATCACGCTCGAGGTTTGGTTGCGCTCGTCTTCTATGGAGAAGCCATTTCGTGTGAGCCGAGGCCATTTCAAAGAGATGTATTGGACCCTGGCGCAAATGGTTGCGCATCACAGCTCGAATGGCTGCGCGCTGCGGCCGGGCGACCTGATGGCGAGCGGAACTGTTTCTGGGCCGGCGAAAGAGAATCGGGGATGCCTGCTGGAGATGACCTGGAAAGGTACCGAGCCTCTGGTCCTGCCGGATGGTGTGCGGCGGATGTTTCTAAACGATGGAGATGAAGTAATACTGACCGGCTATTGTGAACGGGAGGGGTTTGTGAGGATCGGTTTGGGATCCTGTGGAGGCGTGATAGGGGCCGCCTGCTGAGCGGCCGACGTTTCCACGCGCTGAATGCCCAGATCTCCGAAGATGTGTGCTAAATAGTTCTGCGTTTCTTCCGGGATGGATTGAGGCGCGCCTTGGTCCGCGCGCGCGGCGCCGGCGTTGTAGGCGATCAAAGCAAGACGAAGATCGCCGTTGTACTTGCTCAATAGCTGCTTCAGGAAGGCTGCGCCTGCCTCTGCGTTCTGTTCGGGATCGAAGGGATCCGCGACGTGGAACTGCTGGGCGGTTGCCGGCATTAACTGCATCAGGCCTTGCGCTCCCTTAACGGAGACTGCGCACGGCTTGAAACCGGATTCCTGCTTCATAACGGCGTGAAGGATTTCCGGTTGAAGTGAATTCTTCTTTGCGGCTGCGCCGATCAAAGCGGCGATATCTCCGGAGGGCAGCGGCGGACAATTGGCTATGGCAAGCGGCGGAAGCGGACCAAGGAAGGAGATGTTGGTGTCGGGGAGATCCGCATCTTTTCCAAGCTGTTGGCGCAACGAGTCAAGCTGCTTATTCAGGGAATCGTGCTGCTTCTGGAGGGACACCTGCATCGCTGCGGCCGGATTTTCGGCGGGAGGCTGTGCGCCCCAGGCCGCCTGCCAGAAACACAGGATCCCGAGGAGCAGAAAAGCCTTCACAAAGGAGAAGTGCTGGGCAGCGCTATTTTTTCGCCTTTTGTGGGGGACCGTGTCCGTCCGCCTTGGCGGGGGGTACGGGGTCGGACTCTTCAGGCGGGTACTGAACGATGATGGAAATGCGCCTGTTGGAAGGGTCTTCCGGCCGTTCGGGAACCCGCAAAAGCTGGTCGGCGTAGCCGCGGATCTGGGTGACCTGGTTCGGCCTCAGCCCGTTTTCTTCCATTAGCTTACGGGCCGCATTCGCACGATCGGCCGAGAGTTCCCAGTTCGTATAGGGACCGTTATCGAACGGTTTGGAATCGGTGTGGCCTTCGATGAAGATAGAATTGCTGAGCTTGCCCAGTTCTTTTGCAAGCTGAGTCAGCAGGTCGGCTCCTCCGGGCGTGGGATGCGGCTGGCCATTTTCGAAAAACATGCCTTTGTCGGTCTCGAGCAGTTCGATGCGAAGGCCTTCGCCCGTGACCGTCATGGCAACGTGGTCCTTGAGTTTGTCAAAGTTGGATCTCTGCCGGAGCGCTTTCTGTAAAGACTCCTTCAGATTATTCATTTGATCTTTGGCGATGGTGACCCCTTCGCCCGCACCGGCAACGGAACTTCCCTTACGATTTTGAAAACCGTGGGGATCGCTGAAGTACCCCGCGATCGACTCCTTCACATTCTGGCTACTGCTCATGAGCCATAAGACGATAAAGAAGGCCATCATGGCCGTTACGAAATCGGCGTAAGCAACCTTCCAGGCGCCTCCATGATGGCCATGTCCGTGGACCTTCTTCTTCTTGACGATGATGATCGGTTCGCGAGAGCTCGACATGTCTTACGCGGCGATCTGTTCAACTTTGGCGCGGAACGCCTCTTCCATTTCCTTGAAGCTGGGCCTCACTGCGGAGGGGATACTACGGCGGGAGAACTCAACCGCGAGAATCGGGGCCGCACCGCGGATGAAGGCAATTAACCCGGTCCGGAGGCAGTGATAGTAGTGCGATTCCGCCTCGTTGAGGCGGCCCATGTTAGCCGCCAGAGGGGACAAAAAGCCGTAACACAGGAGAATGCCGAGGAAGGTTCCGACCAAAGCAGCGGCAACTTTTCGGCCAAGTTCCTCTGGGGGGCCGCCCAACGCACTCATCGTGATGACGATTCCGAGGACGGCGGCGACGATGCCCAGGCCAGGGAGAGAATCGGCCACGCTCGACAGGGCCTGCACAGGCTGATTAACCTCTTTGTGGTGTACGTCCAGATCAAGCTCGATCAACTGGTCGAGATCGAAATGTGAGACCGTGCCGGCCATTGCGGTTCGCAAAGTGTCGCAGATGAAATGGAGAGTGTGATGGTTCTTCAGAATCTCGGGATATTTCTTGAAAAACTCACTGTTCTCCGGCTCTTCAACGTCATTCTCCAGACCGCTGAGCCCTTCTTTGCGCGCTCGGCGGAAAAGTTCATTCAGCATTTTAAGAGCGGTCAAATAGCGCGCCTTATTGTATTTGTCAGGTTGAAAGACTCCCAGCACGCTCTTGAGAAGGCTGATGATAACGGGTAAAGGGTTGGCGACGAGCAGAGTGCCGAGACCCGCGCCACCGATGATGATGAGTTCCGCCGGTTGCACCAGGACCTTCAAGTTCCCATGTTCCATGAGATAGCCGCCTAAGATTGCTCCGATGACGACAACAATGCCCACTATGGAAAACATGTCTAAGCTGGTGTCCCTCGAAAGACATATCGGATGTAGAGGCCGCGCAAATCACGAGTCCGGGATTTCCTAGGCGTCGTTTTCCAGATTGGAACAAGCCAGCCAATTCAATTTGAAAACTCTAAAGAGCGCTCTGATGCTTCGATAAAGAACTCGGAGGCAGTTTTCTTGACCTATCACGACCCCTACCACGCCTATGCGGAAGGAAGCTTGTTGAACGGCGACCCTGTCCGGCTTGTGATTTCTCTTTATGAAGGGGCGATCAAATCGGTTCAGCAGGCGAGGCAGTATCTCAAGACGGGAGATATCTTGGGGCGTTCGCGGTCGATCACGAAAGCGGTCCAGATTCTGGCGGAACTGATGATTTCCCTCGATCACGAGAAGGGCGGAGAAGTGAGCCAAAATCTGAAGCGGCTCTACAGCTATATGCAAAACAGGCTGTTGGAAGCTCATGCGAAGAAGGCCGAGGAACCGATTGCCGAGGTAGAGC
>JAICXK010000374.1 GCA_025980435.1 Bryobacteraceae bacterium
AAGAAGCCGCCGCGCAGCAGATAATCGCGCAGCTTATGTGCCTGCGCGTCGGTGATGCCCCACTCGCCTACCTGAACGGCGTACAGCCAGGGCCAGTTGTACACATCATCGCCGTTATCCAGATTCACAGGCTGCTCCACCGAGCGCACATGAATGCGGGTCAAGCGCCGCACCGCAAGCGAAAAGTGCCGGTCGGCGCGAGGGTAATCCTGGGTCCACAGGGATCGGCCGTCGTGCCAATCGCTTTCGCGCCCCGCGTAGCCATCATTCCAGCCTCCCGGGTACATCAAGCGCGCAAAAGCCCATTCTGTTTTTTCCTGATAGTCGGGCGGAAGCGGGATGGAGCCGATACGGTATTCGACTCCGGGATATTCCTGAAAAGGGTGCGGCAGCGTGCGGTCGAGCGCAAATGCCGTGCCAATAAAGGCGACCGCGCAAAGGATAGACCACAGTATCGCGCGGCTACTCATGCGTACGGCCTTGCTCCGAGCATATCATCGGATTTTGAGCCTCTTTTTGACTATGAAGCGGGGTATCTGCTGCCTTGTCCTGTTGCTGTCCGGCACCCTTGTTCCGATCTTCGCTCAGAAGCCCGGCGCTTTCGACTACTACACGCTGAATCTCTCGTGGTCGCCTGAATTCTGCTATAGCAATCCATCTCGGGCGGAATGCAGCGGCGGTCATTCTTACGGGTTCATCGTGCACGGGCTCTGGCCGGAGTTCCGAAATGGCGGGGGACCGGAGTATTGTTCGCACGCGCCCGGACTTGATCCCGCAGAAATCGGAAGAATGCTCGCCATCATGCCCGACCGCCAACTGATCGAGCACGAATGGCAGGCTCACGGCACCTGCAGCGGTTTGAGCGCAACCGACTATTTCAAGTCGATTCGAAGCGCATTTGCTTCTGTCAGGATTCCGCCCCGGTTCCTGAATCCGCGAGCGCAGTTTGCAGTCAGCCCTTTTGACGTAAAGAAATCCTTCGAGGAATCGAACCCGAATCTTAATGACGCCGAGCTTGCGATCGGTTGCCGGAAAAGCTATTTGAGCGCGGTGAGCATTTGCTTATCGAAGGACCTGCACCCGGTCGCCTGCCCTGCTATACAGGAATGCAAGGCGCGCATAATTCGGGTTGCGCCGAGGCGGTAGGTCACGCACCCGGGACCATGGTCTTTGCATGTTATGGTAGGGAATACATTCTGAATGAAAAGTAGTAGCATCTTTCTCTCAGCCGTCCTCTGTGCTGGTTGTGCTTATGCTCAGGGGACCTCTCCCGCAACCCCTCCCAGCAAAGCTCCGGCTCCTTCCAACTCGGAGCAATTGAAAGCGCGAGGCCCGGAAAACGTCGCCCAGCAGGATCCAAACCGGGTTGTTGCGGTTATCAACGGCAAACAGCTCACCGCGAAGCAGGCGCTCGACTTGCTGACGCCGTTTCAGCCCGAGCAGCGCAAGCAACTGGAAGCGAATCTGCCGCTGGGCCTGGAACGAATTTACATGCAGCAACAGTTCGCCGAGCAGGCCGCGAAGATGAATCTCGACCAGCAGTCGCCGTATAAAGAGGAACTGCAAAACGCGCGCCAGCAAATCCTGGCACAAGCCTACATGCGGAAGCTTGGCGAAACGGGAGCCGGAACCGCTGGGGACCCGAAGCAGTACTACGATGCACATCCTGCAGATTTTGAGAACGTGAAGTTGAGCGGTATTTTCGTCGCCTTTGCGCCCCCGGGCACGCCCTCTTCTTCATCGAACGCCAGCCGCACCGAAGAACAGGCAAAGGAACGCGCCAACGACATCGAAAAGAAGATTAAGGATGGCGGGGAATTCGCGACGCTGGCGCGTACCGAATCCGACAACAAGCAGAGCGGGGCAAAGGGTGGTGATTTAGGATCTTACACGACCGGCAATCCGCAAATTCCGCCCGACATCAGAGCTGCCATCGAAAAGCTTCAGGCTGGCCAGGTCTCCGAACCGATACGGATTCCCTCCGCTTACCTCATCATCAAGGTCGACAGTAAAGGAAAGGTTCCGTTCGATCAGGCCCGGGCCGGCATCGTCCAGAGATTGGAGATGGAGAAATACAAGATCGACGTCAAGGATCCCGACTTCTTCGCTTCCTCAAGTGCAACAACCGCGCATACACCGTCACTCCAGCGGCCCGCAACGCCAGCGCCCGGGCAACCGGCTCAGCCTGCGCCTAAGCCCCCGGCTCAACACTAGCGCGAAGAAGCACATCGCCCAGGCGCTATCCGGCGTGCCGGAGTTTCACGGGGCTAGTATCGCGGTTACCGTGCGCCCTGCCCTCACCGCTCATCGCGGCAAGCTGCTTTCAGGGGCGGGTCACGGCGCGCCCGTACATGCTGCCAGCTTTATTCGTAAGCGCGGGATCGTGCTCGAAACCGAGCTACTGCGGCATCCTGAAACTCTTCGGTTGGTCCTGGTGCACGAACTCTTCCACTTTGTCTGGGCACGCCTGGGGAATCCAACCCGGTCAGGCTTTGCCAGTCTTCTCATTGAGGAACGGCGCAGGCGCGCGCGGGGAGAATTGGGTGAATCTGCCGCCACGAAGAAGGGCGCTTCATCCTGGAAAGATTACCTGTGCGAAAGCTTTTGCGACACGGCCGCCTGGATCTACGCCGGAGTTGAGAATCATCCCGAATTCACGCTCGCGCCAAAATGGCGTAACCAAAGGAGAGCCTGGTTCGAATCTACCTTTAAAGGAGTGCGCCACTGCTAAAAACGTTTTCGGGCGCTAGACTGGAGTTGAAAATGCATTTTGGCAGTTCCAAGGTAGCCATAGCTGTTGCCGTAGCCATCGCGGCCGGGTCGATTCTTCTAGTTTCAGCCTGTTCCAGTTCGCAATCGGCGAGCGTCTCCGCCAGAGCTGAAAAGGACCGCAAACCGGCGCCAAACTTCACGCTCAAAGATGCCAACGGACAATCTGTCAGCCTTGCCGATTACAAGGGCAAAGTTGTTTTACTCAACTTCTGGGCTACCTGGTGCGGTCCCTGCGCGCTGGAAATCCCCTGGTTTGAAGAATTCGAGCAACAGTATAAGTCGCGCGGTTTTGCGGTGCTAGGCGTTTCCATGGACGAAGATGGATGGTCCGCGGTAAAGCCTTACATTACCGAACACAAGATTAACTATCGCGTCCTTCTTGGCGATGATTCGGTCAGCCAGTTATACGGAGGGCTCGATGCGCTTCCTACGACCTTCATTATTGACCGTGCTGGAAACATAGCATATCCACCACACATCGGCCTGATTGGAAAGAATGAATATCTCACCGAAATCCAGAACCTGCTTGGCATCGAGCACACGAACGCTGGTCTGCGCCATCTCCGGCCTCCTGCTGCCGCTCTCTTCCTACGCCCAGCAGAATAGGCTCGTTGTCAGCCCTCCGGCTCAGATCGCAGTCAAGCCCGGCGGAGCCGTAATGCAAACTCTTAAAGTGAACGTCCTCCCCGGATTTCACGTCAATAGCGATAAGCCGAAAGACGAGTTTCTGATTCCGTTGAAACTGACCTGGCAAGCGGGGCCGCTCGAAGCCGGGACAATAACTTACCCAAAGCCCGAAGACATTAAGGTCGGCAACGAGATGCTTGCGGTCTTCACCGGATCATTTACAATCGAGACCCATTTTCGAGCGCGCGAATCGGCTACTCCCGGCCCGGCGATCATGACCGGCAAGCTTCGCTATCAGGCCTGCAATAACCAGATGTGTTTTAGGCCATCTTCCGTCGTGGTCCGCCTTCCTGTCTCCATTGAGTAGTCCGCGCCAATGCGCCGGTTGTTGATTCGGCCAGGCGCCATCGGCGATTGCATCTTGTCTTTTCCGGCGTTGATGCATTTGCGAGCCGAGTACACAGAGGTCTGGATCTCCTCAGCCGTAGTCCCGCTTGTGCAGTTTGCGAATTCC
>JAICXK010000390.1 GCA_025980435.1 Bryobacteraceae bacterium
CGCCAGGACAATTGAGGCTTCGTACTCCTATCCCTTCATCTCGCATGCACCGCTGGAACCGCGGAACTGCAGTGCGCGCTACAAGAACGGAAAGCTGGAGATCTGGTCGAATACGCAGCAGCCGGGCCGCGGCCGCGCTCTAGTATCCAAAATCCTGGGCATTCCGGAAACCGATATCACGATTCATCTTGTGCGGGCAGGCGGTTCGTTCGGCCGGGGCCTGACGAACGATTACATGGTAGAGGCGGCGGCAATCGCGAAGACTGCCGGAGTTCCTGTCAAACTCCTCTGGTCGCGCGAGGACGATATGACGCACGATTATTATCGCCCTGGCGGCTTCCATTTCCTGAAAGGCGGCGTTGACGCATCGGGCAAATTGGTGGCCTGGCGCAATCACTTCATCAGCTACGGGGAAGGCGACGAGTTCGCGCACGCCGCCGGCATTTCACCCACGGAATTCCCTTCCGGTTTCGTGCGGAACTTCGCCATGTACTCTTCCGTGATGCCGCTGCGCTTGAAAACCGGAGCATTGCGGGCACCCGGGGCTAATTCTCAATCGTTCGTTATGCAATCGTTCATCGACGAGCTGGCCCACGCTGCGGGCAAAGACCCGGTACAGTTCCGGCTGGAATTGTTGAAAGAAGCGCCTTCGCCCGAATCAACCGACGGCTACGATGCCGCCCGCATGCGCGGCGTAGTGGAACTTGCGGCGGAGAAATCGGGCTGGGGCAAGCGCAACGTGCCAAAGGGCACGGCGCTCGGCATCGCGTTTCATCACAGCTTCCAGGGCTATTTTGCGCATGTGGCGGAGGTCAGCGTGAATGCGAACAGCGGCGTGCGGGTGCATAAGGTGTGGGCCTGCGGCGATGTGGGAAGCCAGATCGTGAATCCGAGCGGCGCGGAAGCGCAGGTTCAGGGCGCGATCATTGACGGACTGAGCGAACTGATGCATCAGGAGATCACGCTGGTAGACGGCCGCGTGATGCAGACGAACTATGATCAGCATCAGTTGCTGCGGCTCCGGCAGGCGCCTCAGATCGAAGTCCATTTCCTGAAGACGAATCACGAACCCACCGGCTTAGGCGAACCGGCCTTACCCCCAGTAATACCCGCCGTCTGCAATGCAATTTTTGCCGCAACGGGAAAGCGAATTCGCTCGGTGCCGTTATCAAAGAGCGGATATACCTGGGCATAAAAGACTACGAGCCGCTTACCCTGGCGGGGGAAGCGGCTCGGAAATTTCCAATAGATAACTGGGATTGACTGAACTAGTCACCCCAGTTGCTTGCGCCAGCCTTAACGTTGCTCTTGATTTTCATGACTTCCTCCTGTTGAGATTTGATCCCAGTCTAACTGCAATTCGCTTAGTGCTCAACACGTGAGTGTACTAAGATCAACCGTACTCGCTGCCGGAATTCACTCATTCGGAGCTGGGATGTTCCGTACACCGGAAACCGACAAAACGGCCTACTCCCAGGCCGGATTTGGAGTTATAAGCGCTACCTGCCTGAAATATCAAATCCCCATTTCGACTGCGCTACCAGATTTTTACGTAGGTCCCGGTAAGGGAGCCGGAATAAGCGGTACCGCAAACTGTTCATCTCTATTGCTCGTCTCGCATCTCAGCCGATATGAAAAATGGAGTTTAAGCGAGTTGCGGACCTGCTCAATACAACCGGGACGGCGTTGGAAGAGGTACTCGCTTGCTCTCCTGTATCTGGGTGCTTTCAGTTCCCAACTCGGGTGGTCCCAGATTCAGCTCGATCCGGCGAAGCAGATTGGGCAATATACCTGGAATAACTGGAGCGGAAACCAGGGTTTACCGCAGAATTCGGTTTTGGCGATCGCACAGACACCCGATGGGTATCTCTGGCTCGGCACCGAAGAAGGGCTGGTGCGTTTCGATGGCATGGCGTTCACGACGTTCAACAAAGAGAATACGCCCCTACTTTTGAGCAACGAGGTCACCGCTTTAACCGTAGGCTACGACGGCGCGATGTGGATCGGTACGCACGGCGGGGGCCTCACCCGGTTCGCCCATGGACGATTCCAGACATTCAGCACGCGGAACGGTCTGTCCAGCAACTCCGTCCTGACGCTTTTCGAAGATAGCGGACATAATTTATGGATCGGCACGGATGGAGGCGGGCTCGATAAGCTGACCGGGAACCGGATCACCGCCTATACCGGGCTCGAAGGTCTCCCCGACAATTCGGTCTTCGCACTTGCAGAGACAGTTCGCCACGAACTGCTGATCGGGACGAGAAAGGGACTGAGGGTCTGGGCAAAATCCGACAAATGTGAACTGATTTCACTCGAGAGCCCCTTGAACGATGCAGAGATTCGTGCTTTGCATCGCGGATCGGACCAGAGCCTTTGGGTGGGGACGAACGGCAAGGGACTGTACCGGGTCCTAGGGAAATCCGTTGACACCTTCTCGACAAAAAACGGGCTCAGAAGCGATTCCATCCGTGCGCTGGCTGAGGACAACACCGGATCCATTTGGATTGGCTTCGGAGCCAGGGGTATAAGCCGTATACACGACGGAAGCGTATCTTCTTTTGTGGACGAGTCTGCCGAAGTTGAAACGCGGGCGCTGCTTCAAGATACCGAGGGCAGCCTGTGGTTGGGCACGCTAGGGGCCGGGCTCAAGCGGCTCAAGAACACACCCGGTACGACGATCGCGAAAGCGGATGGCCTTTCGAGCGATACAACGCTGGCCGTTATGGAAGACAGCCACCGGGCATTATGGATCGGAAGCAATAGCGGCATCACCCGCATACAACGGGGCAGGGCGACCAGGTTCACAACCGCGAACGGTCTTCCGGACAACCTCATTTTCACGTTCGCCGAAAGTCCTTCCGGAACGATCTGGGCTGGGACTCTCAGAGGCTTGAGTGAACTGAAGCGAGGCTCGTTTGTCCCGATACCCGGGATTCGGGATGCGATTCATTGCTCGCTCGTCGATCACAGCGGCGATCTCTGGGTGGGCGGTCGCGGCGGCCTGCGGCATATCGACGGCGCGGGCCGGATTACTACCTATTCAAAACGGGACGGCCTCTCTGGAAGCAAAGTGCTGTCCCTCTTCGAAGACCAGCAGCATCGTTTCTGGATTGGAACGGATGCCGGCCTGGATGAATTAGCAAATGCTCGAATCAAGCACTTCGCCGGCACGGAGGGGCGGAGTATCATCTGGTCCATCCTTGGCGAACGCAGCGGTATCTTGTGGTTGGGAACGAATGAAAACGGTCTCATTCGTCTCGACACTAAGACCGGCCAAACAGCGCAATACACGTCCAAAACGGGCCTGCCTAATGATTCAGTTTTTGAAGTTCTGGACGGCGGCGATGGCCGGCTCTGGTTAAGCGGCAACAAAGGCATCTATTCCATTAAGAAAAGCGATCTTCTGTCGGTAGCTCACGGAGAGAGCCCAACTCTCCAGAGCATCCGGAAATACGGACTCGCCGACGGCATGAAATCAACAGAGTGCAACGGCGGGTTCCAACCCGCGGGTTGGAAGATGCACGATGGCCGGCTGGTTTTCCCGACTATGAAAGGCATTGCCTTCATCAGCACGGACAAGAGTCTCAAAAATAAC
>JAICXK010000183.1 GCA_025980435.1 Bryobacteraceae bacterium
ATAGTGAACGCAGGCGTCCTGAGAAAAGAACGCAGGGAGAAGCGAAGATCGTATGTGAAATCCCGCAGCCATCGAGTCAGCCAGATATCCCGCACTTCCTCTTGGATTTGCGCAATGCTTCCTAGTTCCACCGTGGCTTGCCGCCGAGCTTCTGCTATCGACAGGCCGGATCTCTGAAGATCGACGATTCGCCGATCGAGGTGGTAGCGCAGTTCACGATCCAATCCGCTGTCTAGCTTCTTGCGCCGGAACCAGTTCGCTAGTTTCCTCATGATCTGCCGCTCTCATTGAAAATGAGCTGCACCGCTCCCGCCAAGCGCTCCCAATCGACCTTTTCGGCGGCGAGCTGTTTTCGTCCGGGAGCCGTCAATGAATAGAACTTGGCTTCCCGCCCCGTTTCCGATTGCTTCCACTCCGACTTGAGCCACTTCTTTTGCTCCAGCCGGTGCAGCGCGGGATAGAGAGAACCGTGATTCACCTGAACCACCGATTGCGAGACTTGCTGGAGTCTTTGGGCGATTCCGTAGCCGTGTATCGGTTCGAGAGATGCGATCTGCAGAATCAACATGTCCAGCGTGCCTTGCGGAATTGGAAAACGCGATGAAGATGTCAATGTCTCAACCTTCGACCTGTCCAGTCTACCTCGTCATAGGTCGAAGGTCAAGATCTGAAGGCCCAATTGCCTCACGATGTTTGGTTGGCTGGTCCGAACCTCGCCGCACAAGCCATCCGGGCCGGGCTCGTCGATGAGTATCATCTGCATCACGCTCATTCCATAGGGACATGCAGCAGTGTGTAATGATATACACACGAGGCGTTGTAGCTGGAGCGCCGCCCGCAATGAGCAAACTCATCAATGTGATGATTGACGAGGATACCTGGAGGTTTCTGGGAAGGGTTCCGGTGGGCGAGCGCAGAAGATCTATCCGTGTCTCGAGCCTCTGACAATAGTCCGGTAGTACGCAGAACGAAGTTGAAGGCCTCCCGAAATGGCAACGCCGCCGATCGCGGCAAGCTCAAGATCGGCGACGATTGGAACGCGATCCGCATCATCGCGCTTTCACAAAGCAATCCTTTGAAGGCGATCGCTGAGTTTGTCGAGAACAGTATCGATGCGCATGCCCAAACCGTCACAATCACGCGCGGGCGTGAGCACGGCGAGCACTATCTCTCGATCAAAGATGACGGCGATGGCGTGCCGCGCGATGAGAAGGGCCAACCGAACTTCAAGTACGTAGCAACGCACATTTGCGACTCGATCAAGCGGCGGCTGAAGGCAGAAGGGGTTGGAAACGGCCTGCAGGGAGAGTTCGGCATCGGGCTGCTGTCCTTCTGGACAGTCGGCGACCAGCTCACGATGATCTCCGCCGGCAGCGACCAACGGTCTTACCAAATGACGATGAGTAAGGGTGATTCGGGCTACACGGTGGGCCAGCGGCGGGTCCTGTTCGCCGAGCGTGGCACGGAACTTCGCATTAGTCCGCTGCTTGAGGGGATCCGGGCGCTATCTGGCGAGAAGATTCAGTGGTATCTGGCATCGGAACTGCGTGACAGGATCCGAAGCGCAAAGGTTCGCGTGACGGTCATCGACAAGCTCGCTCGTAAGCAGTACGAGGTCGAGCCGCGCGCATACGAAGGCCGGCTGCTCCATCAATTACCGGCAGTCCGCACACCATTCGGCGATGCATACGCCGAACTCTATCTCGCCGAGCCCGCCGACAGTTGTCGGGTGGCGCTCACTCGCGCGGGAACTCGAGTCCTCGAAGACCTCGCGACAGTTCCGGGGCTCGAGCACGTGCCTTGGTCCTCCAGGTATCTGCAGGGACTGATCGACGTGCCATTCCTGAACGTCACACCCGGCACGCGCAGCGGCATCATCCACGATGAGCGCTATGCCGCCCTTTCGGAAGCGCTGCAACCCCTTGAGGCGCATCTGAATGCGCTCATCGAGGCCCAACAGCGGGCGGAAGAAGAACAGGCGAGTCAACAGTCGCTGCGCGCGATTCAGCGGGCGTTTCGTGAGGCGCTCCTCGCTCTGCCGCCCGAGGAGTATGACTGGTTCGATATCCAGGCACGCGCCCGCGGCGAGAGCGGATCGCCGCGGCCAGCCGCCGGCGAGATCGGCCCGGCAGCAGGAGAGGAGGGGACCGCCGATCTCGGCGTAGCGGAACCCACATTCAACTCCGGGATACAACGGCAGTTCTTCGACTACGCCGGACCGCTATTCAGCGTCGTTATTTCACCGGCCTCGAGCACGGTGCTGGTCAACGAGCGGCGGCGCTTTCGCGCGCTTCCGCGCGACCGATCCCGTCGCCGCGTGGAGCAAGACCTGCAGTTCTCCTGGGAGATCGTTGCGGGCGGTGGCTCAATCGCAAGCACGGTCGATCAGGAAATCGAGTACTTGGCGCCCTCGACGCCGGGCCTTGCGCGCCTGAGGGTATCCATCAGCCAGCACGAGGTTACCTGCAGCGCAGAGGCTTTAGTGACCATCACCGCCAGTCTCGAGACCTCAATGAACGAGGCGATGGTCAACGCGCGTGGTCTGCCGGGCTACACATTCGAACGCGCGGCCGGCGAGCTATGGAGATCCCGGTTTGATGTGGATCGCAATCTCATCATCGTCAACAGCGGGCATCGTGATTTTGTATTTGCGACAAAAAATCGTGCGCTGCAGTTGCGCTACCTGGTGCGCCTGTACGTCAAGGAGCTCGTGCTGGCGAACTTCGCAGGCATTTCCTCAGAGCAGTTGCTCGAGCGCATGATCGAATTGTCGCTGTATGCCGAAGAGAAGCTCAAGTCAGGTTGATGACGGAATGCGCGCGGTGAGAGCTCCTACCTGAATAGCCAATAGAACCAAGGACCCAACCCCAACTCCGATCAGGCGCCTTTTCTATCTACCTGATAACCGGCAGCGTTCCGGCAATCTCAAACTGCAGAGCGTTGTACGCGCCGCGTAACCGTTCCTCAACGCCGGATGCTGTCTCTCCGTGCGCAAACAAAAATCCCAGATACGTGTTTCCCTCTGGCAATGGCAATACACGTTGCCCCTCTTTGGCAGTGATCATCACTTCATCTGCTATCGTCCCGGCCTCATCCACGCCTCGGACAGACTTGTAAATTCCGCCGCGCGATACGGGGATCATCATCACTCCCGAAGCTCCGGTCGCCCGGCGCACCGCCGACACGTCTCCTCCAAACGCGTGCCGCACAATTACTTCTTCCAGCGGCTCGCCGTTTTCAAAAACAAGAGCTTTCGAGCAGAGCCCTCCGATCGGCCGCGGCGCTACTTCCAACATCCATACGCGCTCTCCCTGAACCCGCATCTCTGCGTGCACCGGGCCTTGGTGCAGTCCGAGCGCCGTAACCGCCGCCTGGGTCGTATCTCGAATTGCCTCCTGCACAGGAATTGGCTTTCGCGAAGGGGAAACATAGATCGTCTCTTGAAAGTACGGGCCGTCGAGCGGATCTGGCTTGTCGAATAGCGCCAGCACCTGTAAGCGCCCATGAGTTACCAGGCCTTCTAGCGCAAACTCGCACCCTGGCAGGAAACTTTCTACCTGTATGTAGTCCAAGGCCGGATCCTTCAGGCGGGCTATACCAGGGATTTTCAAAAGCTCTCGAATTCTTGCAAATGCGTCGGCAAACTCGTGCCGATTATTGGCCCGGATCACGCCCCTGCTCGTCGATAGTCCAAGCGGTTTCAGCACGCAGGGATACAGGACCTCCTTTGCTGCAGTCATGGCGTCCTCGTCCGCCCGGATCTTGAAATACTTCGGTACCGGCAGCCCCGCGTTACGGAAGCACTCTCTGGTTGCGAACTTATTAATCGCTGCCGCAGTCGCCTGGGCAGGGTGAAACGGCGCCTTCAGCCGTTCCGCGATGAGCGCCGCGAGGTGCGCAGGCCGGTCACCGATCGCCACCACCGCGTCGAAGCTTCGGGTTTCTACCACTGCTGCGGCGGACTCTTCCGGGGCGTCGAAACGCACCGGGATGGCGTGGTCTCCCCAGGGATCGTCAAGCACGTGGCAGCGGTCCGTGGCAAGATTCACGTCCGCGCCCAGACGCACCGCCGCTTCCCTGAACATGTTGAGCTGGTAGCCAGTGGTGGTCGCTACAATCAGCAGGCGCTTTCGAGTGCCGCGCGCCATTGCATCAGATTTTGGCAACGCGCTCCGGCATAGGCTCGGCGCAGCAGTACCACGGCTCGCTCAATTGTGGTGCCCTGTAGTGCTTGCGTTGCTGCGCCGGAGCCGGTTCATCTCCGCTTGCCGCCGCCCAAATCGCCGCGAAGCATTCCGCCCGCGATGCTCCGCGCTTTTGCTCTGAATTTACGAGTCGAAGAAGCCGTTCCGCCAGGTCGTCCATGCCGGGATCCCGATGCCGCCATTTATGGGCCAAAGCATCCGGTTGAAATCGGTCCACCAAGTCGCGGATTTCTTCCAATTCCAGCAGCCGGGAGCCCGCCGGAATTAATAGCCGGAGTGCCAGTTGCACCGGAGCCACTTGATGGACCAGCTCCAATTCGGCTACCGTGCGCAGCAATTCTCTGTAGCTCTCCCATGTCGTCCAGGGCGTAAAAGGAATGAAGGTTGGCGAAAGGTTCAGGCCCTCTTCGCGAAACACTCGCACGGCCTCAAGAAAATCGGCCCGGGTATGGCCCTTGTCGAGCTTCTGCAGAACCTCATCGTCCACCGACTCCACGGCCGTGGTAACAAGCAGGCACCCTGTGCGTCTCAACACGGATAGCAGGTTCCGATGCTTCAACAGATGCTCGATCTTTATCGTCACGTCATAGGTGAGCGTCGGGAATTCCCGGTTCATCCGCTCCACGATCCGCATCCCGTGCGTGGGGCCGTTGAAAAAATCCGGATCGCCAAACGTGATATGCTGCGCTCCGGCCTCCACCTGCTGCCGTACATCGGCCATTACAATGTCGGCCGGAACAACGCGGAACCTCCCGTTGTAAACGGGAACAACGGGACAGTGCCGGCAGAGATGTTTACAGCCGCGGCTCGCTTCCGTGTATCCGGTGACGCGCTCCGTTTTGCCGTCAAACATCGTGGCATACCGGCTGAGAGAAGGCAGTCCAGACCGGTCCGGTACTTGAAAGCCTACGCGTTCGAACGACAGCAAAGATTCCGCGGAAGCAGATCCCTCCCCTGACGCGACCCTCAGGGCCAGACGGCGCAGCTCATCTTCGAACTCTCCGCCCAACACGGTTCCTACTCCGAGCGAGTGCAAGTAAGCGGCATTCACAGGCGCGTAGAGACCATAGCAGCACAGATGGGCGCTTTGATTGATCTTGCGCGCGGTTTCGATAATGGGTGTTGCGAGCCGCGTCGCCGTATGCATCGGGAGATAAAACGCGATTAGATCTGCATCGCGTACCGCAGCGGGCGAGAATCTGTCGACCGCGCAGTCGGCGCAGGTTACCTGGTGCCCGTCGGCGCGCAGGCTTGCCGCCGGAGACGCTAGCCCGAAAGGCTGCCGGCCAAGCTCGTATGTTGAGAGTAGTAAGATACGCACGATCTTTGTGGTCGCCTGGGATGCGGCAGAATCGAACCCGCCGAATCCTCCCGGTCCCAACCTCCATTATCGGCTTGGTATCTGATCCGAGCTGAGTCGGGCTTCTCCCGGCTTATTGCGTCTCTACTACTTCAATCGCATTTACCTCCGCATAGTTCTTGAGCGGAACGAACTCCAGCACCAGCACTCCTTGCGCGTTCGGCTCCACGTTCTCAAACACCTCATCCACGCCGCGATAGATTCCTCCGGCTTCTTTCGCCACCTCGAATCCGCGCAGCAGCGCCATCCCATTCGCAAAAACATTGAACTGCCGGCTGCCTTCGGCCGCTTGGTGGGATTCCGGTGTTCCGAACCAGGTCTCGGCAAAATGCAAGGTCAGCCGGTACTTGCCGGGCGCAAGCGGAATGTGATACGCGAAATTTCCGTACCGTTCGCCTTGATAAAGCACCTTTCCCCGCAGGTTTGAGACGCTATCCTGCCGGAACACGGCGGTGCCGCCGACAAAGTACTCGTCGGCTCCCCAGAGTTGGCCCTCTGCATCGGTCACCGGCCGGGGCTGGGTGACGATGCGAACCGGCCGGATTCGTCCCGGAACACTCGACAACACCTCAAGAGCGTTCAGGAACGCCGGGGCAGTACCGGGCACAAAGCTTATGTGCAGTTTCCCGTCGCTTGCCGGCGACACATCCTTGATCACTCGGCCGTGCAACCGGTTTGGTCCTCCCGCTTCGGCCAGAGGATCGAGATAGCTGATAGCAGTTGCTCCGTTCACGCTCACAGCGAACATTCGCGTGCCGTCCCCTCCCCCTCGCGGATTTCCGCCGCCATATTCGGTCTCGGCGAAATACAGATGGAGTTCGTAAGTCCCTTGCCGGAGCGGAATGTCGTACCGGAATGTGCCGGATCGCTGTGACCGCAGCCAATCCGTTTGCGGTTCGCCTTCTATAAAGTGATTCGGCGGGATTGCGGTCGATTTGCCGCCCGTGTAGTAGCTGTCCGGGTTCCAGGTCTGGCCATTGGAATCCGTAAAGGGCGGTCCATGATACCCGGCGAGCATCCGGAATTCCAGCGGTACCGGACCGGAGGCTGGCCCTGTCCATTGCTCGTTTGCTTTCCGGCGCGAAACAGCCACCGCGATTCCGGCCAATACCACCATCAAGACCAAAGCTGCCACAACGTGGAGCCTTTTAGGCTGCCACGCCGGCCTTCTGGGCGGCGTGGCACGAGGGCTACTGGCCGGTGTCGCTTCCAAGCTGACAACGCTCTCGTGGAATCCTGGATCTCTCGATTCTGGAACCCGCTCGGCCGGCGCCGGTTCGCTCGCCACAAATTGGGGCACATACTGCCCGCTCGGAATCAGAATCTGAACGGCGTGACTTGCGCCGGGGCCGTCGTAATAGTTCTGCAGCCGTTTCCGCAGGCGGTGCGCCTCCACGCGCACGATCGAATCCTTCTTCGGATCGAAAGTGGCGCAGCGGCCCAGCGCCTCTACAGCGATGCAGTACTCCTTGATCTCGCCGGTCTGCCCTTCGAAGTATCGGTCGCAGATATATCGAAAGAAACTCTCCAGCAAGGGCGCGCGCTGAAATATGCCTGACTGAAGAACAGCCGCCACCTCGGTCTGCTCTTCCCGTGAAGGCGAAACTGCATCCATGGGGGTGTGGAGAAGTATAGCAGACCATTTTCGAAGCCGTTAGCGTGCGTTTTTGTATCGTTAACGTACCTGAAAATACAAGACTTATCTCCGTTAACCCCTGGCGCTAACTCCTACTAACGGTTGAGCCCTTGATCCACCTTCGGTTTGCCCTTACACTTGGTCAAAATTCTTTTCGCGTTGCGAAGGGTCTCTATGTCGAAATTCATCAAAGTAGTATTAGCCGGATTTGCGTGTGTTGTTTTGGCTGCCATCACCCTCAGCGCCCAGGGGATCTTCGCCACCCTGACCGGCGTTGTAAGCGATCCGTCGGGAGCGCTCGTTGCGGGCGCGAAAGTGACTCTCACGGATGCCGCCTCGGGATCCGAACGTAACACGATCACGGATGGCCAGGGGTATTACACCTTCGCATCCGTTCCGGTCGGGCAGTACAACCTCAGCGTCGAGGCGCCAGGCTTTCAAGGCTACAAAGCCTCGGGCATTAGCCTGGGCGGCGGCGAGAAGCGCAACGTCAACGTTTCGCTCCAGGTCGGCAGCACGAATCAAACCGTCGAGGTCACTGGTGCCGCCGATATCGTGACTCCGGTCGATTCCGGCGCCAAGGCCGACATTCTGACCACGCATGAGTTGCAGAACTTTGTCCAGGTTGGCAGCAACGCCGCCGAGTACCTCAAGATCATGCCAGGCTTCGGCAACAACAATGGCACATCGAACAAGGCCAACTACAGCGGCCAGGTGATTGGAATCAACGCCAATGGCGACGCCGGAAGCCAGAGTCCCCTGAATAATTCGTTTTCCTATAATGGCCTGCCCGGCAACACTTTGGATATCGTCGCCGATGGCGCGCACGTTTCCGATCCCGGCTGCAATTGCGACACGCCCGTGAATCCGAACTCCGATTTCATCCAGGAATTCAGAATTCTGGCTTCCAACTTCAGCGCGGAAGAACAGAAGGGCCCCATGGTTATCACCACTGTGACCAAAGCCGGCGGTTCAGAGTTCCACGGCAACGCCTTCTTTTCCGCCAGAAACTATGTTTTGAATTCGAACGACGCGCTATTTAACGCCGACGGCGCGCCGCAACCGCAGAACAAGTATTACTATCCCGGCGGCAGCATCGGCGGTCCGGTGCTGATTCCCTGGACCAACTTCAATAAGAAACGCGACAAGCTGTTCTTCTTCACCGGCTACGAATATTTCTACCAGGTTCTCGATACCGGCCTGCTGCGTGCTACCGTTCCCACGGCGGGAATGCTCACGGGGAACTTCTCCCCCTCGGAAGTTGCAAAGGAAGGCAATATCACGGCTTCCGGCAAGGCTCCAGGACAAGTGAATCAGACGCTTTTTCCTGGCGGCCAAATCCCGGCCTCCATGATCGATCCCAACATGGTGGCGCTGATGAAGCTTTATCCGGCGCCCAACGCGGACCCCAATGCAACCGGCGGCTACAACTACGTGCAATCGGAAATCTTCAACCAGAACAACGTTCAATGGGTTTCGCGCGTGGACTACAACATCAGCGACAACACCAAGCTCTTTGTCCGCTATAACCTGCAACGGGAAACGCAGCTCTTCCCGGTAGGGCTCTGGTGGCGCAATGGCAGTCAGGTACCGTATCCCACTCCGATTGAAGGTTTGAACCGGTCTGACTCCGTCACCGGATCGTTGACCCATGTATTTAGCCCGACCATGACGAATGAGGCCGTCTTCGCGTATACCTTCGTCGGGTTCCCGAACGTGTTTAAGGATCCCGCCAAGGTCAACCCGAAGAACGTCGGCTTTAACGAGCCATTGCTGTTTAAGAACAGCGTTCCGCAAATCCCGTCCTTTGGCCAGTTCGGCGGCGAGGCCGCGCTGATCTTCAACCCGGGCGGATTCGAGGCGGGCGGGCCATCTTCGGGGCTCTACGCCAACAAGTACATGCCCAGCGTGAGCGATACCCTCACAAAGGTGTGGGGCACGCACACGTTCAAGACCGGGTTCTTCTATGAGTGGATTCGGAACGCCCAGCCGGCCAGCAACAACTCGAATGGCGACATGACGTTTGATCCCAATGGCAACCCCTACACGACTGGGAATCCCTATGCCGACGAGTTGACCGGAAACCTGAATTCGTTCGGCCAGACCAACTTTAACCGCATCAACGATATCTCGTATAACACCTACGAGGGTTTCATCCAGGACTCCTGGAAACTCACCCCAAAGCTCACCCTGGAACTCGGCTTGCGCATGACGCACTTCAGTCCGTGGACGGACGATGAAGGGTTCGGTTATTCGATCTTTATCCCTTCACAGTACGCCGGTTCCGCTTGCACCTCGGCCCCTACCTTCTGCGGGTTCCAATGGCATGCCCGTGACGCCAATGTTCCTCTGCCCGGATTTCCAAGCAGGACCCTCTTTTGGCAGCCGCGTTTCGGGGTCGCCTATGACCTGACGGGAAGAGGCAATACGGTTCTGCGTGGCGGATGGGGCCGGTTCTACTATCACTCCGGCCAGTTCACCAGCGGCTTGGATACCTCC
>JAICXK010000321.1 GCA_025980435.1 Bryobacteraceae bacterium
CGCTTCGTATCGCCGAGCTTGTGTTCGACGGTTTGTTTGGGTGCTTTCGCATACGAGGCCGGCTTCAGGTGCTCCGGCCGTTGTCCCAGTCGCGCGACCACCGCTTCCGCGAACTCTTTCGTGCCCACCTTTTGCTTGCTGATTCCTTCTTTGTAGACGTCGTATGTATGGATGCCGTCTTCAATGGTCCGCAGCCAGGCGTTATGCACGCGCTCGGCGATATCGGGCTGGCCGATATGAACCAGCATCAGAACGCCCCCCAGCAGCAGTCCCGAGGGATTCGCAAGGTTTTGCCCCGCTCGCCGGGGAGCGGACCCATGAATCGCCTCGAACATCGCGCAATGCTCGCCAATATTTGCTGATCCCGCCAATCCAACCGAGCCGGCAATCTGGGCGGCCACATCGGACAAAATATCGCCGTACAGATTCGCCATGACGATTACGTCAAAGGCCTCCGGCGTGTCCGCCATCTTTGCCGCCCCGATATCAACAATCCAGTGCTCTTTCTCAAATTCCGGGTATTCCGCGCCGATTTCATCGAAGACCTTGTGAAACAGGCCATCGGTGAACTTCATGATGTTGTCCTTGCTGAAGCAGGTCACCTTCTTGCGGTTGTTGCGGCGCGCGTATTCGAAGGCGTAACGGATAATTCGTTCCGAGCCAGGCCGGCTGATCAGCTTCAGGCACTGGTACACTTCGTCGGTTTGCCGGTGCTCAATGCCGGCGTACAGGTCCTCTTCGTTCTCCCGGACGATCACCACATCCATGCCGGGATGTTTCGTTTCCACGTAAGGGTGATATGAAACGCAGGGGCGAACGTTGGCATAGAGCCCAAGCGTCTTTCGGGTGGTCACATTAAGTGATTTAAAGCCGCCGCCCTGCGGTGTAGTGATGGGGGCTTTAAAAAAGACCTTCGTGCGACGGAGCGAATCCCAGGCACTCGGTTCAATGCCGGAATTGATGCCCCGCAGATACACCTTTTCCCCGATCTCAATCGTTTCCGGCTCGATGCGCGCCCCCGCCTCTCTCATAATGTGAAGCGATGCAGCCATGATTTCAGGGCCGATTCCGTCGCCGTGCGCGACGGTGACGGGTACAAGATTCGATGCCATAGTTAAAACGCTATTAGACCAAAAGCGCAACTCGGGTCAGGATGGGCTGGCTTCCAAAAGTAGACGATTCTTGTCAAACCAGAAGGAGTACACTGTGAGTGTTGACTTCAGAACTCGCCAGCGCCTGGGTATATACTCAAGAGCGATCTAAGACCCTCCTGTTTTGAGCCACCTAGAGTGAAGGACTACATAGAGCTCACCAAACCTCGCATCACGTGGTTGATCGTGATGAGCGCCGCAATTGGTTATTATTTTGGGCATTCGGGCGTATGGAACGTGTGGAGCGTGATAAACACTCTCCTTGGGACGGGGCTGGTGGCATCCGGCACGGCCGCTCTCAACCAGTGGTATGAACGTGAGGCGGACCGGAAGATGCGCCGCACGCAGATGCGGCCCCTGCCGTCCGGCCGCCTGACACCGAATCAGGCCTTATGGTTCGGCATCGCTCTGGCGGTGATCGGCGGCCTGGAGCTTGGATTTGGCGTTAACTGGTTGGCATCGGGATTATGCCTTGCGACACTCGCGCTCTATCTGTTCCTGTACACGCCGCTGAAACAAAAGACCTGGTGGTCGACCACAATTGGAGCCGTACCCGGCGCTATTCCACCTCTCATCGGCTTTGCTGGAGCGGCCAACAGACTGACGGCGGAAGCGTGGGTGCTGGCCGCCATCCTGTTCTTGTGGCAGTTTCCACACTTTTACGCAATCGCCTGGATGTACCGGGAAGACTATTCCCGGGCCGGTATCAAGATGCTGCCCGTGGTAGAGCCCGATGGTGAATCGACAGCGCGCCAGATTCTGCTCTATTCGGTTCTGCTGATTCCCGTTAGCCTGTTACCGAAATGGATGGGCATGACAGGCACGGTATACCTCGTGGGCGCTCTCACGATGGGACTGTGGTTCCTCTATTCCGGCGTCCGCGTTTCGCTCGACCGTACGAAATTGCGCGCGCGCAAGGTGCTGCTGACCTCCGTGGTGTATCTGCCGGTGCTCTACGCGCTTATGGTTTTTGATCCAATCCGGCTGTGAGCACCAGGGCCAGAATTCTCAGCGCCATCGTCCTCCCGGCTGTTCTGCTTTCATTCGCATGTACCGATCGGGCAGCCAAGCTTCCGAATTACGGTTCCGTTCCGCAGTTCGTGATGACCGATGCGCAAGGCCGCCCATTCGATAGCAAGGAACTTGCAGGTAAGGTCTGGGTTGCGGATTTTATCTACACAAACTGTCCCGCCGCATGTCCTTTTATGAGCGCTCGTATGCGTTCGGTTCATAGGGCGTTGCGTGGGCAGAAGGACGTGCGCCTGGTTTCGATCTCGGTCGACCCGGCCCGCGATACGCCTCCGGTCTTGAACGTTTTCGCCCACCGGTACGGAGCGCCAAACGACCAATGGATCTTCTTGACCGGTACTCCTGACACCGTGCATCTGTTGGCCTACACGACATTCCACGTTGGAGATGTCTTGGGAAAAATTGAGCACAGCACGAAGTTCGCCCTGGTGGATAAGCGCGGAAACATTCGCGGGTACTATTCAACCTACGATAAAGACGGAATTCCCACGCTCCTGAAAGACGTGTCCGCTCTGCGCCGGGCGCGTTCGTGACACCCCTCGCGCTTCTGAACGTGCATGACCTGCCCGTTGTAAACGCAACATTGAACGGTATCGCGGCCGTTCTGCTGCTGATCGGCTATACGTTGATCCGGCAGCGGAAAATCAAGGCGCATCACAAAGTCATGTGGAGCGCATTCATCGTGTCGTGCGCCTTCCTGGTTTGCTATCTGTTCTACCACTACCGCGTTGGAGCGGTCCGGTTCGATAAGCCGGGCTGGGTGCGAACGGTCTATCTTTGGATCCTGGGAACTCATACCGTCCTTGCGTCAGCGGTGCCCTTTCTGGCCATTATCACCTTGACGCGCGCGCAAAAAGGCCAGTTCGAAAAGCATCGGGCTATCGCGAGATGGACGCTGCCCATTTGGCTGTACGTCAGCGTAACGGGCGTCGTCGTTTACCTGCTTCTCTATCAGGTGCGGCCGCGATTGTGAGTAGAATGCAGATTGAATTCGTTTAGGAGGACCATCATGGATAGACGCCGCTTTTTATCTTCGACACTGGCCGCTTCGGCCGCTGTTGGGCTCAAAGCACAGGAGCCGGTCCGAAGCCGTGAGTATTATGAGCTTCGCCGGTACCACCTGGTTTCCGGGCCGCAGCAAAAGTTGGCAAGCGGCTTTGTCGACGACGCGCTCATTCCTGCATTGAACCGCTTGGGAATCAAGCCCGTCGGCGCATTCGATCTTTATCTCGGGCCGGAAACACCCGCGCTGTACGTTCTTCTGCCAAGCGCATCCCTCGATACTCTTGTGAATGTGGAGTCTCGCCTGAATGAGGATGAAGAATACCAGAAGACGGGTTCGGCGTTCCTTAAGGCCCCCGCGAAGGAACCGGCATACGAGCGCATGGAAAGCTCACTGATGATCGCGTTCGAAGGGCACCCGAAGCTGACGCCGCCGCCGGTGACTGCACAACATGGGTCTCGGGTATTTCAGTTGCGCACGTACGAGAGCCCTTCTAATCATGACCATCGGGTGAAGGTCGAGATGTTCAATAGCGGCGAGTTCGAGGTCTTTCGGAAGGCAGGCTTCTGGGACGTGTTTTACGGAGACACGCTGGTCGGCCCACGCCTGCCGAACCTCACGTACATGCTCAGTTTTCCGGATCTCTCAGAGTTGAATGCGAAATGGAAAGCGTTCGGATCGGACCCGGACTGGAAGAAGCTGAGCGGCTCCCCGCGTTTCAATTTTGAGCCCATCGTGTCGAATATCTCGAATTTGATCCTCAACCCAACCTCGTATTCGCAGATTTAGGTTTTCCAGCGAGGCTCGGGAAATTAACGCTCCGCTGAAACGGTTTTAAGCGCCGGTTCACAAGAGTAGCGAACTAACCGCTCAGAAGTTCTGCTCGCGACAGTTACTCTCGTCCTGGTTGATTCCCTCAAAGCCTTACGTCCGTACCGGCTTCCGGTCCGGATGAAAAAATAAAACCACAAATAGTCAAGATCACACGGAGGTGACTATGACACAGCGCAACAGCTCAATCTATTCATCGCGTCCTCAGGCTCGCGATCACCAGAAACTCGAATCAGACAATCCAAGAGAATGGCGTTTCCCGTTAGCGGCCGCCCTGACATTTACGGCCCTGGTCGTTATGCCAGCGGCTGCGCACGCCCAGGTTAGCGATGGAAATCAGCCTAACCTGCAGGGCGCGCAAGTCTCGCGCATGCAAACGGCCAAACCCGCGGAGGTGGAAAGCTACTGGACGGCGGAGCGCCTGCTGAACGCCAAGCCTTTCAATATTGAACCCCGGCTTGGGTCGGACGGACGCCCCATGTCAGCCTCGCAAGTACCGGCGCAGACCGGTAAGGCTGTTAAAAGCAAGGGCGCGCCCCCTTCGGCGCCTGCTGAAGCAAGGCAAAACAAGGTGCTGATTTCGCAAAGCGATCTCCAGGCGCATCAGATGGAAGCCGAGGCCTTAAGTGCCGCAGCGCCCGTGATTCCTGAGTCCTTCAGCCCCATTGGCGCAACCTTTACCACCAGCCAGGTCTTTCCTGCCAACGCAACGACGACTTATCCCTATTCGACAGTCGGCGCACTGTTCTGGACCGATCCGGTGGACAACAGTAACTGGTTCTGCTCGGCTTCCGTGCTGCGCTTGCGCGTTGTCGCGACGGCCGGCCATTGCGTTGCCAGCCCCGCTACATCCACCACGCGCGCTCATTTTCATACCAACTTCCTGTTCATTCCCGGCTGGAGAAATGGCGCCGCGCCATTTGGAACTTTCACTTATCGTTGGGCAACCACGACGGCAACCTGGTACTACTCCAACGGATCCGTCCCGAACGCGCAGGACGTCGGATTACTGGTTATGAATGATCGGAACGGCTATAAGTTGGGGCAATACACCGGATACCTCGGTTATTGGACGAACCAACTAAGTAACAATAACGTCACCATGCTGGGATTCCCATGCAATCTGGACGGTTGTGAACTGTTGGAAGCCAACTATGCACAGAC
>JAICXK010000222.1 GCA_025980435.1 Bryobacteraceae bacterium
GCCCGCTGCCGTGCGATTGCCGCCGCGTCTATCGTTGCCAAAGTGCACCGCGACGCCGTGCTTGCGCGATGGCATGAAGTTTTCCCGCAATACAATCTGGCATCCAATAAGGGCTACTCAACTCCGGATCACCGCCGCGCCTTGCGAGAGCACGGCCCCACGCTAATGCATAGGTTTAGTTTTTGGCCGGTCCGGGTTAACAGCGCATTCGTGCATTGGACCGGCTATACGGACGGATCGCCGGTTCAGGGTGAACTCTTCGGGGAATCGGAGGAACCGATCGGCTCTTTCGCCGCCGGGGTAACCGCATGACCTCCCCTTCTCCCGCGGCGCCTCCGCCATCGAAGCCCACCCGATTCATGAAATGGCATCGCCGTGTGCTGGGCTTTTGTCTCATTATTTTCGCCTTCGAGCTCGGGTTGTTTCTCCTGGTGTTCCCATGGTTGAAAAGCTGGGAGATGAGTTGGATCCCGGTGCATTCTCATCGGCTCGCGAACCTCTGGCTATCTCCCTATTTTCGCGGTGTGATCAGCGGCCTTGGCCTGTTGAATATCTACATCGCTTTTGCCGAGGCCATAAAGCAGTTGAAAACGCTGTTCGGCGAACAGCGATCGTGAACTGACGATCAGTAACTTGCACACTGCGTGGGGCGGACGCCCTCGTCTGCCGGTCAAGCCCCTGCTCGGCCCCTTGCACGCTTTCGTCCCCATTGCCTAAACGACGCGCGTCCCAATCGAACATGGCATCCTCATATTCGTGGAGAACCTGCTGCTCGATGTTCGTTATGCGGTTCGCGTTCTTCGGAAGTCCCCCGCCTTCACAGTTGTAGCTCTACTCACCCTGATGCTGGGAATTGGAGCAAACGTGGTTGTCTTCGGAGTACTGAATGCCATCCTGTTACGACCACTAAATGTGAGCGATCCACCGAGCTTGTATCAGCTTCGTCATAAGCAGTGGATGTTGGGAAGGCTGCTGACTACTTCGTATCCCGCATTTGAGGATTTTCGCGAACGTAATCACACCTTCAGCGGAATGGCCGCGATTAACGCCTATTCTTACGCGGAGTTGCGCTTGGGTAATGGCGTGCGGAATGTTTCGGGCGATGAAGTCACCGGCAACTATTTCGATCTGCTCGGAGTGCGGCCGCAGCTAGGCCGATTCTTTCACGCGGCCGACGAGCATGGCCCGAACTCAGCGCCTTATGTGGTGTTGAGCGATCGTCTGTGGCGAGCCGCATTTCAAGCCGATCCGAACGTAATCGGAACCACCGCACAACTCAACAAACATCCGTTTACGGTAGTTGGGGTGGCGTCGCCACGTTTCCACGGCACCGAGCGGTTTGTGTGGCCCGACTACTGGATTCCAATGCTGAACGAGCAGCAGGTGCACGACTCGGACTACCTGCACGACCGGACTCATGTTCACGTTACAGTGATTGGCCGTCTAAAGCCGGCGGTGCCGCCGCAGCAAGCAACCGAGAATCTGAATGCGATTGCTGCCGAACTAGCGAAGGAATACCCGACTACGGACGACGGGCAGCCGCTGCGGTTGATCCATCCAGGACTCATTGGCGATGAAGGAGATGTCATTCGTGGATTTCTTTACGGCGTGACTTTATTGGCACTGCTGGTGTTGGCGGCGGCATGTGCAAACCTGGCAAATCTGTTTGCGTCGCGCATGGCGGATCGCAGCCGTGAACTGGCAGTCCGCGTGGCGCTTGGGTCGAGCCCCCGGCGGCTGGTGATGCAACTGCTGGCCGAGGCGATCGTCGTATCGCTGATGGGCGGAGTTGCGGGATTGATGACGGCGGCCCTGCTGCTGGCTGTGCTGAACACCTGGCAACCAGCGGCAGAGGCGCATCTCGCGGCAACCGTGGATACCCATGTATTCCTGGAAGGCCTGGCATTGACATTGGGAAGCGGGCTGCTGTTCGGGATGCTTCCGGCGTGGCAGGCCTGGCGGAGTACCCCGTTGCAGATGATGAAGAGCGGAACAGTGAGTGTAATCCGCCCACGCCGGTTCGCCCTGCCTGACCTGCTGTTGGGTGCTCAAATTGCAATCTGCACGTTGCTGGTAACGGCTTCCCTAGTTGCGGTGCGCGGCATGGAGCGCGCACTGAAGGCCCCGTTGGGTTTCCAGCCGAAAGGAGCGATGCTAGCCGAGATCCACCTGAGCCAAGTCGAAAGCAGCAGAGTAATCATCGATGCGATTCGAACTATCCCCGGCGTAACCGGGGTGGGCACAATCAGCCGAACGCCTTTTACCGGGGGGATGCGCGGGACTCCGATATTCCGGCCGGGCACTACAGAGTTCAAGCTGAAGAACTCTGTGCTGGCCCCATACGTGTTTACGATCTCGCCGGGATACCTCGAAGCAGCCGGTACTCGGCTACTCGGTGGCAGGAAAGTCTCCTGGCACGATACCACGAGGTCTCCGCGTGTGGCGATCGTGAACCAAACCTTCGCGCGAAAGATGTGGGGCGAATCGCCGGCAATCGGCCGGCATTTTATTGTGTCGGGCAACCTGACGGAAGTGGTCGGTGTCGCCGAAGACGGCAAATACCACGACCTGGAAGAGTCGCCGCATCCCGCCGTATATCTGCCGCTATCGCAGAACGAGGACAGCGACACCATCTTCGTGGTGCGTTCGCGGCGAACGCCGAGCGAGATGGCCGCCGCGCTCGAACGCAAGCTGAGTGCCATTGCGCCGAATGTACCGATCACCGTTCAGAATTGGTCCGATACGGTGGATAGCGAGCTGTTCCCGTCCCGCGCGGCGACAGCGGCGCTGGGCGTGATGGGGCTGCTGGCGGCGATGCTGGCGGTAACTGGCATCTTCGGAATGGCTGCTTACGGCGTCAGCCGTCGGATGAAGGAATTGGGCATCCGTGTGGCATTGGGCGCGCGCAGCGCACAAGTGATGAGCGCGGCATTGAAGCGTCCGATCATTCTGCTCGGCGTGGGATCGCTAGTTGGGCTGCTTTCAGGCGTTTTTGCCAATCGGTTACTCGGGCGGATTGTATATCAGGCGAATCCGCGGGATCCCTTGGTCATAGGGAGTGTGGTGCTGACGATGGCTTTGCTAGGCATCGCAGCGGCCGCCATTCCAGCTCGGAGAGCGCTTACCGTCGATCCATCCAGGCTCCTGCGGGAAGAGTAAGGCCGGTGGTGAAAGAAATACCATTGACAGATGCTCAAAAAGGATCGGGTTGTGATCGTGACCGGAGCAGGCGGAAGCGGGTGCGGGCGTTCCATCTCAGCCCGTTTTGCTATGGACGGCGCTGCGATCGTCGTTTCTGACATCGATGAAGCGGGCGGCCAGGATACGGTTCGCGCAATCGAGCGAAAAGGCGGCCGCGCAACATTTTTTCGAGCCGACGTACGCAGCGAATCCCGGGTAAGAGAGTTAGTGTCCTTCGCGGAGGCGACCTATGGTGGCTTGAGCGTGTTGGTCAACAACGCTTCAGCACCGCACGGCACTCCGGAGATCGAAAGCTGGATGGATGCTATCGAGACCGATCTGCTGGGCGCCATGTATGCCACTCGTTATGCAGTCGAAGCTATGCGTCGCGGAGACGGTGGCGCAATTGTGAACCTAGCTTCCATTTCGGCGCTTTGGCATGGTCGAAAGACGCCGGGCGGCATTCCTGGCTACGACGTTGCAAAGGCGGGGATGATCCGCATGACTACAAGACTCGCGCCGCTGGCGGAAGCCGACGGCATCCGTGTCAATTGTCTCGCGCCCGGCTGGATCGGGACGGATGAAGTGCGGAATTACTGTGAATCTCTTACGCCAGACGAGCGGGTCGCCCGCGGCGTGCCTGCTCGGCTACTCACCACTGATCAGATTTCGGATGCTGTCGTCCGACTCGCTGAAAATCGATCCTTGACCGGACGCGTTCTCGTCTGGTGGTCTGAAGATGCGCCTCGCCTCATTGAGTGGGGTGACAGAGGCTATCGTGATTCGCTGGACTTCTGAATGCACTGGTGGCGCGGACGGTCTTGCCGTCTGCGAGGGCTGGCACCTCTTCCATCCATCTCTCCAACCCCGGCCATGTGAAAATTAGAGAGACGAGGGTCTGCCCGTCATGTTCCGTGGCCTCATTCGGGTCGGTGGTACCTCGCGGCTGTTCGCAAGAGCCCGGCTTGTAGTGCAGGCCGGATCTTCTGTTCGGGGTCTTTTGACGTTCGCGATCCTACACATGGGCTCTCCGCACTCCTGGTATGCTGGTTAATCCACAGGAACCGACTATGGCGGGCTCGAGCATAGTTGCCGGCCGTTACCGCATCGAAAGCCCGCCTATTGGCGAAGGCGGCATGGGCGTTGTCTACAAGGCCTTTGACAACGTAACCAAACGCTTCGTTGCGGTTAAAACCATCAAGGGCGCGACCGATCACAATTCCATCGAAATGTTCCACAAGGAGTGGGGCGTCCTCGCCCGGCTCTGCCATCCCAATATCATTGACATTCTCGATATCGGGGAGTTTGTTGAGAATCAGTGGAAACAGCCGTATTTCGTGATGCCGCTGCTTCCCGGGACAACGCTCGACAAGCTGATCAAAAGTTCAAGCCAGCGCCTTACGCCGGAGCGGACCGTTGAGATCATCTCTCAGGCCTGCCGAGGATTGCAAGCCGCCCACGATCAGGGCGTTATTCATCGCGACATTAAGCCGAGCAATCTGTTTGTCATGGATGACGACACGGTTAAGATCATCGATTTCGGTGTCGTGCATCTCGCCGATGCCGAGACCAGGACCGGAGTGAAAGGGACTCTGCAGTACATGGCTCCCGAACAGCTCGATTTGAAATCGGCCACTGCCCGGTCCGATATCTGGTCACTCGGAGTCGTCTGCTACGAAGCGTTGACCAGGCGGAAGCCGTTCGAGGGAAAGAACGCGGAGGAACTGATTGAAGCGATTCGATCGCGCATGCCTCCTTCGATATCCGATCTGAATCCCGCGGTTAACGTCCAGATCAGCCAGACCGTCCAGCGAGCGCTCGCCAAGGAGCCCTATCATCGCTTCTCAAGCGTAAGGGACTTCGCCGACTTGCTGCAGCGATCCGCCAGGAACGAGCGCATTGAAGTGTTTGACCGGAACAAAATCCTGCCGCGCATCACTCGCGTTCGCAAGGCTCTGAACGAGGGCGACTACCAGTTCGCGATGGAGATCATCAACGAGCTTGAATCCGAGGGCAATATCGATCCGGAAATCTCGCTTCTGCGTATCCAGGCCGAGCAAGCCGCGCGGGCGAAAACCGTTCAGCAGCTCCTCGACAGCGCCCGTACCCGGATGGAAGAGGAAGAATATCCGCTTGCCTTGCAAAAAGTGCAGAGCGTTCTGAGTCTGGAGCCCGCCAATGTCGATGCGCTCGCGCTCAAAAGCGCCATCGAATCCCAGCGAAGCGCCACGCAACTCGATCGATGGCATCAGATCGCCCGCCAGCACGCCGATAACAAACTTTTCAGCAAGGCGCGGGAGGCGGTCGACGAGATTCTCAAGATCGATCGTTCGTACGAACCCGCGAAAGCTTTGCTGGCCGAGATTGGCAGCGGTGAGCAGCAGGTGGCGAAACTGCGCCAGGAAAAACAGCAGCTCTATGATTCCGCCCTCAAGTCGTATCGCAACGGAGAAATCAGCACCGCAATCAGCAAACTCGAACGAGTGATTGAACTCGGCAAGCTTGCGCCCGGACACCCGAATACGGAGGCGCAATACCTGGCCTTCCACGAACAGATTCGCTCGGAACGCGATGAGCTGCGGAACGCTTACAACGAGGGCAAGAAGGCTCTGGAATCCCACGATTTTGAAAAAACTCTCGGGATTTGCCGGACGGTTCTGAGCCGGCGCCCCCGCGAACCCCTGTTCCAGGCGCTCAAAATCGAAGCTGAGGATCTCCAACGCCAGGAGAATTCGGCCTCGATTGCCCGCTTTCATACTCGAATTGAGGCTGAAACGGACCTGGACAAAAAGTGTGCGCTTCTCAAGGAAGCCGCGAAACAGTTTCCGGAGGAACAGACCTTTCAACATTCCTATCGGATCGTGACGGAGCGGCGCAACCTTGTGAATTCGATTGTCAGCCGCGCGCGGCACTACGAATCGCAAGGACAGTTTCTGGAAGCTTCCAACCAATGGGATGTACTTAGAAGCATTTACAGCCAATACCCGGGACTTGAGCTTGAGATCCAGCGGCTGAACCGCAAGCAGGAAGAGTCTCTGAGGCAGGAAGTCAATACCGGGCAGGTCGACGGTGGCCAAGCGCTTGTTGCGGGCGAACACGAACCGGTTCAGGGACGCACGCAGGCGGCTGCTCTTCTTGAGGAAGCCCAGCGCTTAGCGGATGCCGGCATTCGCGCAGTCGCAATCGAAAAGCTGCGCGCCGCCCGGGAGTTGGATCCGGATGATCCTTCCATTGCCGCGCGACTCTCGGCCACTCTCGTGGAACATGCTCGTATCGTCGCGCCCCGGGATTGGCGTTCTGCCCGGCCCTACATCCACGAAGCTCTTGACCTCAGTCCCGGTGACCAGGGAGCAGCCAGCGTTTCACTTCTGATTGAACACATGCGTCATCAGGAACAGGTTGATCGTTTTACGTCCGAAGCGCGGGCTCTTGAGCAGCAGGGTAAGCTCGCGAGCGCCCTGCAGGTGATAGAGCAGGGGCTTCAGCAGTATCCGAACGAACCTGGCCTTTCTCAATTTCGAAACACAATTTCTGCCGCGCTTGCCCTACAGGTTCCTGAGATTCAGAATGAATCGGCGCGCTTGAACCTTGGGTATGCTTCCGCTGCCCGCGCAGGTGCAGGCTTCGGGGTCAACACCCTCGCTGGATATTCGAGAGAGATCCCTCAGGATCCTGTTCGCGCCCTCATCCCAAATGAGTACGGCGGTCCGAAATTGATTCGCGCTCGGGATGTAGATGAAGAGGACGACCGTGAAGGCCTCTCAAAGAGGAAGGTTGGAATAGCGGCAGTAATATTAGTTCTCGTCAGCGGAGCGCTTTTATTCACTTGGATGCTCCGCACGAATGGCGGCCTCCGTCCTTCGGTCGTACAACCACCAAAAGCTGCACAGGAATCCGCCGCCCGCCCGCCAGATACGTCTGCTCCGCAAACCGGACAAGCCAACGCTACCGCTCCGTCGCTGAACCCGCCGGCTCCTGCGCAGACTCCCTCTCCTGCGCCGGGTGCATCGCAGACCACCAACGCCGAAGTGCCGGTTCATTTTGCGAGCAGCCCCCCGGCGGAAATTGTTGTGGACGGGGACGACGCTCTCAAGTGCGCCACCCCTTGCGATTTGCCGCTGCATGGCGGACGCCACACCTTTACGATGTCTGCTCCCGATTACAGGACAGCGCAAGGAATCATCCAGGTGCCCCAAGAGAAGGATCGGTTTGTCTTGCTCGAGGACAATCTCGAGACCGTCCGCCTTTATTCCGATCCGGAAAAAATGCCGATCAGCATCGATGGCCAGCCGAAGGGCGAGACGCCCCTGACTCTACGATTGCGCGCGGGCGAGCATAAGATTACCTCGACCGGCTCCTACCAGAAGACGATCGACATCACGCGCGGCGGCATGAACATCTTCACGATCAACGGGAAATCGCCCGGACCGACCCAAGCATCACACTGAACCGGGTCCGGCGTATACTGTTCTCTTTGCTACGAGCTCATGATTTCATCCAGAAGAGATGTCCTCAAACTTGCCTTGGCCGGCGTGCCCCTCTCTGCCGCATTCGCCCAAAAGATTAACTCGAAGATTGACGGCGTTCAGCTCGGTGTTCAGTCTTATAGCTTCCGCGACCTTCCGCTAGACGATGCGATTAAGGCCATGGTCGCGGACGGCCTCGGCGACTGTGAGCTGTTTTCGCCGCACATCGAACTCGGCGGCACGACCGCGCCGGAGCACGAGTTTCAGCGGGAAAATATGACCAGCGACCAGCGGCGAGCCGCCCGCGCCGCTCAGGAGAAAAAGCTTCACGATTGGAGGCTGAGCGTGCCGCTCGATTATTTCAAGCAGGTTCGCGCGAAATTCGACCGTGCCGGTATCAACCTCTACGCCTACAATCTCAGCTTTAACGAGCGCTTCACCGATGAAGAGATCGACCGCGGCTTTCTTATGGCGAAGGCGCTTGGCGTGGATATCATTACCGCTTCCACCACTCTCCCCGTGGCCGAGCGGGTGGCGCCTTTCGCTGAGAAACACAAGCTGATTATCGCGATGCACGGCCACTCCAATGTTAAGGACCCAAAGCAGTTTGCGACCCCTGCGAGCTTTGCGAAAGCCCTCGCGATGTCTAAATATTTCCGGATTAACCTGGATATCGGCCACTTCACAGCCGCCAACTACGATGCCGTCGATTACATTCAAAAGAATCACGGCAACATCGTGCTTTTGCATCTGAAAGATCGCAAGAGGAA
>JAICXK010000362.1 GCA_025980435.1 Bryobacteraceae bacterium
GTGTCCGTCGCGGAACACACGCTCGCCCTCATGCTCTCCATGGCCCGCTCCGTTCCGCAGGCCAGCAGTTCCATCCGCTCCGGCAAATGGGAGAAGAAGAAGTTTCTCGGCAACGAGCTGCGCGGCAAAACGCTCGGCATCGTCGGGCTCGGCAGTATCGGCCGCGAAGTTGTAAAGCGCGCCAAGCCTTTTGAGATGCGCATCATCGGGAACGATCCGTACGTGAGCCCGCAAACGGCGCACGACATTGGAATTGAGCTCGTTTCCCTTCCCGAGCTTTATCAGCAGAGCGATTACATCACGCTGCACGTCGCGCTCACACCCGAGACGGACCACATGCTCAATGCGGACGCCTTCTCTCATATGAAGCGCGGTGTTCGTGTGGTGAACTGCGCTCGCGGCGAGCTCGTTGACGGCGCGGCGTTGCAGTCGGCCGTGCAAAGCGGTCAGGTGGCCGGCGCGGCGCTCGATGTCTTTGAGAAAGAGCCTCCCGGCGAGAGCTCGCTGCTGCAGCTTGAACCTGTTGTTGCCACCCCGCACATCGCCGGGTCGACGGAGGAAGCGCAGGAGATCGTCGGTACCCGCATCGTCGAACAGTTGATCGATTACCTTACCAGCGGTGTCGCTCTGAATGCCGTGAACATGCCCGCCATGACCGCGGAGCAGTATCGCACGTTGGGTCCCTACGTAAGTCTCGCCGAACGCCTGGGCCTGTTTCTCAGTCACATCGCTGAGGGCAATCCTCATACGATTCGATTCGTATACTTCGGCCGCCTCGCCGATAACAATACGCAGATCCTCCGTAATGCCGGGTTGGCTGGAGTGCTTAGCCGCTCTATGGAACATCGCGCCAACGTGGTGAATGCAATGCAGATTGCCACACAGCGCGGCTTTCGCGTGATCGAACAGCGCGAGCCCGGCCAGGCCCAGATGGATTCCATCCGCATCGAGCTCCAATCCGATTCGGGCGCTTTCTCCGTGGTCGGAGCGGTTGTGCTTGATAAGCCCCGTCTCATGCAAGTGGATAGCATTCCTTGTGAGGCGACTCTCGACGGCAACCTGATGTATTCGAGAAATGAAGATGTGCCGGGCGTGATCGGCTTCCTGGGAACCGTTCTCGGAAAGAACGGCATCAATATCGCAAATTTTGCTCTCGGCCGCCAGGATGCTGCCGATTCCGGCCGCAAAGCAGGCACACCGCTGACCGCGATCTCGATTGTGGAAACCGATCAGCCCGTTCCCGACGCCGTCATTTCTCAACTGTTCGAGAACAAAGCAGTCAAGTTTGTCCGCCGCGTGAACCTGAACCATAAATAGAACCGCGCGCGGATCGGGCCAGACTGCGCGCGTTTCCCCTGTATCCATTCCCGGGCCGTGGTCGACTTTTCTAGTACCTGAATTCCGTTGACAGAATATTCTGTTTAAGGCATAATGATGTAGTGACCTGGGAGGTGGAGTTCACGGATGAATTCGGCCAATGGTGGATGACGCTCTCTGAGAGCCAACAGGATGACGTCGCCTACACAGTGTCTCTTCTTACAGAACTCGGGCCAAGCTTAGGCTTTCCACATAGCTCTAAGGTGCGCAGTTCACGACACTCGGGTATGCGTGAACTGCGCATTCAGAGTGGAGGAAGACCGTTAAGGACACTTTATATTTTTGATCCGTTACGGACTGCGATTCTTCTGATCGGCGGAGATAAAACCGGCAATGGCCGATGGTATGAGCAGTTCGTGCCGGTTGCGGACCGAATCTACCAGCACTACTTGGAGGAACTCCGAAGGAAGGATATGGGCTGCGAACGCGAGTACACGCCGGAAAATATAGGACAGGAGTTCGATTTTCTCCGCGGGCACATTCGCCAGCTCGAAGCGAAAGCTCTGCGTCAGCTCCGTTCTCCCGAACGGGCTCAGTATCTGCGCGCTCTCTTAGCGGCCGGAGGTAAATTCTGAATGCAAACGCGAAAATTTCGTGAGTTGATCGATGCGATGCCATCTGATCGCCGGCAGAAGATCGTGCAACGTGTGCGCGAAACGATGGCGGCCATGCCACTGGAAGAACTGCGCAAAGCAAGGCAAATGACTCAAACCAAACTCGCTAAGAGTTTGGGGGTGAACCAGGGTGAAGTTTCGAAAATTGAACACAGGACAGATCTCTACCTGAGTACGCTGTCAGAGTATGTGGAAGCCTTAGGCGGCCGCTTGGAGATTCGCGCCATTTTTCCGGATCGTGAAGTACGCATTACGCAGTTCGAAGAGCTTACCTGACAAAAACGCCTGCTAATAGAGCGAGGCAATGCCTTACTTAGGCTCTCTACGCCAGCGCTTTCGAAAACACCGCGGACGTCTTCGTCCGCTCATACCCTTCTCGAAGATAGAAGCGGTGCGCTGCTTCGCGCGCGATCCGCGATCTGACAATCATCCTCTTCACCCCGCGGCTTCTGGCCCATTCTTCCGCCCTCGCCACCAGTTTCCGACCGATCCCGAGGCTGCGATACTCGCTCGAAACTACCAAACCGCCAATCTCGCCGTATGCTTCGGCCTGAAGGTGATGCACGATGCCAACGTCAATCCAGCCGGCCACCACGTTTGCTACACATGCGACATACACGGCGTGTTCGGCCAAATTCGCAACCTCCCGGATGCGCTTCTGCATCTCCTCCGGTGAAACGGGATAGCCCAGTTCTGCCGAAAGCCTCGCGGCGGCTTCGGCATCCGTGATGGCGATCTGCCGGACGCAAAGCGGCGCATCGGCGCCGAGGCAAGCTCGGTTAACCGCAGACCTATCGGATATCAATTCATTTGTCGTTTCTCGATTTTTCGCCACGGTGTAGATTGATCAGCATGTCCTCGGTTACAACTTCTCGCGGCTCGCCCGTACATTTTCCCGTCGGGAGGGCAATACTTGCACTTGCCATCGTTCCTCCGTTAACCATTCTCGTACTGTTGTTTATCCGCCTAGCCATAATGGTAAAGCCCTTATTGGAGGTGACCCCCCAGCAAATACTTGGTATTCTGCTTTACGCGCTGGAAGCTTCTTGGCCCGGTTATTTACTGTTTCTCTTCGTTGGTATACCCGTTATTTACTTACTTCACCGTTTGAAATGGACCCAGTTGTGGAAATTCGCTGTGGCCGGAACCCTCTGTTTACAACTGCTTTGGTTGTATTTCGATCTGCCGAATATGGACTTGTACGACGTCTTAGTAGACGCGAGGCGTATGGTGCCGATTTTCGCAACAATCGGTGCGGTCGACGGAGTTCTGATACGGCTTATTATTCTAGGCGGAAAATGACTGTGCAATAGAAGCGCTGGCGCGGTCAGGCGCAAGTGGCGCGACCATTTTCGGGAACCGGGACCAGGTCCCTTCCCATCTATTGCACGCTAGCATGGACTTGTGTTCAAGCTGAAAATTGCTGGTCTCTTACTTGTCTCTGTAAGCTTCGCTCGCGCGGAGGTTCACCCTCTGACGCTTCAGCAGGCGCTCGAAATCGCCTCCCGTCAGAATCCCGACGTAGCTCTCGCGCGCCTGGACGAGCAGCGCGCGCACGAGGGCATCAAAATTGCCCAGGACCCATTCCGTCCGCATGTCTACGCCGGCAGTGGTCTTGCCTACACGTATGGCTACCCGAACAGCATCGAAGGAAACGCGCCCAGCCTTTTCCAGGTGAGGACCGAAGAGGCGTTGTTCAATCGACCGAAGAGCTATCAGCTTGCATCGGCTCGCGAAACCGCGCGCGGGGCTCAATTCGGCACCCAGGCGAAAGCGGACGATGTCGCCTATCAGGCCGCCGACCTGTTCCTGACCGCCAGCCAGATGGAACACGAGAGCGAGACCATCTCGGGCCAGATTCCAAGCTTGCAGAAAGTGGTTGAATCCACCAGCGCCGCTGTGAGCGAAGGCACCCAACTCGGACTCGATTTAAAGCGCGCGCAGGTAAATCTCGCGGTTTCGCAGGAACGTCTGGGTTCCGATAATCTGGATAAAGATTATTACGAGATGATGCTCGCGGTTGTGCTCGGGTATCCAGCCACCGATCGCGTCCGGCCGCTCCAATCCAACGCTATGGCTGACGCCGCTCCGCCTTCTGAACAGGAAGCCGCCGACACGGCCCTTCGCAATAA